>JAKBFV010000063.1 GCA_021833365.1 Pseudomonadota bacterium | reverse complement strand
GCTGCCAGCGCCGCAGGCGGCCGTCACGACGATCGACGCTCTGCACTTCCTGCAGGACATCCGCCAGTTCGACGCCATAGGCGCCGATATTCTGCAGCGGAGCGGCGCCGACCCAGCCCGGGATGTCACTGAGATTCTCCAGACCCGACCAACCCTGCGCCAGAGTCCAGCGCACCAGATCCGGCCACGACTCACCAGCGCCGACCTGGATCAGGATGGCGTCTTTTTCTTCGCGCACCTGCCGGCCGCGCAACGCCGGCTGCAGGACGCGACCGGGCCAGATCTCCGGCAGCACGACATTGCTGCCACCGGAGAGCACGAGCAGGGATGGATCATTCCAGCGCGGCAAGCCGGCTTGCAGCTCTGCCAGCGTGGTGACGATCTGCAGTTCATCGGCCTGGCACGGCAGACCGAGGGTATTGTGCAAGCGCAGATCGACGGCCATCTCAGCCCCCCAGCAAAGCGCGCACACGCAGCAGATCGGCCTCGGTATCGACCCCCGCTGGCAAGGGCTGGAGACAGGCATCGACGTGGATACGAGCGCCATGATGCAGGGCGCGCAGCTGCTCGAGCGACTCGGCCAGCTCGCTATCGGCCTGCGGCCAGCGCACATAGTCATGCAGAAAACCGACGCGATAAGCATAAAGACCGAGATGACGCCAGTACAGCTGCGGCGGTGGCTTCGCCGCAGCGCGCGCCTGCTCATCACGGAGATAAGGGATGGGCGAACGGCTGAAATAGCAGGCCAAGCCCTGGACGTCGCGCACGACCTTGACGATCTGCGGCTGCTCGAGATCGTGCCAGGAAGTGATCGGCTCGGCGAGGGTGGCGATGGCGACGTGCGGTCGTGCCAGGAGATTGGCGGCCACCTGATCGATCAGGGCCGGCGGCAGCAATGGCTCATCACCCTGGACATTGACGACGCAGGTGGCGTCATCCCAGCCCATCTGCAAGGCCACATCCTGCAGACGATCGGTGCCGGATGGATGCGTCGCGGCAGTCATCAGCACATCGGCGCCCCAGGACTCGGCGACGGCGGCGATGCGCTCGTCATCGGTGGCGATCAACACCCTCTGCGCCTGACTCTGACAAGCGCGCTCATAGACATGGGCGAGCATGGGCTTGCCAGCGATATCGAGCAGAGGTTTGCCCGGCAAGCGCGTCGATGCGTAGCGCGCCGGAATGACGACGTGAAAACCGCTCACGCCGGACGATCCTGGGGCGCAGGTGGCGGGCTCAGGGGCCGCGCCTCGGCGACCAGCATCACCGGTATGCCATCACGGATGGGATAAGCCAGGGCCTCGCCACGACAGATCAGTTCCTGCTGACCTGCGTCGTACTCGAGCGGGCCTTTGCAGCGCGGGCAAGCCAGTACATCCAGCAAACGTTTGTCCAACATGAGCGTCATCCTCGCCCTTTCAGGGCATCATCGAGTTCTTGCCAGAAAGCCAGGGGCAGCGCCGCCGTCACCGGCAGATAGGCGCTGTCCAGGGGCGCCAGGGTACGACATTTGACGGCATCTTTTTCGGTCATCAGCACGGGCCGGTCGAGGTGGGCAAAATCCTCGCGCCGATAGCGATGATGATCCGGCCAGGCGTGCTCCTGCAGGCTAAAGCCAAGAGCGCGCACGCTGGCAAAAAACCGTTCAGGGTTGCCGATACCGGCAAAGGCAGCGATCGCCGCCGGCGCTGTGACCGGCCACGGAGCCCCCCCTTGCAACAGGCGCGGTGCCTCGGCGTGCAAGAGCATGGTGTGTCCCTGTGGCGGCCGAAAAGCGGCGTCGATGCTGGTCCACACCTGCAAACAGCCGACCGCCCGCGCCGCTGGCTCACGCAGTGGACCGAGGGGCAGAAGATGAGCATTGCCGAGACCGCGCTGCGCGTCATAAAGGACGATCTCGACATCGCGTCGCAGGCGATAATGCTGCAGGCCGTCATCGCTGATGATCAGGTCGACCTCGGCATGCGTGGCGAGCAGATGACGCGCCGCCGCCACCCGATCACGCCCGATGACCAAGGGCACAGCGCTGCGCTGTACCAGCAGCAGCGGCTCATCACCGACCTCAGCAGGATCGCTGTCAGCCCGCACGAGGGTCGCCTGTCGCTGCCGTCCGCCATAGCCACGACTGATGACCCCCGGGTGCCAGCCACAGGCGCGCAGATGCTCGATGAGAGCGAGCACCATGGGCGTTTTACCGGTACCGCCGACGCTGATGTTGCCGACCACCAGCACCTTCACCGGCAAGGCTGACGAGCACTGCGGCCAGCGTTGATAAACCATGCGCCGCGCGCCGACGATGAGCGCATAGAGCGCCGCCAGGGGCCACAGCAGCCAGAGAATGCCGACGCGACCATACCAGTGGCGAAGGAAAAACCGCTTCACGCCTCCTCCGTATCGAGATCATGGAACTGCCGGCTATGCAATTGCGCATAAATGCCCTGACGCGCCAGCAACTCGGCATGCTGGCCCTGCTCGACGATGCGACCGGCATCCATGACCAGGATGAGATCGGCGTTCTCGATGGTCGAGAGGCGATGCGCGATGACCAGCGTCGTTCTCTCGCGCATGATGGCGTCGAGGGCACGCTGGATATAATACTCGGACTCATTGTCGAGGGCCGAGGTCGCCTCATCGAGAATCAGCACCGGCGCATTTTTGAGAATGGCGCGAGCGATGGCCAAGCGCTGCCTTTGTCCTCCCGACAGCTGCACACCATCCTGACCGATCTGCGTCTCATAACCCTGCGGCAGTGCCATGATGAAGTCATGGGCATAAGCGGCCTTGCAGGCCGCCTCGACTTCGGCACGCGAGCAGGCCGCATAAGCGCCATAGGCGATGTTGTGCAGCACGCTGTCATTGAACAGCATGACTTTCTGGCTGACCGTCGCCACTTGCTGGCGCAAGCTCGACAGCTGATAGTCCGGCAGCGGCTGACCATCGAGAAGGATACGGCCCTGACTGGGGTCCTGAAAGCGCGACAGCAGATTGACCAGGGTCGTCTTCCCCGCCCCCGAGCGCCCGACGATGGCCACCGACTGCCCGGGGGCGATGTGAAAGTCGATGTCCTGCAAGACCGGCGCCTGTGCCGCATAAGCAAAGCTGACCGCCTCGAAACGCAAATCGCCCTGCGCCCGCTCGACGACGAGATGACCGTGATCCGGTTCCGCTTCGAGATCGATGAGAGCGAAGACCGACTGCGCCGCAGCGATGCCCTTCTGCACTTTGGCATTGACGTCGGTGAGCGCTCGCACCGGCTTGGCGAGCAGGCCCGCCGCAGTAAAGTAGGCGATGAACTCACCGGCCGTATGAAAGCCGGTGGAACGCGGCCCCAAAGCCAGCCAGACGATGATCGACATGGCCATGGCGATGATCACCTGCACCACCGGCGTATTCAGAGAGCTGGTCACGACCATCTTCATGGTCTGACGCAGATACTCGTTGGAGGCGCGCTGAAAGCGCTCGCGCTCATAGTCTTCGCCGGCGAAGCTCTTGACTACGGTGTAGCCATTGATGACTTCATTGGTGACATGGTTGATATCGCCCATCGACACCTGAATGCTGCGACTGAGTTGACGAAAACGCTGCGACGCCATCTGCACCACCTTGCCGATGAGGGGGCCGATGAGCAGGATGAGCAACGACAACCGCCAGTTGTACCAGAACAGCAGGGAAAGATAGGCGAGCGTGGTCAGGCCCTCGCGCGCCAGGGTGATGACAGCGTCGGTGGCGGCGGAAGTGACCTGCTCGACGTCATAGAGGATCTTGGCGGCGATGCGTGCCGGCGAGTTGAGGTGGTAGTAAGCGGCTGGCAGGCGCAGCAGACGATCGAACATCTGCGTGCGCAGAACGTAGACGATATTGCGCGCCACCCAGGAGATGTAATAGTTGCCGACGAAGGAGCCCGCACCACGCACGACGACCAGGGCGACCACCAGGGCGGGGATCCAGAACTGCGCGCGCGCGTCATGCCGGGTGAGGGCGTCGGTGATGAACTTGATCACCTGCACGGCGCCGTTCTCAGCAGCGGCGTTGGCGGCAAAACCGAGCAGACCGAGCACGAAATAGCGCAGATAGCGCCGGCTATAGGCGAGCAGGCGGCGCAGCACCACCGTACCGGGATAGGACTCAGTGCTCATGCGGCTCCTGCGTCGCTATCGCGATATTGACGAAGCCGAGGCGACCGGCGGCGTCCATCACCGTCACCACCGATTGATGTGGGCTGGCGCCATCGGCCTCGATGATGAACTCCTGATCATGTCGACCAGCGCTGACTGCGGCCAGGGCCGCTTGCAGACTCGCTTCATCGCTACCGGCGACCTCATGCCCGTTGATGGCATAGCGCCCTTCCCGGCTCACCGTCACATTTAAGGTGTCGGCCGGGGTCGGAGCGTTCGCCTGCGTCTTGGCACGCGGCAGACTCAGATGCAGGCGACCGGAGCGGGTGAAGCTGGTCGACAGCATGAAGAAGATGAGCAGAAACAGCAGACAGTCGATCAAGGGCGTCAGATTGATCTCGAGCGGATCCTGGGTCGGTCGACGGAAACGCATCAGGCGGCTCCCGTCGCATCGACTTCACGGTCGCCATGCACGATGTCGACGAGTTTGATCGCCTGCTGCTCCATCTCGACGGTCATGGTGGCGATATGGCGCATCAGCGTGCGATGCATGATCAGCGCCGGGATGGCCACCACCAGACCTCCTGCCGTCGTCACCAGGGCCTCGGCGATGCCGCTGGCGAGCATGCTCGGGTCGGCATTGCCGTGCGAGGTGATGCTGAGAAAGGTGGTGATGATGCCGAAGACCGTACCGAGCAGACCGAGCAGGGGCGAGATGACGGCGATGGTGCCGAGCAAGGTCATATAACGCTCCATCTCATGCACGACGCGGCTGGCCGCCTCCTCGATCGCTTCTTTCATGATCTCGCGACCGTGCTGCGAGTTCACCAGGCCAGCGGCGAAGATCTCACCGAGAGGAGAAGCTTGCCGAATCTGGCGCAACTTGTCCTTATCGAGCTTCTGCGTACGTATCCAGTCCCACACCTGCATGAGCAGATCGGGCGGCACCAGGCGCCGCCGACGCAGACTCCACATACGCTCCAAGACGATCGCCAAGGCCAGAACCGACACCACCACGATAGGCGCCATGGCCCAACCACCGGATTTGACAAGATCCCACACCCTGACTACTCCCTAAACATCCAGATGTTCTTCAAGTCGGCCATCACGCATGCCGAGCACCCTACGCGCCTGGCGCGCCAGAGCGCGCTCATGCGTCACGATAACAAAACTCGTGCCGAGTTGCTCGTTCAGTTCCATGATCAAGGCGTGCACCGCACGAGCGTTATGGTCGTCGAGGTTGCCGGTCGGCTCATCGGCCAGGACCACCGCCGGCTGCGTCACCAGCGCCCGCGCCAGGGCCACCCGCTGACGCTCACCGCCCGACAGCTCGGCGGGCTTGTGGCGCAAACGCGCCGCTAGCCCGACACGGTCCAGCATCTGTGCCGCCAACTCCATGGCCATGGCCGGCGCCGTGGCCCGGATGAGCAGGGGCATGGCGACATTTTCCTGAGCGCTGAATTCCGGCAGCAGATGATGAAACTGATAAACGAAGCCCATATGCAGATTGCGCAGGCGACCACGATCGCGCTCGTCGAGGCGACTGAAATCCATGCCCATGAGACGCACTTCGCCAGCGCTCGGTGTCGCCAGCCCCCCGAGAATGTGCAGCAAGGTGGTCTTGCCGCTGCCGGAGCTACCGACGATGGCGACGAACTCACCGGCCTTGACCGCGATATCGACGCCCTGCAGGACCTGCAGATGCTCATGCGTGGCGTCGAAGATCTTGCTCACGCCTTGCGCGCGCAGAACGAATTCACTCATAGCGCAAGGCCTCGGCAGGTTGTACGCGCGCCGCTCGGCGCGAAGGATAGAGCGTCGCCAGAAAACTCAGGCTCAAAGCGATGAGGGCGACCATGCCGACGTCGCTCATCTGCAATCGCGACGGCAAGTAATCGACGAAATAGGCAGCGAAGAGATCGAGTCCAAAAAGCCGCTGAATACCCTGCACGATAGCGCTGATGCTGAGTGCGAGCAGGACGCCGCTGACCACACCGAGACTCGTACCGAGCAGGCCGACGAAGCCGCCCTGCACCATAAAAATGCGCTGGATCGTCGCTGGACTGGCGCCCAGGGTGCGCAAAATGGCGATATCGGCTTTCTTGTCGGTCACCGTCATGACCAGACTGGAGACGATATTGAAAGCAGCGACGGCGACGATCAGGAAGAGCAGCAGGCCCATCATCGTCTTTTCCATACGGATGGCACTGAACAGATTGCCCTGCGTGTCCTGCCATGTGCTGCCGTAAAAATTGTCCGAGAGCTGAGTGAGGATCTGCCGCACCACTTGGGGTGCCTGGAACAGATCACGCAGGCGCAGGCGTATGCCCTGTACCTGCCCGGGCATGCGCAGCAAGCGGGCGGCGTCATCGAGATGGACATAGGCGAGAGAACCGTCGACCTCGGCCCCCACCTTGAAGATGCCGACGACGGTGAAGCGCTTGAAGCGCGGGATGACTCCAGCTGGCGACGGCGAGGTCTCGGGCAACACCAGCATCACCTGACTGCCGATGCCGACGCCGAGGGCACTGGCCAGCCCCTGACCGAGGATGATGTCGAAGTGGCCTGGGCGCAGGTCATCGAGATGGCCGTGCAACATGGCCGTATCGACGATGGAGACCTGCTTTTCGGCGCTCGGCAGGACGCCACTCACGAAAGCACCACTGACCTGACCGGCGGCAGTCAACATGCCCTGCATCTGGATGAAAGGTGCCGCCGCGACGACCTGGGGATTGCGCATCGCCACCTGGGCGAGCTGTGGCCAGTCTTCGATGGGCTGGTAGGCATTGAGGGTGGCCTGCGGCACCATGCCGAGGATGCGCGTGCGCAACTCATGATCAAAACCATTCATCACCGACAGGACGGTGATCATCACCGCCACCCCCAGGGTCAGCCCCAGTATCGAGGTCAAGGAGATGAAGGAGATGAAATGGTTGCGTTGGCGGGCGCGGATATAGCGCAAGCCGATGAACAGGGAAAGCGGCCTCAACATGAGCTAGTATGATCCTCAATAGTGGACGGGAACCCCTGCGATGATGGCCAAGGATCTCTACGAACGTCGTCGACTCTATCGCGCGCAAGCGCCGATTCGGGTCGTCTGCCGCGCCATCGAGGAGGCCCAGGTCGACCTCGACCCTTACGATCCCGCTCTGGCTCTGCCCGAGGTGATGCAGATCGCCGATCTGCAGTCGGCCCTCGACCAGGAATCGCGCCCACTCTGGCGACAAGTCAACACGGCACAACCCGAAATCGCACGTTATCTCAGCGTCCAGGAACGCAAGCAGGATCTGCTGCTGCACGCACTGATCGACGCTGGCCTGCGCTCCCTCGTCAGCTGGCCGGGCATCGACCTCAGCGAAGGCGGCGTCAGTTTTCACCATGCACAAGCTTTTGAACCGCGACAGGCGGTCCATCTCCTGCTCAGCGCCAGCTACAGCCTGCACGTCGCGGTTACCGCCCGTATCCTACACTGCCGGGCAGGCGCTGGGGATTATATCCTAGGCACAGAATTTGTCTGCCTGCGTGAATGCGATCGTCAGGCTATCGTCCGCCTCGCCTTGCGCCGACCGGCGCAGCCCTAAGGGCTTGCGCTGTGACGATGGCCTGCCTAAGATCGGCGAATGCGCACCGCCGCGAGGAGAAAATGATGAGCTCGATGCTAAAATGGATGCCGGTCATGCTGTTCACCAGCCTGGCTGCCCTGGCCAGCGCCAGCGATAGCCTGCCACAGCGCGGCATGATCATGACCGACGTCGCCCTGCACTTCGGCGAACCGACACAAAAACTCGCCGCCGTCGGCAATCCGCCGATCACCCGCTGGGTCTACCCCGGCTACATCGTCTATTTCCAGGGTGATTACGTCATCAACAGCGTCGCCACCAGCGCCACGGCCGGCACGCCGACATCACCGCACTGATGCGTATCATCGGACATCGCGGTGCACGTGGCGAGGCTCCGGAGAACACTTTAGGCGGCTTTCGTCACCTACGCCGTTGCGGCGTCCTGAGCGTCGAGTTTGACATCCAGGTCGCCAGCGACGGCGTTCTCGTCGTCGCCCATGATCCTGACCTCGAGCGTTGCACCGATGGCCATGGTCGTATCCGTGACCATGATCAGCATAGCCTCGCCGCTCTCGATGCTGTGCATCGCAGCCATCCGGCATGGCCACAGCGCGAGGGCATCCCTAGTCTCGACGCCGTCCTCAGCGAACTCGCCGACTTCGAGCACCTGCAGCTCGAAGTCAAAGCCCGTGACCGCGACGAGATCGATCTCGTCGTCGCGCAATTACCGGCGCTCTATGCTCGCCATCGCCTCGCCGGACGCGGTGTCTGCACCTCCTTCAATCCTGTCTTTCTCGACGCCCTGCGCCAGGCAGCGCCACACCTGCCGCGCGGACTGCTGTTCGAAGACATGGCCGATGACGTCGCCCTGCAGCTCGCTGAGGCGCTCGCCTGTGTACAGATCGGACCACAGGAAAGACGCTGTCAGGCGGCACTGCTGCAGCGCGCCCATGATCGCCGCCTGCCCGTCTCCACCTGGACGGTCAACGACCCCGTGCGCATGCGCGAACTCGCCGCTCTCGGTGTTGCATCCATCATCACCGACGTCCCCACCCTGGCCGAAAGCGTCGATCTCGCCCCTGACGCCAGCGCCTGATCGTGTTAAGATGGCAGGCTTGCTGGCGCCTAGTCTTTCGGAGAGACCATGTCTGAACAAGCCGTCGAAGATGTCAACATACGCAATATCGAAGTCCTCATCCCGCCACGACAGCTCAAGACCGAACAACCGATCAGCGCTGCCGCCGAAGCGACCGTGCTGGCTGGCCGGGCAGCGGTGCGCGCCATCCTCGAACGTCGCGATCCGCGTCTGTTCGTCGTCGTCGGCCCCTGCTCCATCCACGACATCGCCGCCGCCCATGAATACGCCAGCAAACTCCAAGCTTTGAGCGCACAAGTCGATGACACCCTATGCCTGATCATGCGCGTCTATTTCGAGAAGCCGCGCACGACCGTCGGCTGGAAGGGTCTGATCAATGACCCCTATATGGATGACAGTTTTCGCATCGCCGATGGTCTGCGTCTCGGACGACAGCTGCTGCTCGATCTCAACGCCATGGGACTGCCCTGCGCCACCGAGGCCCTCGACCCGATCTCGCCGCAATACCTGCAGGATCTCATCGCCTGGTCGGCGATCGGCGCACGCACCACCGAGTCACAGACCCACCGCGAGATGTCGAGTGGCCTGTCATGCCCGGTCGGCTTCAAGAACGGCACCGACGGCGGCCTGAAAGTGGCGATCAACGCCCTGCTCTCGGTCAGCCAGGCACACAGCTTCCTCGGCATCAACCAGGACGGCCAGGTCGCCATCGTGCAGACGCGCGGCAACCCCTACAGCCACATCGTCCTGCGCGGCGGTGATGGCAAGCCCAACTATGACTCGGTCAGCGTCGCTCTCGCTGAACGCGACCTAGAAAAAGCCCAGCTGGCAGCGAACATCATGATCGACACCTCGCACGCCAACTCCAACAAGGACGCCGCCCTGCAACCTCTGGTGCTCGACAACATCGCGCAACAGATCGTCGACGGCAATCGCTCCATCGTCGGCATCATGCTTGAGAGTCATCTCTTTTTCGGACGCCAGGACATCCCCGCCGATCCTCAGCAGCTGCGCTACGGCGTTTCAGTCACCGACGCCTGCCTCGACTGGGAGCGCACCGAGAGTGCCCTGCTCTCCTTCCGCGACAAGATCAAACCCCATCTCGGCGCGCGCTGCCGCTGAGTCTCCCCGCATCATCACCCCCATGCCAGCCGGCTGGGGGCCCTGTATTCCTCAGGGACCACAAGCCTCCAGCTGTGCCAGGACCTGTCCGCCGGAGCCATAGGTGGCGCTCTGCGCCGTCGACAGGAGATTGCTGTTGCTCTGGCTTTGATTGACCAGGGAAAGAGCATTGCTCTGACCATAGACATTGACCCACAGCGCCGCATTGCTGGTGACGCTATCGGGCAGGGGGTTGCCGTTGCTGTCGAGATTGTTGCCGAACATCTGGTACTGCAGGGAAGCGCCACCTTGCGCATCGAGGCGCAGACGGACGGCGGCATTGTTGCCGGCACCTCCGATCATGACGCCCTGGATGGCTGAGGGGATCGCCGTATTGATCGGTGTGAGCAAGGTCAGACCGAGGTAGGTCGCGGTCGAGGTACTGTCCTGGAAGATGTTGTCGACGATGCCGACGGGATACTGTTGCACACCGAGAGCATCGATCAAGGTCGAAGTGTTGACCGCGGCGCAGGTATGGTTGAGATCGGTAGCGATATTGCCATCCGGCAGGACGACGATGCCGAGCTGGCCCAGAAGATTCGGTTGCCCGGGCGTGCTGTCATAGAAAGTCAGCAGCAGGTGCAGAGGAAGGACCTGCTTGCCCCAGAGCGTCGGATCGAGGGTGGGAGCGGCGACGATGTCGCGCAGCATGCCATATTTGCCAGTGATGCCAGTGCTGCTCATGCTGAAGGTGCCGAGATCAGCGGTCGGTGGCGCCGCCGTCGTGCCATAGGCACTCTGATAATTGACCGGCGTATCGGCGATGAGATCGAGATTGAATCGTCCCTGGGTGATCTGCACGATGCCTTGATTGGAGGGCAGATCGAAGGTGGTACGGAACTGGCCGGCGCGCGAGATCACGGCGAAAGGCTGGGTGGTATCGTAGTTGGCCGGCGTCGTCGCCAGCTCCGGCGATGAGAGCAGGGAATTGCTGGTATTGCTGCACGAGCCGCCACAACTGGCAAGGGAGTCGACCATCAGGCCCCAGGAACGACCAGCACGATCGAAAAGCAGAAAGGGCTCGGCGAAGAGCTGCTCGGAGCCGCCATTGTCGCCGTAGAAGCCGCCGACCGACACCGCCGAGGTCGAAATGGTGCCGCCGATCGAATAGTACAGGCCCGCGCGCGTTTCCGGCAACAGGGCATCGAGATGCGCACTCGCCTGCGCCTGCGTCGCCAGCGGTCGCCCAAGGCCATTGACCATAGCCTGAACACGCGTATCGAAATTGCTCTCCGACAAGGCAAAATCACTCGGTCCGAGCACGACCTGCAGACTGCTCGGCGATGCACTTCCTGCCGCCGCCGGTGGCAGGAGATCGGCGATGCTCTCCTCATCGGTGGCGGAGATGGTGATGACGTTGGTCAGGCGCGAAGCTCCGATGATGGCGCCACTACTGCTATCGAAGAGAAAGAGAAAACGGGTCAGATTGAGTTCATAGTCGTTATAAGTCTCGGAGGCGGTATTGCTGGCGAGTGTGCGCGGCGTCACCAGCAGATAGCCCGGCGTACTCAGACCATTGGTATAGCTGGTCTGCACCACCGGCGCCGTGCCGAGATCGACCTTGACCGTGCCGGCGGCATTGATGAGATAGAAATCGACGGTGCCGCTGTCTTTCGGGCAGGAGAATACCCCCCCGGCATCGGTCACCGCCTGCACCGTCCCCGAACTGTCACCACAGCTATAGTGCAGATTGCTCACCGCATCATCGACAAAACGGCCGCTGATGCAGGTGGCACCACTGATCGCCGAACAGGCGGCGCTGATATTGCTGGATGCCGACGAGCCGCTGTTGATACTGCTGCTGCCGCCAGTGCCACAGGCACTCAGCATGAGCATGACGAGTCCCAAGCACAAACCAAGGATGCATCTCACTGGGCATACTCCACAGAAAAAGTCGGTAGATGACGGGGAATACCCGCGGGTAACGGACGCTCATCGACGATCAGGAGGCGCTGCGTCGCTGCCGGCAACTGCAAACGTCCACGCCATCCCGGAAACGAGAATCGCCCACCTGGCCGGTAGCGATCGAAAAAGCCACGGTAGAGACCCAGCGGCTGATTGCGCGCATCGAGAGCCAGCAGCGTCGGCATGAACAGGCAAGCCCGACAGCCGACATTCTCGTATTCAAAAACCTGTATCTTGCGGTCAGCAAGGCTCGCCTTCTTACGCGGCAACAAGACCACACCCAAGCTCATATAGCTGTTGCCCGCCACCTGCACCCAGCGCTCATCTGCAGAACCAAGATTGATCTGCAAGCCCGACTCGGCACGCGTAAAGTCCTGATCGCGCCAAGACTGCAAGGGCAGGCGCCAGTCGCTGAGCTGCGTCGCAATAACCGGCTGGCCCCCTGGTGCCCGTGTCACCCAGGCATCAGGCGCCGCCGAGAGCAGAGGTTGACGACGATCGAGATGATCCTGAGGCACCGTATGCACACTGAGATCGGTCGTCGCCACCTCGCCATTGACCCCCGAAGGCAGCACAAAAAAATGCTTTTTGCCAGCACGCCCCTGATCGATAGCTTCGACCGGTGTGAACGGTTGCGCCATCAGATCGCTAGCAAAATTGCCGCGCCGCTGCAGATCATCCGGCACACCGACGGACACGGCGGGCGTTGCAGTAGCGGGAACGGCCAGCACCCCGAGGCCTGCCACCGCCGCCCCTGTGGCAGGCGTCACCGCCGCGCTCTTCGCCGCCTTCACCTTTTCCGACACCGCGATGAGGTGACCGGAAGGATCCATCAGCCAGCGTGTCCCTGTCACTGGCGTGTGTTGCGCTTTCAGACTCGCACACGCGCTCAAAGCCAGCATGAGAAGGCAGGCAAGTCTGCGCATGACGTCACCAACGGGTGCGATAGGCCATGCCTATCATATTGATCGAGGCATAGGTGGTGCCATCGAGTCCGCCATAGGGGTTGTAGATCAGGTTGTTGATGCCGGTGGCATTGAAGTTGGAGCTGCTACCCGCTGGAATGACGTCATGGCTGTAGAGGTGCATGATGGTGAAGTCGACGTCGGTATCCTTGTCGAGATGATAACCAAAGCCAAGACCATACATATGCGCGTTATTGATCGGCACGAGGGTGCTGCGCTTGTCGAGAGGAATCGCCGAACCGCGATCTTCATAACCGACACGCAGGACCAAGCGACTGCTCAGCGAAGTCTCGGTGCCGATACCCCAGGACCACGGACTCTGGAAACCGAGCGGCATATTGAGGGAGCTGAGAGTGGCATTGGGCGAGAGCAGATGCGCCAGACGTAGAACCGCCGGTGTGCGGTCGAACTGCAGCGGGAAACTCGACCATTGCGAGTAGTCGTCCCAGCTGATGTCGAAGTTCACCTTGAAGGGATGCCAGGGGCGCCAGGACACCCCGGTCTGGAAGTGCTGAGGATAGGTCAGATTCATCGACACCAATCCGGTCTCCTTGGGCGGCACCGAGGTCGGCAGACCGAGGATGGAGAGCAGGATGCTACCCGTCGCTGACGCACCGACAGCGTTGAAGACATCCTGGGTCCCTTGGGCGTAATCGATCTCGTACTTGCCGATCATGTGGTCGTGCGAAGCTGAACGATAGACGGCGCCCCAGGAGAAGCGGTCGGAAGGCTTCCACAGCACACCGAGGTTGTAACCTGGTGAGAGCGTGTCCTGCATACTCATCTTCAACGAGGCCAGGTTAGTGAAAGGACCGATGCCTTGCTGAGCGTTACAAAAACCGAAGAGAAAGAGGTCGGTGACGAAGTTGCCATTGCCACGAAAGGGCGGGCAGACCGAGTCATTGATCATGCGCAGGACGCCGAGCAACTCGTTGGGCGAACGGAAATTGGTGTCCAGCGACATCGCCTGATAGGACATGGTGACACCACCGCCGACCATCCAGCGATCGTTGATCTGCAGGGCCAGCGATGGCGAGAACAAGGTGATGCGCTCGAGCGCCATCTGTTGCCCGAGATAATTGCCAGGATCGGTCGGATCGCGATAAAAACCCGCCGCTAGAGGCGCATACATGGCGTTGGCGAAGGTCAGGCGCGAACCCGCCGGCTTGACCGAGAACCCGAACAGCGGCGCGATCGCCGGCCCTGGTGGCAGATCGACGGTCTTGCCGAGCACCGGGATGTACAGGGCCACCCCCTGCACCGTACTGTCCGAGGTGACGAAGTTCTTGCAATAGCTGACGTTGCCATTGGGCTCCTGACAGACGATGGGATCGTCCGAGTAGCCGAAGACATTGTAGCCCGGCGGGGCGCTGAACTGCGACCTGATACCAAACTGGATGCCGAAGAACTGATAGTCGACATGGCGGCCATCGAGCAGGGCGAGACCGGCAGGGTTATAGTTGATGGCGTTGACGCCTGGGGGATCAGCGGTGACCGCATTACCCAAGGATAGTGCGCGCACGTCCACCGAGAGGTCGGTCGCCAAAGCACCCGCATAGGCGCTTCCCTGCCAGACCATGAGGCCGACCAGCAGCCAGCGCCGCAAGGATCTTACCAGCGTCATCACCTAGGCTTCCTGCTCAGTAGCTCTTCATCATGCCCGAGACATCCATGGGCAAGGTCACGGTCAGATCGATATTGGGCGTATCCTGGGTCAGACCATAGGCGAAACCGATATTGACGATCTGCGTCGGCGTGGTGCGAAAACCGACCGAGAAGTTGATCGAAGCCGCCAGCATATCGGGCGTCACCACACGCGAGGCCACTCCCGCCGAGACCATGTTGTAAGTCGTCTGCAGGGCATAGCTCATCTGGTAGGACGCCGTCACCGAGATGTCATAGTTGAGCGAATAGCCAAGGCCCGCCGACATCGACATCGTATCGCCTGGTTGGAAGGAGGTGAGGATCGATCCGGCGCGATTCTGATTGAGGCCATTGACGGGCAGACCGATGGTGTCGGACAAGGAGCCGAACAGAACGACAGGATCGAGCACATCGCTGAAACTGGCGCCGCCGGTGACGGCATAATAGCCTTTACCCGTCGACAGATCAGAGTTCAGATTGATCGTATAAGGACTCACCCCGGAAGCGGTCGAGAAGACTCCGAACAGGGTCGTCGACATGGCGCCGCGTTCCACCGGCACCGGCTGCCAACGCGCCGCGAAGGAAACGTCGCCGAGCGCCATGGTGGTCAGATTGTTGGTCGAGTCGTACTTGGCGACCATGGGCAAGGTCGTATTGAAGGTCAGGTTGTCCTTGACGCCATAATCCAGCGATAGCGTGTTGGTGACCGTACTCTGCGCATCTTCCTCGATACGGAAACGCGAAATCGCCGAGGAGTTCGAGGTCAACGCGATATCGATGGCGGCGTTATAGTAGTAGGTGTAATCGAAGGTGTAATAGAGGGTCGCATCGCCTTTTCTGAGCAGGGAATAGGTCGGCTGCGAAGCATCGAAGACCTGTTCGAGATTCTTCTCCGAAGAGGCGTCGGTGGCCTGTTGCTTGAGCGCCGCCTCTGCCTTCTGGCTCGATCCTCCTGCCGAGGAGGTGTCACTGGCCGGCGTAGCAGGCGTGCTGGCCGGCGCGGCTGCGCCAGCCGTGCCGGAGTTCGTCGCCGGGGTGCTGGTGCTGGAGGACGATGATGGCGTATTGCCCGAAGCGTCCGTGCTGGCGTCTGCCGCCGCCCATTGCGTCAACAGACAGAGCGTCGTCATGACGCCGATCCCCCATCCCTTCATAGCTGCTCATCTTCCCAGAAAGATTCTTCTTATCGATTTCTCAGGCCCGGCATGGGCCTGGACTTTATAACAAAATTAAGGCGACAA
>JAKBFV010000006.1 GCA_021833365.1 Pseudomonadota bacterium | reverse complement strand
GGGCTGCGGTGAAACGGCCGTGTCGGAGTCATAAAAACCTGCCCGTAGGCAGGTGGCTCAGAGGGGTCTTGATGAGCACAAAGGGAGGTGTCGAGGCGATGAGGGGGCGGGTGCCGCCGGGCTATTTCAGCTCGGCGGAGGTCTTGCCGAGCAGGCGGCGGGCGATGATGAGCAACTGGATCTGTTGTGTGCCTTCGAAGATGTCGAGGATCTTCGAGTCGCGCGCCCATTTTTCCAGGAGCTCGTCCTCGCCGTAGCCGATGGCGCCGGCGAGAGCGACGCATTGCAGGGTCACTTCATTGCCCACTTTTCCGGCTTTCGCTTTGGCCATCGAGGCTTCTTTGGAGTTGGGGATGCGGTTGTCGGCCATCCAGGCGGCGCGCAGGGTGAGCAGTCGAGCGGCTTCCCATTCGGCTTCGAGGCGATAGAGCGTCGCTTCCGCCTGGCTGAGCAGCAGGGGGGCTTGCTCGTAGCGGCCATTGATCTTGTCACGCAGCAGTTCACGCGTGCGCTCGAGGGCGGCGGCGGCGACGCCGACGGCCATGGCGGCGACCAGGGGGCGGGTGTTGTCAAAGGTCTCCATGACGCCGGCGAAGCCTTTTTGGACATCGATCTCAGGGTTGCCGAGGAGATTGGCGGCAGGAACGCGACAGTCGCTGAAGCTGATCGCGGCGGTGTCGGAGGCCTTGATGCCGAGCTTCTTCTCCAGGCGGGTGACGTTCATCCCCGGTGTGCCTTTGTGGACCACGAAGGATTTGATCGCGGCGCGGCCGAGGCTGGGATCGAGGCTGGCCCAGACGACGACGCTATCGGCGCGTTCACCCGAGGTGACGAAGATTTTTTCGCCATTGAGGATGTAGTCGTCGCCGTCACGCCGTGCCGTCGTCCGTATCGCCGCTGAATCCGAGCCGCAGCCGGGTTCGGTGATCGCCATGGCCGCCCAGCAGCCCTTGAAGCGCAAGAGTTGCTCCTCATTGGCGACGGCGGCGATGGCGGCATTCCCCAGTCCTTGTCGCGGCATGGACAGCAGCAGACCGACATCGCCACGGCAGAGTTCGATGATGCCGAGGCAGGTCGACAGATTGCTGCCATTGCGTACGCCGGGTGTCTCGCTGTGGCTACGCTTGCTCGCCGTACTGGCGCCGGCGGCTTCCGGGGCGCCGTCATTCATGCCGTCGAGGAGGGAAGCGAGCAGGCGCAATTCCTTCGGCTGGCTGTGCTCGGCCTTGTCGTATTTGCGCGATATCGGGCGAAAGATCTGATCGGCGACGTCGCGCGCCTGGGTGACCAGGGTGGCAAACTTTTTCGGGGTCTCAAGGTTCATCATGGCCTCCGTTCACAGATGCATGGCGCCGTGCAGGACGGCGATGGCGCGTAGGTCGCGATACCAGCGTTCGACCGGGTGCTCCTGGGTATAACCATGACCACCGAGCAGCTGCACGCCGTCGGTGCCGATCTGCATCGATTTCTCGTTGCAGAAGAGGCGGGCGAGATAGGCTTCGCGGTGGAAGTCGAGTCCCTGTTCGGCACGGCTGGCGGCGCGCCAGGTCAGCAGACGCATGGCGTCGAGGTCGATGGCCATCTGCGCGATCATGAAGGCGACGCTTTGGCGGTGGCTGATCGGTTCGCCGAAAGCGCTGCGCTCATTGCAGTAGGGGATGACGTAGTCGAGCACCGCTTGCGCACACCCCTGTGCCAGGGCGCACCAGCCCAGGCTCGACAGGTCGAGGAAGGCGCGATAGTCAAAGTCGGTATCGCCGAGGCGTTGCCGCGCCGGCAGGCGCAGGTCCTCGATGAGGAGATCGGTGCCGGCACAGGCATGCAGGCCCATCGCCGGGGCTTCGCGCCGACGCAAGCCTGGATGGTCGCTTTCGGTGATGAAGACGGCCGGTCCCTGCTCGGTCTGTGCGGCGATGAGCAAAAGATCAGCATGGGCACCGCGCAGCACCAGGCTTTTGCGGCCGTTCAGGCGGTAATCCTGGCCATGGCGGGTCGCCAGGGTGCGCAGGCGCATGGGGTCGAACAGGGGCTCGGGCTCGACGATGGCGATGCTGGCGACGAGGGGCTGCTGCTCATCGAGAAAGGCGGGCAGATAGGTGGCCTGTTGTTCGCCACTGCCCCAGCGGCTGATGGCGTTGGCGGCGCCGATCGGGGTGAGCAAGGCGGCGGCCAGGCTGAGATCGCCCTGTGCCAGGGTCTCGGCGATGAGCGCCTGGGTCACCTGAGCATTTTCGGTGGCGATGCCGCCGTGCGCTTCCGGGATGGCGTAGGCGGGCAAGCCTAGTTCGTTGCTGGCGGTGACGACGGCGGCCGGCAGTTCGCTGCGGCTGTCGGCAAGGTGCGCCTGTGGCCTCAGCACGTCGCGGGCAAAGCGCGCCAGGCTGTCGCGGATTTGCTCCTGCTCGTCGCTCCAGCTCAGATCGAAAAGATCGGTGCGGGTTCCCGGACGCAGCTGGGCGCGCTCACCCGGGCTCGCCTTGAAGCGCTGTGCCACCGAGCTGGCGACACGAAAACCCTGCCGGCTGCCGTGATAGAGCACTTTTTCCAGGCCCTGGCGCAAGCCCAGGCGATCGGGCCAATCGGCCTGAGCGACACGATTGAGAAGATGGAGGCCGAAGCCTTGCAAGCTCATACGCATACTTACCTCCGGATTGAGCACTTCTGCAATGTGCCTAGGCGGTGCGCTTCTGTGAATGACTTTGCCGCCGTCGATGGGCGCCACCAGGGTCAGTCGTGCTGGCGGCCTTCCCAGGAGGGCGGCGCGAGGAGTTCGCTGTGCAGGGGGTAGAAGCCGGTGCGGCGATCGGCGATGAAGTGCGTCAGGGTGTGCTGTATCGATGGAAAGGCGAGCTCCTGCCAGGGCAGATCGGCTTCTGCAAAGAGCACCGACTCCAGCGACTCGCTGCCAGCGCCGATGTCGGCATCGATCAGCTCGCCGCGATACATGAGGTGGATCTGATGGATGTGCGGGATGTCAAACAGGCAGTAGAGTTCGAGTCTGCCGACGCGCGCCAGCGCTTCCTCCAGCGTTTCACGGCGTGCACCATCGGCGCAGCTCTCGCCATTCTCCATGAAGCCGGCGGGCAGGGTCCAGTAACCGTGGCGCGGTTCGATGGCGCGTCGGCAGAGCAGGATGCGCCCCTGCCAGGTGGCGATGCAGCCGCAGATGACCTTGGGGTTCTGGTAGTGGATGGTCAGGCAGTGCTCGCAGACGAAACGCGGCCGGCTGTCCTCGGGAGGGATCTTGACGACCACTCTATGTCCACACTCGCTGCAAAAGTTCATCGTAGCTTCCATCTTGGCTAGGGCGAGTCTAACCTGTCTCGGCCGGGCTGTCTTGCGGCGGTGCATGGGTTACACTGGCGGGGAGGGTGCGGGTGACCAGAGGGGAAAGCATGCGGCGCGACCCGGGCGTATCAGAAACGGTTCTGGGACAGTTGACGCAGGGTTTGGCGCGTCTGCAGGCACCGACTTCTCCTGTCGATGCGGCGGTGCTGATGGCGTTGACGCGCGAGGCGCAGCCGCGGCTCTTGCTGACCCGCCGTTCGCAACGATTGTCCGCGCATGCCGGTGAGGTGGCCTTTCCGGGTGGTAAATGCGATCCGGGCGATGCCAGCGTGGTGGCGACGGCTTTGCGCGAAAGCGCTGAGGAAGTCGGCTTGGCGGCGGACAAGATCGACATCTTGGGGCAGTTCGGTGACTTCGTTTCGCGTGCCGGTCTGCGGGTGCGCGCCGTGGTCGGCAGCATCCCGGCCGAGGTCAGGCTGGCGCCGAACCCAGACGAGATCGAGAGCATCTTTTATGTGCCCCTGGCGTTTTTTCTCGACCAGCCTCCGCGCCAGGATCATCGCGTGCACTTCATGGGGCATGATTACCTGATGCCCTGTTATCGCTATCAGGACTATGTCATCTGGGGCTTGACCGCCTACATGCTGGTCGAACTTCTCAATCAAAGCTTGTCGGCCGGCATCGATTTTCCCATGCCGGGTCTGCACAGAGTGGGAGCGGGATCATGATCTATCGTCTCGGCGATAAAAAATTGCAGGTGGCGGGAGAGCACTTCATCGCCGCCAGCGCCGATGTCATCGGTGACGTGCGGCTCGGGGAGCGTGCCAGTGTCTGGTTCGCGGCGGTGCTGCGCGGTGACAACGAGCCTATCATGGTCGGCGATGAGAGCAATATACAGGACGGCAGCGTCCTGCATACCGATCTCGGTGCACCGCTGTCCATCGGCCGGCAGGTGACGGTCGGGCATCAGGTCATGCTGCACGGCTGCAGCATCGGCGATGGCTCGCTCATCGGAATTCATGCGGTGATCCTCAATCATGCCCGCATCGGTCGCGGCTGCATCATCGGGGCGCATACCCTGATCCCCGAGGGCAAGGAGATTCCCGATCATTCTCTGGTCATCGGCAGTCCGGGACGGGTGGTGCGGCAGGTCAGCGAGCATGAGGTGCAGATGCTGCTGGCCAGCGCGGCGCACTATGTCGAGAATTTTCGCCGCTACCAGCGTGAACTGCGTCAGGAGGCATCGACATGAGCAGTCTCGGAACACCGCTCACCGCCCAGGCCAAGCGCGTGATGCTGCTCGGCGCCGGTGAGCTCGGCAAGGAAGTCTGCATCGAGTTGCAGCGCTTGGGGTGCGAGACCATCGCTGTCGATCGCTACGCCGCTGCCCCGGCCATGCAGGTGGCGCATCGCGCCCACGTCGTGGCGATGCAGGATGAGGACTCCCTGCGCCGGGTCATCGCCCAGGAGAATCCGCACATCATCGTGCCCGAGATCGAGGCGATTGCTACCACGGTTCTGCTCGAGGAGGAGGCGCGCGGTCGGCAGGTCGTGCCATCGGCGCGGGCGGCGCACCTGACCATGAATCGCGAGGGTATCCGGCGCCTGGCCGCCGAAGAGTTGGGGCTAGCGTGCTCCGACTATCGTTTTGCCGATGATCTGCCGGGCTTGCAGCAGGCGGCGGCCGAGCTCGGTTTTCCCTGTCTCGTCAAGCCGGTGATGTCCTCGAGCGGCAAGGGGCAAAGCCTGGTGCGGTGCGCCGAAGATCTCGCCGCCGCCTGGGCGTATGCACAGTCGGGCGCGCGTGTCGGTCTGCGGCGCGTCATCGTCGAGTCCTATATCGACTTCGAATACGAGATCACCCTGCTGACGATCCGCCATTGCCAGGGTGTGGTCTTCGCCGAGCCCATCGGTCATCGTCAGGAAGCCGGCGATTATCGTGAGTCCTGGCAGCCGCAAAGGATGGCGCCGGAAGCCTTGCAGCAGGCGCGGCGCATGGCCACCGAAGTGACGACGGCCCTGGGTGGATGGGGGGTGTTTGGTGTCGAGTTTTTCGTCCGCGGCCAGGAGGTCTGGTTCAGCGAGGTGTCGCCACGGCCGCATGATACCGGCCTGGTGACGGCGATCTCACAGTCCTTGTCCGAGTTTGCCCTGCATGCGCGCGCCATGCTCGGCCTGCCGATTCCGCGCCTGCGTCATTTCGGGCCGGCAGCCTCCTGTGCGTTGATCGCCGAAGGGCATAGCGAACATCTGCAATATCACCATCTCGAACGCGCCCTGGCCGCCGAAGACACCGACTTGCGTCTTTTCGGCAAGCCGGCGGTCGATGGTTATCGGCGCATGGGTGTCGGCCTGGCCCTCGGCGACTCCATCGAAGCGGCGCGCAGCAAGGCGCGCGCCGTGGTGGCGGCCATCGAATTGCAGTTTTAGGCGCGCCTCAGAGCGGCAGCTCGTTGCCGTGGATCAGGGTGAGCAGGCTTTTGACGACCTTGCTGTGCCCGGCGACGATGCGGCCGCTACGCAGATAATCGTGGCCACCCTGGAAGTCGGTGACCAGGCCACCGGCTTCACGGATGAGCAGGTCCCCGGCGGCCATGTCCCAGAGCGACAGGCCGTTTTCCCAGAAGCCGTTCAGGCGGCCGGCGGCGACGTAGGCCAGATCGAGGGAGGCGGCGCCGGCGCGGCGTATGCCGGCGCTGTGTTCGGCGACCTGGCGGAAGACGCGCAGATAGTCGTCCATATCGGGCATCTGGTCGGGGCGGAAAGGAAAGCCGGTGCCGATGAGGGCGTCGTTCAGACCCTTGCAGGCGGGCAGGCGCAGGCGGTGGTTGCCGAGGCGGGCGCCGCCGCCGCGCAGGGCGGTGAACTCCTCGCGTCTGAGCGGATCGAAGACGATGGCCAGCTCGGTATGGCCGCGCACTTGCAGCGCCAGGCTGATGGCGAACTGCGGAAAGCCATGGATGAAATTGGTGGTGCCGTCGATGGGATCGAGAATCCACACCGATTCGCGCTCGCTGCCGTCATGGCCGAACTCTTCACCGATGAAACCGTGCTCGGGGTAGGTCGCGCGCAGCTGCTCGCGGATGAATTGCTCGACCTTGCGATCGGTGGCAGTGACGTAGTCGTGTACGCCCTTGCTCTGGATGTCGGCGTGTTCCCTGCGCTCATAGGCCCGGTAGATCATTTCGCCGGCTGAGCGAACGGCGCGTAAGGCCATATGGAGGGTCGGCTGCATCGTCGACATGGGGGCACCTGATGGGAAACATGGAGCCGCCTATCATAACAGAGTTTGTCGTCTGCCGTGCTAAGAGGCGTGCGCCGGTGTTATCATGGGCTTTTGTTGTGGGGTGATCTGCGATGTGCTTGGACGGCATCAGGGTGGTGATGGTACAGACCACGCACCCTGGCAATATCGGTGCCGCCGCGCGCGCCATGAAGACCATGGGTTTGAGCCAGCTGGTGCTGGTGGCGCCGAGTCACTTCCCGCACGCCGAGGCGACGGCGCTGGCCTCGGGGGCTGCGGATATCCTGGCACGGGCGCGGGTGGTGGCGACGCTCGATGAGGCGCTCGCCGATGTCGCCCTGGCGGTGGCCACCAGCGGTCGTTCGCGGCATCTACCCTGGCCGCACGTCGATGCGCGCACCGGTGCGCAGCGCATGCTGCAGGAGTCTCTCCGCCATCCTGTCGCCCTGGTCTTCGGGCGCGAGGATCGTGGCCTCACCAATGAGGAATTGCAGTCCTGCCACCTGCACATCGGTATCCCCAGTGATCCCGATTACGGGGTGTTGAATGTGGCGGCGGCGGTACAGGTGCTGGCCTACGAGTTGCGCATGGCCTGGTTGCAGAGCCAGGATCAGTCTGCCGCCGGTGGGCGGCAGATGCCGCTGTGGCAGGTGCCCTGGGATGAGGAGCTCGCGACGCACGCCGAGGTCGAGCAGTTTTTTCGCCACTTCGAACAGGTGCTGGCGCGCGTCGGCTTTCTGTCCGTGCAAAATCCCCGCCCCATGCTCTTGCGTCTGCGCCGCATGTTTCTGCGCATTCGTCCGGATCGTCTCGAGCATAATCTGCTGCGCGGTTTGCTCAAGGATGTCGAGAAGGCCTTGTCAAAACGCGAGGAGGGTGCCTGATGGCCTGGTTGCGAGAGTTGCGTGAGGATGTGGCTTCGGTCTTCGAGCGCGATCCGGCGGCGCGTACGACGCTCGAGGTTGTGCTCACCTATCCGGGCATCCATGCCCTGATCTGGCATCGCCTGGCGCATGCGCTCTGGCGTCGCCGCTGGCTTGCTCTGGCGCGCTATGTCTCGGCGACGTCGCGGTTTCTCACCGGCATCGAGATTCATCCGGGGGCGCGCATCGGGCGGCGCTTCTTCATCGATCACGGCATGGGCGTCGTCATCGGCGAAACCGCCGAGATCGGTGACGATGTCACCCTCTATCACGGCGTTACCCTGGGCGGCACGTCCTGGCAGCCGGGCAAGCGTCATCCTACCCTCGGTCACGGCGTGGTGGTCGGGGCGGGGGCGAAAGTGCTCGGCCCTATCCATGTCGGTGACGGCGCCAAGATCGGCTCCAATGCCGTCGTGGTCAAGTCGGTGCCGGCACAGGCGACGGTGGTCGGCAATCCCGGGCGCATCATCAGCAAGGCGGATGATCGTCATCGCGAACGTCTCGATTATGCGCGGAGTCTGGGTTTTCATGCTTATGGCGTCGATGCCGGCGATCCGGATCCGGTGGCGCAGGCCATCCTCTCGCTGCTCGATCATCTGCAGGCGGTCGACAAGCGCATGGACGTGTTTTGTCAGGCCATGCGCGCAGCTGGCGTCAACCTCTGTGATGCGGCGGTGCCGGCCCTCAAGGAAGAGGATTTTGCCGGTGTGCGCGATCAGACCGACAAAGGTTGATTGATTTAGTAGGAAATGACACAATACAGATCTGAAGGGACGATGGATCGGAGAAGCCATGCGCTTGACCACCAAGGGGCGCTATGCCGTGACAGCGATGCTGGATTTGGCCTTGCATGCTCGCACAGGCCCGGTCAGCCTCGCTGATATTTCAGAGCGGCAGACGATCTCGGTCTCCTATCTCGAGCAGCTGTTTGCCAAGTTGCGCCGCGCTGAACTGGTCAAGAGTGTGCGCGGGCCGGGCGGAGGCTATTATCTGGCGCGCCCGGGCGAACAGATCTTCGTCGCCGAGATCATCGATGCCGTCGATGAATCGGTCGACGCCACGCGTTGCGCCGGGCAAGGCGATTGTCAGCAGGGTTTGACCTGTCTGACGCATGAGCTGTGGTCGGATCTGAGCGGCAAGATCCATGAATTTCTGGCAGCCATCAATTTGCAGCAGCTCACCGACAGTGCCGCGATCCGCGCCGTCTCGGAGCGCCAGGTGGTCAGTCAGCAGCGCTTGCAGGAGCGTCTCGACGTCCTGCAGCAGTGAGGTGAGGTCAAAAGAGGGTGCCATGGTGAAAAAAACTGTTTATCTGGACTATGCGGCGACCACGCCGGTCGATCCGCGCGTCGCCGAGAAGATGATGCAATGTCTGACCATGGATGGCAATTTTGGCAATCCGGCGTCGCGCTCACACGTCTTCGGCTGGCGTGCGGAAGAAGCGGTGGAAGTGGCGCGCGAGCAGGTCGCCAGCCTCGTCGGTGCCGATCCGCGTGAAATCGTCTGGACGTCCGGTGCCACTGAATCGAACAACCTGGCGATCAAGGGGGCGGCGCACTTTTATCAGGGCAAGGGGCGGCATCTGGTCACCTCGCGCATCGAGCACAAGGCTGTTCTCGATACTTGCCGGCAACTCGAGCGCGAAGGCTTCAGCGTCACCTATCTCGATCCTGAGCCCGGCCAGGGCTTGATTCAGCCCGAGCAGGTGGCGGCAGCCCTGCGCCCCGACACCATTCTGGTCTCGCTGATGCACGTCAACAATGAGATCGGCACGCTCACCGACATCGCCGCCATCGGCGAGCTGACGCGCGCGCGCGGTATTCTGCTGCACGTCGATGCGGCGCAGTCGGCGGGCAAGACGGCCATCGACCTGTCACAGATGGCGGTCGATCTGATGAGCTTCTCCGGACACAAGGTCTATGGCCCGAAAGGCATCGGTGCGCTCTATGTGCGCCGTAAGCCGCGCGTGCGTATCGAAGCGCAGATGCACGGTGGCGGGCATGAGCGCGGCATGCGCTCGGGCACCCTGCCGACGCATCAGATCGTCGGCATGGGCGAGGCTTTTCGCCTGGCGGCGCAGGAAATGGCTGAGGAGTCGGTGCGTCTGCTCGCCTTGCGGCGGCGTCTGTGGGCCGGCCTCAGCGATCTGCCGCAGGTCTTCATCAATGGTCACGCCGAGCAGCGCATCGCCGGACTGCTCAATGTCAGTTTCAACTATGTCGAAGGCGAGTCGCTGATCATGGCGCTCAAGGACATGGCGGTGTCTTCCGGATCGGCCTGTACGTCGGCCAGTCTCGAGCCCTCCTATGTGCTGCGCGCCTTGGGTCTGTCCGACGAAATGGCGCACAGTTCCCTGCGCTTCAGCCTCGGGCGCTTCACCACGGCGGAAGAGATCGACTTCGTGATCGCGCAGATCCGTCACGCCGTCGAGCGCCTGCGTGCGCTCTCGCCGTTGTGGGACATGTTTCAGGATGGGGTCGATTTGAACAGCGTCGCCTGGACGGCGCATTGAGCAGCGAGGTGAAATATCATGGCATACAGTGATAAAGTCCTGGATCATTACGAAAATCCACGCAATGTCGGCTCTCTGGCCAAGGACGATGACGCGGTTGGCACCGGCATGGTCGGGGCGCCGGCCTGTGGCGACGTCATGCGCCTGCAGATCAAGGTCAATGCGGCAGGGGTCATCGAGGACGCCAAGTTCAAAACCTATGGCTGTGGTTCGGCGATCGCCTCCAGTTCGCTGGTGACCGAGTGGGTCAAGGGCAAGAGCTTGGATGAGGCGCTCACCATTCGCAATACCCAGATCGCCGAGGAACTGGCTCTGCCGCCGGTGAAGATCCACTGTTCGGTGCTCGCCGAGGATGCGATCAAGGCGGCGGTCGAAGACTATCGCAAGAAACAGCAAGCTCACGAGGTGTGATGATGGCGGTTCACTTGAGTGCGTCGGCGGCGCAGCATGTGCGCGCCTCTCTGCAGGAGCGAGGTCACGGTGTCGGTATACGCCTGGGCGTCAAGACCTCGGGGTGTTCAGGCCTGGCCTATGTCCTGGAATATGCCGACGCCGCTGACACCGGTGATCAGGTCTTCGAGAGTCATGGTGTGCAGGTCCTGGTCGATGCCAAGAGCCTGGTCTATCTCGAGGGCACGGAGCTCGATTTTGTGCAGGAAGGACTGAACTCCGGCTTCAAGTTCAACAATCCCAACAAGACCGGTGAGTGTGGTTGCGGCGAGAGCTTTACGGTCTGAAGGGGGCGTGATGCTCAACTACTTTCATCTGTTCAATGTGCCGCAGGGCTATTTCGTCGACGCCGTCGCTTTGCGGCAATCTTATCAGCGCTTGCAGGCGCAGTATCACCCCGATCGTCATGTCGGCGCGAGTCTGTCGGAGCAGCATCGTATCCTGGCTCTCGCCGCCGACATCAATGCCGGCTGGCTGTGCCTGAACTCGCCGGTGGCGCGTGCCGGTCACCTTCTGGCGCTGCGCGGTGTCGACGTGACGGCGGCGGTCATGCCACTCGACGAGGATTTTCTCGAGCAGCAGATCACCTGGCGCGAGCGTATCGCCGCCGCCACCACGCTCGAGGATCTCGAGGCCTTGCGCGTCCTGCTGTTGAAAGATCGCGATGATGAGGGGCAGTCTTTCGCCGCCGCCCTGAAACGCGAGGACATCGATGCGGCGCGCCGTCATCATGCGGCCCTGCAGTTTTTTGAGCGTCTGCTCGAGGATCTTAGGCAGCAGATCGATCGCCTCGACGAGGTGGGTTGACCATCGTCTTCACGATGCAGGATTTGAGTATGGCTTTGTTGCAAATTGCTGAACCTGGTCGCGCCCGCTCTGAGGCTGAGCCGCGCCGTGCTCTCGGTATCGATTTAGGCACGACACACTCGCTGGTGGCGACGGTGCGGCAGGGGCGGCCGGAGACGCTGCCGGATACCGAGGGTGAGCATCTGCTGCCGTCGGTGGTCTATTATGGCGCTGCGCCTGCGCCGCTCGTCGGGGCGGCGGCGGTGCGCGCCAGTGCCGAAGATCCCGCCCAGGGCATCGCTTCGGTGAAGCGCCTCATGGGTCGCTCCTTGTCCGATGCCGAAGAGCAGGGGCGCTTTCTGCAGGAGCTCAAGGTCGAGGCCGGCAGCTTGCGCTTGCAGACGGCGGCTGGCTGGGTCAGTCCGGTGCAGGTGTCGGCGGAGATCCTCAAGGTGCTGGCGGAGCGCGGGCGACAGGCGCTGGCCGGTGATCCGGTGGGGGTGGTCATCACCGTACCGGCCTATTTCGATGACGCGCAGCGCCAGGCGACACGCGATGCCGCGCGTCTGGCGGGCTTGAAGGTCCTGCGCCTGCTCAATGAACCGACGGCGGCGGCGGTAGCCTATGGTCTCGACCATGGTGCGGAAGGGCTGCACGTCGTCTACGACCTCGGTGGTGGCACCTTCGATGTCTCCATTTTGCGTCTGCAGCGCGGTGTTTTTGAAGTCCTCGCCACGGGCGGGGATACCGCTCTTGGTGGCGATGACTTTGACCGCGCCATCGCTGCCTGGATCGTCGCCGAGGCGGGATGGGATGCGCCGGATTTGCATCAACGTCATGCCGCCCTGGTGCAGGCGCGTGAGCTCAAGCACCGGCTTTCGACGCAGGATGCGGTGCAGGCGCATTGGCCCGGTGGGCAGGCGCTGCTGACGCGCAGCGCGTTTGAGAGCATGATCGAGCCCGCTGTCGAGCGCTCCTTGCGCATCGTCCGGCGCGCCCTGCGCGATGCCGGGGTGAGCGTCGCGGAAGTGCGCGAGGTGGTCATGGTGGGAGGATCGACGCGCGTTCCGCTGGTGCAGGCCGGCGTCGAAAAGCTCTTTCAGCGCCGACCGCTGACGCATATCGATCCGGATCGGGTCGTCGCCTTGGGCGCCGCTCTGCAGGCCGATGTGCTGGTCGGCAACAAGCCTGACGTGCAGATGCTCCTGCTCGATGTGCTGCCCCTGTCCCTGGGTATCGAGACCATGGGCGGTTTGATCGAGAAGATTCTGCCGCGCAACAGCACCTTGCCGGCCCGCCGCGAACAGGAGTTCACGACCTTCAAAGACGGTCAGACGGCGATGTCTTTTCATGTCGTCCAAGGTGAGCGCGAGCGCGTCGCCGATGTGCGTTCGCTGGCGCATTTCGAGCTGCGCGGCCTGCCGGCACGGGTGGCAGGGGCGCTGAAAGTGCGCGTCAGTTTTCAGGTCGATGCCGATGGTCTGCTGGCGGTCAGTGCCATGGAGCCGGAGAGCGGTCAGCGCGCCGAGGTCGTGGTCAAGCCCTCCTATGGCTTGGCCGAGGAAGAAATCGCGGCCATGTTGCGGCAAGCCTTCGATCAGGCCGCCGCCGATCGTGAAACGCGGCGCCGTATCGAGGCGGAAGTCGACGCTCGTCGCCTGCTTGAAGCCCTGCGCTCGGCCCTGGCGGAGGATGGGAGTGTGTTGCTCGATAGCGCCGAGCATGAGCGTATCGAGCGGTTGATGGCGGAGCTGGGGATGGCCTTGCAGGCCGGGACTGAGCTGTCCGTCATTTACCAGAGCCTGGTCGCGGCCAGTGAGGCTTATGCGGCCCGCCGCATGGATCAGGGGATGGCGGCGGCTTTGAGTGGTCGTCATGTCGATGCGCTAGATCAGGATTCATAAGTTATGCCACAGATCATTTTTTTGCCGCACCCGGAGATTTGTCCCGAGGGGGCCGTCGTCGACGCCGCAGCCGGTGAGTCCATCTGTGACGCCGCCTTGCGTGCCCAGGTCGAGATCGAGCATGCCTGCGATCGCGCCTGCGCCTGCACCACCTGTCATGTCATCGTGCGCGAGGGCTTTGCCTCCTTGTCGGACATGGATGATCTCGAAGCCGATCTGCTCGATCAGGCCTGGGGGCTGGAGCCCGATTCACGCCTGTCCTGTCAGGCGCGGGTGGCGGAGTCGGATCTGGTCGTGGAAATTCCACGGTACAGTATCAATCATGCCAAGGAACGCACGTGAGGTCGGAGGGCGGCTGGCGCCTAAGTTGCCCCTGAAAACCGGTATTCGTCGGTACATGTGAGCTTTTTGTGCGCAGGCATAGGATTTTTCATCAACCTGCGTATAATCGCCACTTTCTTGAACAAGAGTGCCCGTCATGGCTATTGAACGTACTTTGTCCATCATCAAGCCCGATGCTGTCGCCAAGAATGTCGTCGGTGAGATCATTGCCCGTTTTGAAAAGGCTGGCCTGCGGGTGGTGGCGGCGCGCATGATGCAGCTGTCGCGGGCGCAGGCGGAAGGCTTCTACGCCGAACATGCGGCGCGTCCCTTCTTCCCGGATCTCGTCGCCTTCATGACCTCGGGGCCGGTGCTGGTGCAGGTTCTCGAAGGCGAAGATGCCGTGCTGCGTAACCGTGACCTCATGGGCGCGACGGACCCGAAAAAAGCGGCTCCTGGCACCCTGCGTGCTGATTTTGCCCAGAGCATCGATGAAAACGCCGTGCATGGGTCGGACTCGACGCAGTCGGCGGCGCGTGAAATCGGCTACTTTTTCAGCGCTCTGGAGCTCTGTTCGCGCCTGCGCTGAACTTTGGCGGTGAAGAGAGGTGGCGATGGGTGATGTGGCGGGGCGTAAGATCAATCTTCTCGGTCTGACCCTGTCAGAGCTCGAGGGCTTTTTCGTCGATCTTGGCGAGGCGCCCTTTCGTGCCCGACAAGTGATGAAGTGGATCCACCAGATGGGGGTCTATGACTTCGAGGGCATGAGCAATATCGCCAAGAAGCTGCGTGCGCGCCTGTCGGAAGTGGCCGAGGTGCGCCTGCCGCAGGTGGTCTATGAACACACTGCTGGCGATGGTACACGCAAGTGGGTGTTCGAGCTCAGCGATGGCGCCCGTGTCGAGACCGTGCTCATTCCCGATGGCGACCGCCGTACCTTGTGCGTCTCCTCGCAGGTTGGTTGTGCTCTCGATTGCAAGTTCTGCTCGACCGGCAAGCAAGGGTTTCAACGCGATTTGCGTGCTTCCGAGATCATCGCCCAGCTGGCCATCGCCAGTCGCAGCGACCCCATGGGTGCGCCGCGCGCCGTCAGCAATGTGGTGATGATGGGGATGGGTGAGCCGCTGCTCAATTATGAGCAGGTGCTGCCGGCCCTGCGCATCATGCTCGATGACTGGGGTTACGGGCTGTCGAAGCGGCGTGTGACGGTATCGACATCCGGCATCGTGCCGATGATCGATCGCCTGGGTGAGGATATCGACGTCGCTCTGGCCGTGTCGCTGCACGCCTCCAACGATGCGCTGCGCGATGAACTGGTGCCGATCAATCGCAAATATCCCATGGCCGAGCTAGCGGCGGCGTGCCGGCGCTATCTGGCACGCCATCAGGTCGCGGAAAACGGGCGGCGGCGCATCACCATGGAATACGTCATGCTCGCCGGTGTCAACGATCAGGCACGCCATGCGCATGAACTCCTCGCTTATCTCGAACAGGTGCCGAGCAAGGTCAACCTGATTCCATTCAATCCCTTTCCGCATGCGCCCTATGCGCGTTCCTCGCGTCATGCCATCCTGGCTTTTCAGAAGATCCTGCTCGATGCCGGTCTGACCTGCACTATACGCACGACACGCGGCGATGATATCGATGCCGCCTGTGGACAGCTGGTCGGACAGGTCGAGGACAGGACACGGCGTTCCGAACGCTGGGCGCAGCAGGTGGCGCGCACCCAGGGGTTGATTCATAGGAGTTCCCCATGAGAGTCATCCTTCTGATCGTCGCTACGCTGAGTCTCAGCGCTTGCATTATGCAGAAACTGCCCTCGGACAAGACCGATCTTGCCGAGGCGGCGCGTATCCGCAATGCCATCGCCTTGCAATATCTGCAGATGGGCGATCCTGGCAAGGCCGAAAGCGAGCTCAATGCCGCGATCAAGCTCGATTCGCATGTGCCGCAGATCTACAACAGCCTCGGTCTGGTCTATGAAGACGAGCATGACCCGGTCAACGCCGACAAGAATTACCGCAAGGCCTTGTGGATGGACCGTCACAATGGTCAGTTCAATGTCGATTACGGCAGTTTCCTCTTCCGGCAGGGACGTTTTTCTGAGGCTTGCGAACATTTTCACAAAGCCGCCGATAATCTCGACTATGACCGACGTGATGCCGCTTTTGAAAATCTTGGTCTGTGCTACGAACAGCAGCATGATCTGACGAAGGCTGGCGAGTATCTGCAGCGCGCCCTCTCTCTCAATGGCAAATTGCCGGTGGCCACCATCGAGTACGCCGATGTGCTCTTTGAGCAGGGTGATACCGTGCGTGCGGCGCGCGGTTATGCGCGCTTTCTCGTGCTCATCCAGGGGCATCCACAGTCGGCACGCAGCTTGTGGCTGGGTATCCGGCTGGCGCGGCTGCACGGCGATGATGCCACGGTGGCCAGCTATGCCAAGACTTTGCAGCAGCTCTATCCGCAAAGTCCGGAGTATGCTCTTTATCAGCAATCGCTCAATGCGCAGCATCCTTAAGAGGTCGCGCCATGGATACGCTCAACGGCAGTGATACCCAGCAACATGATGAGGCCCGTTCTTTCCTCAATTTTTTGCCGGGCCAGCGACTGAAGCGCGGTCGTGAGTTGCGTGGCTTGAGCCTGGCCGATGTCGCTGCCAGCTTGAAGTTGTCTTTGCGCTTTATCGAGGCGATCGAGCAGGATCGCTATGATCAGTTGCCGGAGCCGGTTTTCGTGCGCGGTTATATGCGCTCTTATGCGCGTCTGCTGCAGCTCGATGAAGCCGATGTCGTCGCCAAATTCGATCAGGCGCTCGAGGCACGCCAGGGCGTGCTGCAGGAAAACGATGCCGTGCATCCAGCGCATGCTCTGCGGCATCGGCGGCGCTTGTCACGCCTGGCCTGGGTGGGGTCGATCATTTTGGTGCTGGCCATGCTGGCCGGGGGCTTCATCTGGTCAGCACGCGAAGAAGTCGATCATCCCGAGATCGATGCAGTCCATCCCTTAGTGCAGACGCTGGCGACACGGGTGGCGCCAGCAAGATCGCCGGTAGCGCTCTCCTCGGCCAAGCCGCTCGCGCCGCTCCCCGTCACCGTGCCGGCCGCAAGTGTTGTCGTGCCGACGCCTCCGACGCCCGCTGTCACAGCGCCCCCTGCACCGGTGGCGGCTCCCGCGACGGCGGCGGCCCCTGCAACGACGGTGACCCCTGCAACGGCGGCGCTCGTGGCGCCGGCGCCAGCACCCGTGCCAGCGCTGGCGACGGGCAGCTTGCGCATGAATCTGCAGGCGGACGCCTGGATACAGGTCAAGGATGCCGACTCAGGCAAGGTTTTACTGTCCGGGATGCAGCATCCTGGACAGTTGGCCTTGCCAGGGGCGGGGCCCTGGCGTCTGCGCATCGGCAATGCAGAAGCCGTGCATCTCGAAAAAGATGGTCAGACGGTGGATCTTGGGCCCTATATCCACGATCATGTGGCCAGCCTGACGCTGCAGCCCTGAGGAGCCATCGTGCATCATCCCAGCCCCATCACCCGCCGGGTGACGCGTAAGATCTGGGTCGGCAAGGTCGCTGTCGGTGGCGACGCACCGATCAGCGTGCAGACCATGACCAATACCGATACCTGCGACGTCGCCGCGACGGTGGCGCAGATCGAGCGTTGCGTCGCAGCGGGTGCCGACATGGTGCGCGTCTCGGTGCCGAGCATGGCGGCAGCGGATGCTCTGGCGCGTATTCGTGCGCAAGTGACGGTGCCACTCATCGCGGATATCCATTTCGATCATCGCATCGCTCTGGCGGCGGCGCGTGCCGGCGCCGATTGTCTGCGCATCAATCCGGGCAATATCGGCAGTGACGACAAGGTGCGTGAGGTGGTCGATTGCGCGCGTGATCGTGGCATCCCCCTGCGTATCGGGGTCAATGCCGGGTCTCTCGAGAAGGACCTGCAAAAGAAGTACGGCGAGCCGACCGGGGCGGCCTTGCTGGAATCGGCCTTGCGCCATATCGATATCCTCGACCGCATGAACTTTCCCGACTTCAAGGTCAGCGTCAAGGCGTCGAACGTCTTTTTGACCCTCGACGCCTATCGCCTGCTGTCGGCGCAGATCGAGCAACCTCTGCATCTGGGCGTCACCGAGGCCGGTGTCTTTCGCTCCGGCACGGTCAAGTCGGCGGTCGCTCTCGGCGCCCTCCTGCTCGCCGGGATCGGTGATACCCTGCGCATTTCCCTGGCAGCCCCACCAGAGGATGAGGTCAAGGTCGGTTTTGATCTGCTCAAAAGCCTCGGCCTGCGCGCCAATGGCATCAATTTCATCGCCTGCCCGAGCTGTTCGCGCCAGGAGTTCGACGTCATCAAGGTGATGAATGAACTCGAAGCCCGACTCGAGGATGTGCGCGCGCCGATGGATGTGGCGGTCATCGGCTGCAAGGTCAATGGCCCCGGGGAAGCGAAAGAGGCCGACATCGGCATTTGCGGCGCCAGCCCGCGCAGTCTCGTCTATAGCGCAGGCGAGAAGAGCCATTTGATCGCCACCGCTGAAATCGTCGATGAAGTCGAGCGCATGGTGCGCGCGCGTCTGGCGGCGCAGGCCCGCCTCATCGTCAGAACGGGAGAAGTATGAGTACGCATTTGCAGGCCGTGCGCGGCATGAATGATCTGCTGCCGGCGCAGACGCAGCTCTGGCAGCGGGTCGAGACGGTGTTGCGCGACGTCGTCATGGCCTATGGCTTTCAGGAGATGCGTCTGCCCTTGCTCGAATCGACGGCCTTGTTCGCGCGTGCCATCGGCGAGGTCACCGACATCGTCGAGAAGGAGATGTACACCTTCGCCGATCGCCATGGTGAGTCTTTGACCTTGCGCCCGGAAGGTACCGCCGGTTGCGTGCGCGCCGTCCTCGAGCACGGCATGCTACACCATCAGGTGCACAAGCTCTTTTATCAAGGCGCGATGTTTCGCTATGAGCGCCCGCAAAAAGGCCGTTACCGGCAATTCCATCAGTTCGGATGCGAGGTTTTCGGCCTGCCGGGTCCGGACATCGATGCCGAGTTGATCCTCGCCAGCGCCCGTTGCTGGCGCTTGCTCGGGGTCGACGCGCATCTGCGGCTGGAGATCAACAGCCTGGGCGATGCCGCGGCACGGCAGCGCTATCGCCAGGAACTGGTCGCGTATCTGCGTCAGCATCACGATCTTCTCGATGATGACAGTCGCCGCCGCCTTGAGCAGAATCCTTTGCGTGTCCTCGATAGCAAGCACGCGCCGATGCAGGAGATGCTGGCAGGTGCGCCGCGCTTGCTCGATCATCTCGATGATGCGGCGCGTGAGCATTTCGAAGCGCTCTGTGACTTGCTGCGCCTCGCCGGTATCGAGCCTTGCCTCAATCCGCGTCTGGTGCGTGGCCTCGATTATTACAATCGCAGCGTTTTTGAGTGGGTGACCACGGCTCTGGGGGCGCAGGGCACGGTCTGTGCGGGTGGACGTTATGATGGACTGGTCGAGCAGCTCGGTGGAGCAGCGACGCCGGCCGTCGGTATGGCCATCGGCCTCGAGCGCCTGGTCTTGCTGATGGAGACCGTGCAAGGTGGCGAGGATGTGGCGCAGGCCGACATCATCGTCCTCGGTCAGGGCGAGCGCTTCACGCGCCAGGCACTGCCTCTGGCCGAGCGCTTGCGCGATGGTCTGCCGGGAGTGCGGGTGCTGCTGGCCTGGGGGGGCGGCGGGTTCAAGAGCCAGTTCCGCAAGGCCGATCGCAGCGGCGCCCGTTGCGCGCTCATCCTCGGCGAACAGGAGATCGAGGAGGGCCGCGTCAGCATCAAGTGGTTGCGCGAGGACAGGGAGCAGATCCAGGTCGCGCAAGAAGAACTCGTCGATCATCTGCGCACCACACTGGCGTGGTGAACGTGGGCGGATCGGGTATAGTGCGTCATTGATTGAGGAGATGGAAGCGGTGAGTCAATACACTGAAGAAGAACAGATCGAGACTTTGAAGCATTTCTGGGATGACTACGGCAATGCCTTGCTCACCTTGCTGCTGCTGGTAGCCATCGCCTTTGCTGGTTGGCGTTTCTGGCAGCGCCATCAGAATCAGCTCGCCGTCGAGGCGGCGACGCGCTACCAGCATGTGCTCATGGACGCGCAGGCAGCGCAGCAGGCGCAGGGCGACCAGGCCAAGGCCGCCAACACTTTGTTCCAGTCGGATGCGGCGCAGTTGCTGCGGGCGCAGCCGGACAGCGGCTATGCCGCTTTGACGCGATTGCTGCTGGCCCGTGCCGCCATCGATCATGGTGACCTGCAGGAAGCTGACCATCAGTTGACGCAGCTGCTCGCACACCGCCCGGAGGCGATGCTGGCGGCGGTGGCGCGTCTGCGCTTGGCGCAAGTCAAGCTCGCTGAACACCAGGTACAGGATGCTTTGGCGATGCTGCAGCAAGTCAAGGATCCAGCTTTCGCCGCTTCGGTGGCGGAGCTGCGTGGCGATGCCTATGTGCAGATGAATCAGGCGCCGCAGGCGCGTCAGGCTTATCTGCAGGCGAAAGAGCGTCTACAGGCGACGCACCAGCCGGCCCGTCCTCTGCTCGACATGAAGATGGCTGATCTCGGTGTGGCGCCGGCGCCGGCGGATGCAGGAGCCATCGCCCAGTGAAACCCTTTCTGCGCCGCTCGCTCTTGCTCGGTATGCTCGCTCTGGCGGCTTGCAGTTCCAACAAGCCCAAGGAAGTCAAAGCGCGCCCCGTCCCGAAGGTGCCGCATCCGGAGTGGCGCATCGTCGCCGACCAGTCCTTTCATATCGGTCATGGCAATGGCTCCGAATTCGTCCTGTTGCGTCCGGCTTTCAGCGCGCGCTGGATGATGGCGGCCTCGGCGGATGGCTGGGTGGCGGCCTATGGGCGTCAGCATGGTCGGCGGCATTGGCGGGTTGCTCTGGCGACGGCCTTGAGTAGCGGCGTTGCCACCGGTTATGGCCTGGTCGTCGTCGGTGCGCGTGATGGCCGTCTGCTGGCCTTGTCGGCCGACGATGGGCATCGTCTGTGGTCCGCCCAGCTGCCGGCAGCGCCGATGTCCCTGCCGCTGGTGACAGCGGAGCACGTCTTCATCGCCTGCAATGATGGCAGCATCGAAGCTCTCGATGTGAAGACGGGAGCACGGCAGTGGGTGAGCACGAGCGAGGTGCCCTCACTGACCTTGCGCGGCATGGCGACGCCTTTTCTGCTCGATCATGCCCTGCTGCAGGGGGCCGGCAATGGCCGTCTCCTCGCCCTCGATCCGGACAGCGGTCAGCTGCTCTGGGATACCCGTGTCGGCGACAATGAAGGGCGCACCGAGATCGAACGCATGAATGACGTCGATGGCGATCTGGTCATGGACGCCGATACCCTCTATGTCGCCAGCTATCACGGTGGTCTCGCCGCCATCGATCCGCAGACCGGCAAGCATCGCTGGGACTACAAGATCTCCTCCTGGCAGCCCCTGGCACGAGGCCTGGGCAGTGTCTATGTCGTCACTGAAAACAGCAGTATTGAGGCCATCGACACGCAGACGGGTAAATCGGTCTGGCGGCAGAATGATCTGCGCGGCCGCCATATCACCGCGGCCGTGGTTGTGCATGGCGTTCTGTTCGTCGCCGATGATCAGGGCTGGGTCTACGCTTTGTCGCAGATCGATGGGCACTGGCTGGCGAAGGAACATTTCTATCACACCAAGGGCTTTCTAGCGCCGCCGGCGGTGGATGGCGACGAGGTGCTCGTGCAGGGCCGTTCTGGGCGGGTGATCAGCTTGCATCTGCAGCAGGTGCGGCCATGAAGCCGGTCATCGCCTTGATCGGGCGGCCGAACGTCGGCAAATCGACGCTGTTCAATCAGATGACGCGCAGTCGCGACGCTCTGGTCGCTGATTTCCCTGGTCTGACCCGCGATCGCAAGTACGGTCATGGCCAGATCGATGACAAGTCCTTCATCGTCATCGACACCGGCGGTATCGGCGAAGGAGAGAACGGTGTCGAGTCGGGTATGGCTGCGCAGTCACGCGCCGCCATCGACGAGGCTGATATTCTCTTTTTCATGGTCGACGCGCGCGCCGGACTGACACCGGCGGACCAGGCTCTCGCGGAAGGTCTGCGGGCGCGCGAAAAGCGCGTGGTTTTGGTGGTCAACAAGACCGATGGCATGGACATCGATGCGGGCATGGCGGAGTTTCATGTGCTCGGCTTTCGCGAGCATTTCGCCATCGCCGCCAGTCATGGCCGCGGCGTGCATCATCTGGTCGAGACTGTGCTGCTCGACCTGCCGGCAGCGAGCGATCCGGTAGAAGAGCAGGCACCGGGTCTGCGCATCGCCGTCGTCGGGCGTCCCAACGTCGGCAAGTCGACACTGGTCAACCGGCTGCTCGGAGAAGAGCGGGTGGTCGTCTATGACATGCCGGGCACCACCCGTGACAGTATCTATATCCCTTTTGAGCGCCGTGGCAAGATCTATACCCTGATCGATACCGCCGGCGTCCGCCGCCGTGGTCGCGTCGATGAGGTGGTCGAGAAATTCTCCGTCGTCAAGACTCTGCAGGCGATCAAGGACGCGCATGTGGTGCTCATGGTGCTGGACGCGCGCGAAGGCATCGTCGATCAGGACCTGCATCTCCTCGGCTATGCGCTGGAGGCGGGGCGGGCCCTGGTGCTGGCTATCAATAAATGGGATGGCATGGAGGAGTATGATCGCCAGCAGGTGCGCGTGGCCATACAGCGCCGCCTCGGTTTTGTCGATTTCGTCCGCATCCATTTCATCTCGGCGCGACACGGCACCGGTGTCGGCGACCTCTATCCATCGATTCAGCGCGCTTACGACGCCGCTGCCGTACGCGTGACGGCGGCGCAGATCACGCGTCTGGTCGAGGACGCCATGGAGGCGCATCAGCCGCCCCTGGTGCGTGGCCGCCGTATCAAGCTGCGTTATGGTCATATGGGCGGGAATTTTCCCCCGACTTTTGTGCTGCACGGCAATCAGACAGAGTCGATCCCGGCAGCATATCGGCGCTACCTCGAGAACGTTTTTCGTAAGGCCTTGAAACTGGAGGGGACGCCCTTGCGCATGGAGTTCAAGACCGGCGATAACCCGTTCAAGGATAAGGGGCAGCAGCTCAGCGAACGCCAGATTCAAAAACGCAAGCGCTTGATGCGATTCGTCAAACGTAGCTAGTTTGACAGTATGTCGGAAAATTGAGCTGTGTCCATCGGCAAGGCGCGGGGCTGTGCTATGGTAGCGGCCTTTTCCGTCACCGGCCTTGCGGAAGTTGAAGAGGGCTGCGTGTCTAATAACAGCCTTTCAGGCTAAAAGGGAGTGGTGACAGGGCGATGATCGGGACTTCCCTGCTGGCTTTGGGCCATGACATCTATCAATCGCACCGGCATGAGTTCTGGGCCTTCATGAGCATTCCCCTGGTCGCCGCGAGCGTCACCTGGGTGCATGTATGGTTCGCCATGAAGATGGTGTTTTATCCTCTCGAATTCGTCGGGATCTGGAAGCCATGGCTGGGCTGGCAAGGTATCGTGCCGCGCAAGGCCGGCAAGATGGCGGCGATCACCGTCGACAACACCCTGGCCAAGCTCGGCAGCCTCGATGAGGTCTTCCGGGAAATGGAACCAGAGTTGATCGCCCGCCACATCAGCCGTGAACTGCTCGCCAACGTCGAGGACTTCATCGACGAGATCATGAACGAGCAGAATCGCGTGCTCTGGGAGAATCTGCCCAATGTCATCAAGCGCCGCGTCTATGCGCGGGTGCGCAAGCAGCTGCCGGAGATCATGGATCATCTGGTCAAGGACATGAGCGACAACATCGAAGACCTGATGGACCTCAAGCACATGGTGGTGCAGCGCCTGGAGCAGGACAAAGGCCTGATGGTGCGTACCTTTCAGGAAGTGGGGGATCATGAGATCCAGTTTGTCGTCAACTCCTCCTTGTGGATCGGGCTGTTCTTTGGCTGTATCCAGATGCTCTGCTGGCACTTCTGGCCTTACCGCTGGGGCCTGCCTCTCTATGGTGCGGCGCTCGGTTACCTGACCAACTGGGTGGCGATCAATATGGTCTTTCGCCCGCTCAATCCCATCTATATCGGCCCTTGGCGCCTGCAGGGCGTGTTTTTGAAACGGCAGAATGAAGTCGCCGACAAGTTTGCGCAGCTGTCGACGGAAGAGATGATGACCATCGGCCACATCATGACCGAGATGATGACCGGCAAGCGCTCCGATCGCACCCGCGCCATGATCAAGCGGCATCTGACACCGCTGCTCGAGGGTGGGGTGGTGCGTACAGCCATCCAGTTGACGGTAGGGCCGCAGGGTTACGCCGATCTCAAGCGCACGGTCGTCGAGAAGGCGACGCAGAAGTCGCTCGAGCCTCTGCAGGATCCACGTTTCAACAAAGACAGAGCGGCGGTGATCGCGCGCATCTTTTCGACGCGCATGCGCGCCATGAGCGCCGCCGAGTTTCAGGATCTCCTGCGCCCGGCTTTTCAGGAAGATGAATGGATCATCATCGTCCTCGGCGGCATTTTCGGATTCATTGCCGGCTGGGTGCAGTTCATCATCGGCTTTCAGTGATCGAGGCCGAGCTGTCGGCGCAGGTCATCGCTGAGCAGCAGGGCGGGATCGATGCGCACGTCGTTGAGGCTCATCGACCAGTGCAGATGCGGCCCGGTGGCACGGCCGCTGTGACCGGCGCGCCCCAGCTCGGCGCCGGCAGCGAGCATTTCACCGGGTTGCACGTCGATGTGGCTGAGGTGGCAATACATGCTGACCAGACCCTGGCCATGATCGACGATGACGGTGCCGCCGTTGAAGTAGAGCTCCCGTCCAAGCACGACACGCCCAGGCAGGGGCGTCGTCACCATCTGCCCTTCCCGCGCTTTCAGGTCGAGGCCGCTGTGCGGTGCCCGTTCTTCGCCATTGAAAAATCGCCGTAGACCAAAGGCACTGTCGAGGGCGGTCGCGGTCACTGGCAGGTGGTCGATGCGCAAGGGCGGCTGCTGCCCGTCAAAGAGGGCAAAATCGGCTTTTTCCTCGGTCAGTTCGCGATGGATGCGCGTCAGCTGTGCCGGTGTTGGGTCGACCATATGGTGGTCGCTGAGGGTGATGTGTTGCTCTGGGTAGGCTTTATGGCCGATCGGGAAGGGTATGGACTGCGTCAGCGGCGCCATCTCATCGAGGTGCTCGATGCCGGCCGGACGATCGAGGGGTATGCCGACGATGGCGCGCCAGTGCGGCGCCTGACCGCTGACCAGCACGGGGTGGCCGAGATAACTGACCTGCGGGCGGCTGTCGCTGTCCGGCAGGGCGACAGCAGCGATGCCGCCGTTGACGGGTGCGACGATCAGTGCCTGCGCCTGCAAGCTGCCGATCAGGCATAGCGCGGCGAGGCGTCCAGGGTAGGGGCGCATGAGCTTCTCCTTAAGTGAGCCCGACGAGGTCGTCTGGGAGAGTGTGTTCGACGCTGAGGGTAACCATGCCGTGCGCCAGTCGCGCCTGCAGGCGCTCGCCGATATGCAGGTGATGGCTGTCGCGCACGATGCGACCTTCGCTGTCGCTGAGGATGCTGTAGCCGCGCGCCAAGGTGGCGAGGGGGCTGGCGACGTGAGCACGATGTGCGCATTGTTCGAGGTCGCTGCGGCGCTCCTGAAGAGCGCGTTGCACCAGCTCCTGCAGGCGTGTATGCAGCAGTGTGAGGCGCTGGTGGTGTGCGCTGAGGTGCAGGCTGTGCGCTGACAGGCGCCCCTGGCGTATCGCCAGATGCTGTCGCTGCATGGCGATCAAAGCCAGTATGCGCAGCGGCAGCTGTGCTTGCGCTTGTTGCAGACGCTGCCGCCGCGCTTCGATCAGACGCGGTGGTGACAGGCGCTGCAGTTGCCCGGCATTGACTTCCTGGCGGCGGCGGAGCTCGCCGAGCTGCAGGCGCAGGGTCTGTTGCAGGCGCTGGCTGGCATCGTCGAGACGCAGGGCAGCGCGCTCGATGAGGGCGCGCGGTGGCCGCAGACGCTCTTGCAGCTGACGCAGGAGCTGGTGACGATGGACGCTGCCGGCGCTGACGATCTCGGCGGCAGCAGAGGGGGTGGCGGCGCGCAGGTCGGCGGCGAAGTCGGCGATCGAGAAATCGGTCTCGTGACCGACGGCACTGATCACCGGGATCGGACTGGCAACGATGGCGCGTGCCAGCGCCTCGTCATTGAAGGCCCAGAGGTCTTCGAGGGAGCCGCCCCCGCGGCCGAGAATGACGACGTCGTGGACGCCGCGCCGGGCGATCTCGCTCAGGGCTTGTCGCATCTGCGCCGCCGCCCCTTCTCCTTGCACGGCGACGGCAAAAAGATCGATGGCCAGAGCCGGGGCACGACGCTTGAGGATGCTGAGTATGTCGTGCACGGCGGCGCCCTGGCGCGAGGTGATCAGTGCCAGTCTTTGTGGTGCATCGGGCAGGGGGCGCGCCTGTGCGAACAGGCCTTCCTGTTCGAGGCGTTGTTTGAGTTGCATGAAGGCACGATGCAGGTCACCCAGGCCGGCCGCCTGCATGCGCGTGACCAGCAGCTGCATGTCGCCGCGCGCCGGATAGACGCTGAGCTGACCTTCGGCGACGACTTTGCCGCCGTTTTCTGGTTGCAGGCGCAGTTGCGCGCGCTGGCTGCGGAACATGACCGCCTTGATCTGCGCCGAGGCATCCTTGAGGGTGAAGTAGAGATGCCCGGAACTCGCTTGCGTGAGGTTGGAGATCTCGCCTTCGACCCGGATCGCCGAGAAATGGTCTTCGATGAGACCGCGCGCCAGCTGATTGAGTGCGCTGACCGACAGGATGGGGGTGGTGGACATGGTCATCTCCTCTGAATTCGTAGTATGACATAGCTGAATCCAGGGAAGGTGAGGCGTGCGTTGAGGCAGGGCGCAAGATATCGTATAATGGCCGGCTTAGCTGTCCACCGCGCGAGGGGATCCTCATGCTCGAAATCGTTCAAGAAGCCCTGACCTTCGATGACGTCCTGCTGCTGCCGGATTATTCGGAAGTACTGCCCAAGGATGTGTCCCTGCGGACGCGTCTGACCCGATCGATCGAGATCAATGCGCCCCTGGTGTCGGCGGCGATGGATACGGTGACCGAAGCCGCTATGGCCATCGCCATGGCGCAGGAAGGCGGCATCGGCATCCTGCACAAGAACATGGATAAGGAAGCGCAGGCAGCGGAAGTGCGCCGCGTCAAGAAATATGAGAGCGGGGTGGTCAAGGATCCGATCACGGTGACCCCGGAGACGACGGTGGCGCAGCTGCAGGAACTGACCGCTGCCAATCGCATCTCCGGCGTACCGGTGGTGTCAGGCGAGGATCTGGTCGGCATCGTCACCAGCCGCGATCTGCGTTTCGTCACCCAGCCGGAACTGTCGGTGGCGCGTATCATGACGCCCAAGGACAAGCTGGTGACGGTGCGTGAAGGCGAGTCGCCGGAGCGCATTCGCGCCCTGCTGCATGAGCATCGCATCGAGAAGGTGCTGGTGGTCGACGATGACTTTCGTCTCAAGGGTCTGATCACCGTCAACGATTTTCGTAAAGCCGAACAGCATCCGTCCGGTAGCAAGGACGAGCTTGGGCGCTTGCGTGTCGGTGCCGCGGTCGGTACCGGCCAGGAGGCTTATGCCCGTGTCGAGGCACTGGTCGACGCCGGTGTCGACGTCCTCGTCGTCGATACCGCGCACGGTCATTCGCGTGGTGTCCTCGACAGCGTTGCCTGGATCAAGAAGCATTATCCGCGTGTCCAGGTGATCGGCGGCAACATCGCCACCGGAGCGGCCGCTCTCGCCTTGCGTGATCATGGTGCTGACGCCGTCAAGGTCGGCATCGGTCCTGGTTCGATCTGTACGACGCGCATCGTCGCCGGTATCGGGGTGCCGCAAATCAGCGCCATCGATGAGGTGGCGCGGGCTCTCGCCGATGACATTCCTCTCATCGCCGATGGCGGCATCCGCTATTCCGGCGATGTCGCCAAGGCGCTGGCGGCGGGGGCGCATGCGGTCATGATCGGCTCCTTGCTGGCCGGCACGGAAGAGGCGCCGGGTGAAGTCGAACTCTACCAGGGCCGTTATTACAAGGCTTATCGCGGTATGGGGTCCCTGGGTGCCATGGCGGCGCGCAATGGCTCTTCGGATCGCTATTTCCAGGATGCATCGGCAGGGGTTGAAAAGCTCGTGCCCGAAGGCATCGAAGGGCGTGTCCCCTATAAGGGGCCGATGAGTGGCATCATCCATCAGCTCCTCGGTGGCGTGCGCGCCGCCATGGGTTATACCGGTTCGGCGAATATCGAGCAGATGCGCAAGCGGCCGCGCTTCGTCAAGATCACCGCCGCAGGCATGAAAGAATCGCATGTCCACGATGTCACCATCACCAAAGAAGCACCGAATTATCGGGTAGGTTGAGCAGGGCCCGGGAGAACCTCCTCTGCCGGGCGTATCAGATCAAGGCGGGGCCTGGCCCCCGGCAGGAATTCATGAGCCGCCATATTCACGACCATCGCATCCTGATCATCGATTTCGGTTCACAGTACACGCAGCTGATCGCGCGTCGTGTGCGCGAGCTCGGCGTCTATTGCGAGCTTTATGCCTGCGACGCTGCAGAAGAGGCCATCCGCGCCTTCGCGCCGCGCGGCATCATTCTCTCCGGTGGGCCGGAGACGGTGACGGCGGCAGATACCCCGCGGGCTCCCGATGTCGTCTTTTCCCTCGGTGTTCCAGTGCTCGGCATCTGCTACGGCATGCAGACCATGGCCGAACAGCTGGGTGGCCGCGTCGCCAGTTGTGAGCAACGCGAATTCGGCTACGCCGATGTCACGCTGACAGCGACGCCGGACTGGCTACAGGGCATCGAGGACCGTGTCGATGCCCAGGGACAGGCGCATCTCGACGTCTGGATGAGCCACGGTGATCAGGTCACTACCTTGCCGCCAGGTTTCACCGTCAATGCCAGCACGGCGACCTGTCCGATAGCGGCGATGAGCCACGCACAGCGGCACTGGTATGCCATGCAGTTTCACCCGGAAGTGACGCATACGCATCAGGGCGGGCGTATGCTGCAGCGCTTTGTGCGTGAGGCCTGTGGCTGTGAAGCGCTATGGACTCCCGAGAACATCATCGAGGATCTGGTCGCTCGCCTGCGTCAGCAACTTGGGCAGGACGAGGTGTTGTTGGGCCTCTCCGGCGGCGTCGACTCCTCGGTCGTGGCGGCGCTTTTGCATCGCGCCATCGGCCCGCGTCTGACTTGTGTCTTTGTCGATAATGGCTTGCTGCGCTTGCATGAAGGCGATCAGGTCATGGCCATGTTCGCCCAACACATGGGGATCAAAGTCATCCGCGTCGACGCGGAGCAGCGTTTTCTCAGTCAGCTGGCGGGAGTCGAGGATCCCGAGGCAAAGCGCAAGATCATCGGCCGCACCTTCATCGAGGTTTTTGATGAGGAGGCGGCGAAGCTGAGCGAGGTGCGTTGGCTGGCACAGGGGACCATCTATCCGGACGTCATCGAGTCGGCGGCGAGTCGCACCGGCAAGGCGCATGTCATCAAGTCCCATCACAATGTCGGTGGCCTGCCGCAGGACATGAAACTGCAGCTGGTCGAGCCGCTGCGCGAATTGTTCAAGGATGAAGTGCGGCAATTGGGTTTGGCCCTTGGTCTGCCGCATGACATGGTCTACCGCCATCCTTTCCCAGGCCCCGGTCTGGGGGTGCGTATCCTGGGCGAAGTGCGCAAGGAATATGCTGACCTCCTGCGCCAGGCCGATGCCATCTTCATCGAAGAGCTGCATGCGGCGGGCTGGTATGCCAAGACCAGTCAGGCATTCACGGTGTTTTTACCGGTGAAATCGGTCGGCGTCGTCGGCGATGCGCGTCGCTATGCCTGGGTCGTTTCCCTGCGCGCGGTGGAGACCATCGATTTCATGACGGCGCGCTGGGCGCACTTGCCGTATGACCTGCTCGAACGCGTCTCCAATCGCATCATCAACGAGATCGCCGGCATCTCGCGCGTCACTTATGACGTCTCATCCAAGCCCCCTGCTACCATCGAGTGGGAGTGACTTTGTCAATGGCGGCCTTCGTCGGCAGAGAATACTTCCCTGGCTGCATTCAGGCCATTTAACGCAGCAGGAAAACCGGCGTAGACGGCCATTTGCATAATGATCTCGATGACTTCGTCGCGTGTCACCCCCACATTCAGTGCGGCCTGAATATGCACCTTGAGCTGCGGCGTGGCGTTGCCCAACGCGGTGAGCGCGGCGACTGTGGCGATCTCGCGGCTCTTCAGATCCAGCCCCGGGCGTGAATAGATGTCACCAAAAAACTCGACCAGATAGCGTGCGAAGTCCGGCGCAATGTCGCGCAAGCTGTCGATGACCCGTACACCGGCGTTACCGTCGATTTGTTGCAGTTTGGCGAGACCTTGTTCATAGCGGCTTGGAAGCATGGGTATTCCTTTCATCGGGATTGGACGTTTGTAAAATGGAGCGCTCAAGCATCTGGTAGTGTTCAATCTTCACTTGCAGTACCTCGGCTGACTGTTGCATCTGCCTGATTGGCATATGGGTCGTACGCAGACGTAACAGGAATCCGATCCAGTCCATGTCCGAGACCGCGTAGCGGCGCTGGCCGCCGGGCGCGCGTGCCACGTGGGCGATCAGTCCGGCACGCTCGTAGTAACGCAAGGTGTGCGCACTCAAGCCAGTGCGGGTGGCGACTTCATTAATGGTCAGGTGGGTATCCATATCGGTATCCTAAAGGTTGGAGTGCACTCGAAGTCAAGAGCATGCACGCATATATCCTGATTTGCACAGCTCACTGCGAGTCACTGTATTGAGTGACTTCGTCCCCTGTGCGCGGGGGGGGGGGGGGCTTGTATATATCCCAAATTGGGACTAGAATGCTCTCATGAATATCGTCGCTGTGAAATTTCTTCGCGTCTTCTGGGAAAAATACCCGGACGCAGAGCAGCCGCTCAAGTCTTGGGTGGATGAGGTGAAGAAGGCTTCGTGGAAGCAACCCGCCGAGATCAAGGAGTACTATCGAAGTGCCAGCATCCTGAAGAATCGCCGCGTGGTGTTCAATATCAAGGGCAATGACTACCGTCTGGTTGTGTCAGTTGCCTACCACTTCCAATCGGTCTATGTGAAGTTCATCGGCACCCACAAGGAATACGATGGCATAGACGCTGAAACTGTAGAGATGGAGGTTTGACATGGAAATTCGCCCAATTCGCACCAACGATGACTACAAGGCCGCGCTGCGTGAAGTCTCGGCCTACTTCGACAATGAGCCAACGCCTGGCACGCCCGGCGGCGACCGCTTTGAAATTCTGCTGACGCTTGTCGAAGCCTATGAGTCCAAGCACTACCCGATTGATCTCCCTGATCCTGTGGAGGCGATCAAGTTCCGTATGGATCAGGCCGGGCTGACACCGAAGGACTTGGTGCCTATTATTGGTCGGCTCAATCGCGTCTACGAGATTCTGAACCGCAAGCGCCCGCTGACACTGAACATGATCTGGAAACTGCACGAGAAGCTAGGCATTCCAGCCGAATGTCTGATTCAACCCCCTAAGGCGAGCATTGCCGCATGAGATTCTCCGAACATGGTGCTTTTCATGGCATCAATTTGCAGACTTCCAGCCATTGCCCGTCAATGCCTGTATTTTTCTGCTCATTAACAATCGGGTGGGGTGAATTTACGTCCTTCGAGGACTATCGCTAGCTATCGAAAAACTGCTGCAAAGTATTGATTTAGAAGGAAATGCGTCGCGGCATCTATCGGTGACTATCGCCAGCCAGCAAAACAAGTTGGCGGTAGAGCTGACGGTAAAAGCCTTCTCGGGAATGCTTGTCTTATGCGGCTTTCCGGGCATCAGCAGGTCTCCAGGTCCTTGACGGTAAAACCTGACGGTAAAGTCGTCACAAGCCGGAGGAAACCTCGATGCTCACCGACGCTGCACTACGAAATCTGAAGCCTAAGTCCAAGATTTATAAGGGTCAATTTTCAACGAGCATCAACAGTCAGGGGTCGTAGACGGCCGCATGGACGCAAGCGGCCAACCGCAGGGCCGGGCGCGCAGCCCTTGACGGCGAGAACGGCGTGGTACGTTGAAGGGAACAGCAAGGCCGCCTCCCACACACTCCACTGCCACATGGCAAGCGCAGCGCGCAGGCCCAAAGGGCCGGAGGTGTCAGGGATCAAAGCCGAATGGCCGCGACTCGGCACGAGACGCGGGGCAGCGCCCGCTAGCTAGCCCGTCGGCGGAAACGCCGGGACGTCTGGAACTAGCTAACAATATTCACTGAACAGTAAATATTGTCATTTCATTGAATATTCGCTAGAGTGCCAATATTCACTGCACAGTAAAGAACCCCGTAAACCATGATACCTGAGTCGCTCACGACCGAACGACAGTTGATCGAACAGTTTCTCGACACCCTTCGGGCGCTGCCGGACGTGCACGCTGAACTGGATCACCGGGAGTCTGTCGGGTTAGCTAGTGACAGCAGATACGACTCCCAGATTAACCTGCGGGTCGCCGGCAAGTCCTTCATCTTGCTGATCGAAGCGAAAAAAGCCGTCTACCCGAGAGATGTACGTCAGGTTCTGTGGCAATTCAGGGGAATCAGTCACAACAGGCCAAAAGAGCAGCGTGGCGACGAGGTGCTATCGCTTCTGATCGCCGAGTCAATCTCTCCGGGCGCCAAGGAACTGCTGAGAGATGAGCGCGTCGGCTACTACGACAGCGGTGGCAGCTTGTACCTGCCCGCGCCGGGCGCCTTTCTCTACATCGACAAGCCGCCACCCAAGACTCTGTCGAAGTCCATGCGATCTCTATTTTCCGGGCGGCGCGCGCAGGTGCTGCACACCCTGCTGGCGCGTCATCAGGATTGGTTCGGCGGCAAAGAACTCGCAGAGCAAGCATTGGTATCGCCGGCAACCGCCTCGCAGGTGCTGACGGAACTGGAGCGCTTCGACTGGTTGGTGTCGCGTGGACAAGGCCCCAGCAAAGAGCGTCACCTCAGAGAGCCTGCGGCGCTACTGGATGCCTGGGTGAAGCAGCTCGCTTCGATCCGGCCCCCCGCGCTTCGCCGCTACTACGTCCCCTCCATGAAAGCGGACACCCTGTTGGAGCACATTGGACAGGTCTTTGCGACCCATGAGGTCGGATACGCGATCAGCCACGAAGCCGCTGCCCAGCGTTACGCGCCATTTCTCTCCAGCGTCTCCCAAGTGCGCTGCCGCGTGCTGATTGGTCCTGCCGCCAACGCCGCCATAGGCGAACTCGGCGCACGCGTTGTCAATGAAGGAGCAAATCTCACGATCATCGAAGCGAAGTCCCCTGCCGAGCTGCTGTTCCGCGAGCGAGTCGGCGGTATCTGGCTCGCCAGCCCGATCCAAGTCTACCTCGATCTGCTGCGTGGCGAAGGCCGCGCCAAGGAAATGGCCGAGCATCTGCGCAAAGAAAGGATCGGTTTCTGATGGCCAAGCCCGCAACCCTCGACGGTTACAGCGACCAGTATACGATCGACTGCGAACGTGTTTTGGTGACGCTGTTGCGCGGGCTGGGTCCGTGGAAGGACTCCGTGTATTTAGTCGGGGGCCTCACACCAAGGTATTTGGTGGCCGCACGGCCGCCCATCGTGCCCGCACACGCGGGCACGATGGACGTGGACATCGTGATCGACCTGCAAATCCTGGCCGACACCGAGGCGTATCACACTCTGGAGGACAACCTCAAGAAAATGGGCTTCGAGCGCGCCGAGAACGAAAGGAAGCGAAAACTCTCGTGGCGCTGGCAGACCCGCACCGAACACGGCGCGCTGATGGTGCTCGAACTGCTCGCCGACGCGCCGGACATCGCGGGCGGCAAGGTACAGCCGCTACCGACAGAGGGCACGATCTCGGCGCTCAACATTCCGCACTCATCCATCGTCTTTGACCTCCACCAGGTCACCGAGATACAAGCCGAACTGCTGGGCGGAAACGGCGTCACGACCGAGAAGATCAAGCACGCCAATCTGGTCAGCTTCACTTGCTTGAAGTCGTTTGCGTTTGACCAGCGTTTCGAACGCAAGGATGCACATGACCTAATCTATTGCATCGAACATGCGCCCGAGGGCATGGGCGCGGTCGCCGAAAGCTTCCGCAAGGAGCGTGATGGCAAGCATGGTGTCGTGTTCAGGCTGCGCTGGCAATCCTGCGCAATCGCTTCGTACAGGACGACAAGACCGAGGGCTATCGCAAGGATGGCCCAGTGTCGGTCGCCAAGTTCGAACTTGGCGAGAGCGACGAACCCGAGCAGCGCGAGGCGAGAGTTCTGCGTCAGCGCCAAGCAAGCGACGTGATCGACCAACTCCTTGGCAGGATTGGCTGATGAGGGGGGAACGAGATGGGTTTCCCTGCCGACATCAAGGGGTGCATGAAAGACTGCATCTTGTCCTTGTTCTGGCCGCGCAAGGACCTCGTCGGCTTTTTTGAGAAACACGGATGCACGAAGGCCGAAGGATCATGTCCCCGTGCGTGGTGTAACGGCGCCGGTCACTCTTGACTCGGGGGGGGCAGGGTTTGCTGTTCGATCAGGCTGCCATGGTGGGCGGCGTCACCCTCTGTGTTCAGGTTGCGCCAAGTGCTGGCATCGCAGCCTAGCGGGTCGGGATGAACAGCTGGGTGCTGATATGTTCGATGTGCGTCGCCGGCAGCCCGGCTTGCCTGGCAAACTCTGGCCAGCGTGCGATCGCAGCAGCGACCTCGTCGAGAACCTTGGGCGCGTCGCCGACGCCGAAGCGCTCCGCCTCGAGCAGCAGATCCTCGCGCCCAATATCCCTGAACTTGCCGTTGACCGACATGAGATGCTGGTTCGTCCACTCGCCGACCGGGTTGTGGGCGAAGGTCACGTCGTAGGCGGGGCTGAGTCGCCAAGGCTGATGTGCGCGCAGCAGGAATGAGAAGTTTTTCGTGTGATCGTCACAGTTGCGGCCCATGACATTGAAGGCCATCCGGCGAAAGGCCTCGCGCAGGTCCTCATATGGCAGGCGCAGGGCGCGGATGGTGCTGAACAGCTGAGAATAAGCGTTGCTACCCTTGCGCTTGTAGTCGAGATGCGCCATCGCGCAGAGCGTCTGTATGTGGTGGCGATCATTGTGGTCAGCGCCGCCGCGATCGAAGCGCCGGGTCATGAAGTGGGCGCGCCCGCGTTCATGCAAGAGCTGGCAATCCATCATCTCGATGCCCGCCGCTCTCGCCATCAAGTGATAGGCGAACTCGATGCGGCCGTAGTGCTGACTGCTCCCGAGCTCGTTGTCAACGCCCATGCCGTCGAGTTTCAGCAGCCAGTGCACAAAGCCCGGTGGTGCCGGGACCTGTCCGGAGCGGATCTCCCCGGTCTGTGCGTTCCAGGCGACGACAGCCTTGGCGCGCGCGCCGCCAGCTGATGTGCCGACTTCGATGATGCTGCGTAGAGCCGCGTTCGTGTGGTCGTCGCCGTCCCAGTCACCCGAGACCGCCAGACGTGCCTGTGTGACCAGCTGGTCGAGCTCGATCGCTGTCGCTTTGCGGGTGGCCGGACCGCGCGCTGGACGGAACTCCAGAGCCCCCATGCCGCGCGCCGACATGTAGGCGAGCCGATCGAGGGGGGTGACTTGCGCCTTGCTCAAGCCCTTGTCGGCCATGTAACGATCGATGAGTGCATTGCCGAAGTCGTCGGGCAGCGCGTCGCTGAGCATGGCCGGTAGACGATTGAAGGTGGCGACGGGCAGATCGGCGAATAAAAAGACTTCGTCCTCGGACCTGGCAGGCATCTGCAGCGGTGCCGGCTGTAGGCCCGAATCACAGAAGGATTGCGTGTACTGGAAGGCGTAGACGCCGTAGCGCGGGTCCAGCGCCACAGCGCCGACGCTTTGCCCCCAGAGCCGGACCTCAACGGCGGTGACGTGGATGTAAGGACGCGCAGTGCGGCGGGGAGAGCTGGCCATGGATTACCCCTCGGTGGCGGGCTTGCGGCGACCGGCGCGCAGGCGAACAGGGGCGCCGCGCAGCATCGCAAGCGGGCTGACGCTGGCCACCGGCGCGATGCTGGCCAACCAGTCCTCGCGGCCGAGGGCGCGCACCACTTTCACCAGGGTGTGCAGGGTCGAGCCGCGCCCGCCTTCAAGTGATTTCAGCGCCGACACCGAGACGCCTGCCTGGGTGGCCAGGCCAGCCTGGTCAAGGTCACGCGCCAGGCGCAGAGCGCGCAGGGCTTCGCCCACGCTCGTCTCGATTTCTTCGGGCGTCCTGGCCGGTGACATGTCGGGCGACGGCGCAGCCCTGGTCATGGCTGCTTCCTTGATTTCATAATAGGTGGTTTTCAGTCTATATGGTGCGCGATCAATAGATAGCGGTTGTGTTGAAGTCTATTATTGTTCAGAGTTTCTTGTTTTTCAAGTTGCCAATAGCCTGTTTTCAGGCTTTTAAATGGTGATTTTCTTGTTAGTGGCTTTATTGGGGGCTGTTGGTCGATGTTATCGAGATGGTCGAGTGCCGGCGCTACGCTCGAGAACCTGCCCCTGGCGCTCTTCCACGATCAGCGCGAGCCGGGTATGCCCAAGCTCAGCCGACGGCGGCATCCTTGAGATGGGACAAGGTTTCCCGCAGTGCCTGGTAGAGACGCGAGGCGGAGATGGCAACACTCTCCTGCCAGTCCGTAGCCGCCTGGCCATCGGCGCCATCGGTGATGAATTTGAGGGAGACGAAAGGCGCCCCGAAGCGCTGACAGACTTTCGCCAGAGCATAGGCTTCCATATCGATGACCTGCATCGGCAGGAGTGGGTGGCGCTCAGTGATGAAGCGATCGCCGGTATAGCAGGTGGCGTGCGCCAGTCCAGGGATGGCGAGGCCATAGTCGAGATGGGTCGTCTCTTCGAAAGGGGTTTGGCCGAGGGCACAGCCGAGCGCGGTGGCATCCATGTCGTGCTGGAAAAAACGGGTGGCACAGACGACGCTTCCCGCCTGAAAAGTATGTGAGCCGGCCGAGCCTAAGTTGATGACGGTGGCTGCGCTACCGTGGGTGTGCAGAGCAGCGGTGAGGCTCATCGCCGCGTTGACCTTGCCGACACCGGTGTACAGGATGGGCAGGCCGAGATCATTGAAACGGCCATCGGCATTTTCCTGCGGCAGGGCCAGGACCAGCAAAACCTTGTCAGGCATCGATCTCCTCCGCGCGCTGACTCGCTTCATTCATAGACGAACAGGCTGCGCGCCGGCATGTCGCGCCAGGCGAAGCGGTTCAGGTTTTTCAGATTGATCAGGGTGGTGACGCCAGCGATGGTGTGGCCGGCTTGCTCGCACAGCGAGCAGGTGGCGGTCAGGGTGCCGCCACTGGCGAGGACGTCATCGACGATGAGGACGCGCTGAGCGTTCAGATCAGCCGCCATTTGCAGAGCATCCTCGCCATATTCGAGGGTGTAGGCCATGGTGTGCAGGGGCGGCGGCAGTTTGCCGGGTTTGCGCACGATGAGCAGGCCCTTGCCGCGTGCATAGGCGAGGCCGGCGGCCAGGAGAAAGCCGCGCGACTCGATGCCGACGACGGCGTCCACCAGGGCCCATTCGCTCGCATCGAACTGCGCAGCGAGCAGGTCGATGGTCGCCTGGAAGTGGGTGCTCAGCAGTGGCGAGATGTCGCGGAACAAGACCCCAGGCTGAGGAAAGTCGGGGTGGAGACGGATCAGTCCCTCCAATTCATCGCGCTGCATGCTGCCTCCCGTGCTTTGCCGCTCACCTCGCCATCAGGTCCAGCTCAGGGCTCCGCCGGTCTGGTATTCGGTGACGCGCGTTTCAAAAAAGTTCTTTTCCTTGCGCAGATCCATGATCTCGCTCATCCATGGAAAGGGGTTTTTGACCCCCGGGAAGTGCTCGGCGAGGCCCAGCTGCACCAGACGACGGTTGGCGATGAATTGCAGATATTCCTCCATCATCGCCGCGCTCATGCCGAGAACGCCGCGCGGCATGGTGTCGCGGGCATAGGCGATCTCGAGATCGGTGCCTTCGAGGATCATGGCGCGCACCTCGGCCTGGAAGTCGCGGCTCCACAGGTGAGGGTTCTCGAGCTTGATCTGATTGATGACGTCGATGCCGAAATTGAGGTGCATCGACTCATCACGCAGGATGTACTGGAATTGCTCGGAGACGCCGGTCATCTTGTTGCGCCGGCCCATCGACAGGATCTGGGTGAAGCCGCAGTAGAAGAAGATGCCCTCGGTGACAGCGTAAAAACCGACGAGATTGCGCAGCAGTTCCTGATCGGCTTCAGGCGTGCCGGTATGAAAATGGGGATTCGACAGAGCATGGGTGTGTTTGAGGCTCCAGGCCGCCTTGTTGGCGACAGCCGGGATCTCGCGGTACATGTTGAAGACTTCCCCCTCATCCATCCCTAAGGACTCGACGCAGTACTGGTAGGCGTGGGTATGGATGGCCTCTTCAAAGGCTTGTCGCAGCAGATATTGCCGGCACTCCGGGTTGGTGATATGGCGATAGATGGCCAAAACGAGATTGTTGGCGACAAGGGAATCGGCGGTCGAGAAATAGCCGAGTGAGCGCATGATGATGCGGCGCTCATCCTCGCTCAGGCCCTCGCTGCTGCGCCAGAGCTGCACGTCCTTGGCCATGTTGATCTCTTGCGGCATCCAGTGATTGGCACAGCCGTCGAGATATTTCTGCCAGGCCCAGTCGTATTTGAAAGGCACCAGCTGATTGAGGTCGGCGCGACAGTTGATCATGCGCTTGTCATCGACCTGGACGCGCGCGGCCCCCATTTCGAGTTCTTCGAGGCCGGTGCCTTGTGGCGCACTCAGAGACTCGAGGGCTGCGTCACGTACCACGGGATGGGCGGCAACAGGGGCAGGCGCAGCTGGTGCCGTTCCAGATAGAACCACTGCTGATGGCGGTGGCGCTGCAACTGCCGGCGCAGGCGGTGCCGCTGGAGCAGACGCCGGTGTTGAACGTGCGGGCGTAGCCCCTTCTTCTGCATGGTAATCGTCCCAGGAAAACATCATCGACGGTATCCTCGTGAGCATAGCATGGCGGGACCGGCCTTACTGGCAGGCCTCGCAATCAGGGTTATCGATGCTGCAGGCCTTGGGCAAAGGTGCCGCCGCCAGAGCATCGAGGGAGCTTTTGACGGCATTGAGCGCACCATCGCTCAAGGTCGATTTTTCAGTCATGGTCGCCGCCAGCGAGCGCAGATAATAGGTCGTCTTCAGTCCGTGGTACCAGGCCATGCGGTAGGTGACGTCGAGTTTTTTACCAGAGGCGCCGGCGATATAGAGATTGAGCGACTGTGCCTGATCCAGCCACTTCTGGCGCCGCGATGCGCACTCGATCAACCAGCGCGGCTCGACTTCGAAGGCGGTGGCGAAGAGTGACTTGAGTTCCGCCGGGATGCGATCGATCTGCTGGACGGAGCCGTCATAGTATTTGAGGTCGTTGACCATGACGTTGTCCCACAGCTGTCGCGTCTTCAGGGCGCGGACGAGGTAGGGATTGACCACGGTGAACTCGCCGGACAGATTCGACTTGACGTAGAGGTTCTGATAAGTCGGCTCGATCGACTGCGAGACACCGCAGATGTTGGAGATGGTCGCCGTCGGTGCGATGGCCATGACATTCGAATTACGCATGCCGGTGGTGACGACGCGGGTGCGCAGAGCGCTCCAGTCCATGCTCTGACTGCGATCGACCTGGATATAGGCGCTGCCGCGCTGATCTTCGAGGAGGTCGAGGGAGTCGAGCGGCAGGATGCCGCGGCTCCACAAGGAGCCTTCATAGCTCGAATAGGAGCCGCGTTCACCCGCCAGCGCGCAGGAGGCGTCGATGGCATAGTAAGCGATCGCTTCCATGGAGCGATCGGCGAAGTCGACGGCGGCTTCGCTCGCATAAGCGATACCCTGGGCGTAGAGGGCATCCTGGAAGCCCATGATGCCGAGTCCGACCGGACGGTGTTTGAGGTTGGAGCGGCGCGCCGCCGGCACCGCGTAGTAATTGATATCGATGACGTTGTCGAGCATGCGCACGGCGGTTTGTACCGTGCGTTTGAGCTTGTTCAGGTCGAGGCCCTGTTCGCCGACGTGGTTGACCAGATTGATCGAGCCGAGATTGCAGACGGCGATCTCGTCGCGATTGGTGTTCAGGGTGATCTCGGTGCAGAGGTTAGACGAATGCACGACGCCGACATGCTGCTGTGGTGAACGCAGATTGCAGGGGTCCTTGAAGGTCATCCACGGATGCCCGGTTTCAAACAACATGCTCAGCATGCGGCGCCAGAGATCCTGGGCGCGCACGCGCTTGAACAGCTTGATCTGGCCGTTGCGGGTGGCCTCTTCATAGGCGCTATAGCGCTGCTCGAAGGCGCGGCCGTAGAGATCGTGCAAGTCAGGGACGTCGTTGGGGGAGAACAGCGTCCACTCGGCGTCGTCGATGACCCGCTTCATGAACAGGTCGGGAATCCAGTTGGCCGTGTTCATGTCGTGGGTGCGGCGGCGATCGTCACCGGTGTTCTTCCGCAGTTCGACGAATTCCTCGATGTCGAGATGCCAGGTCTCCAGATAGGCGCAGACGGCGCCTTTGCGCTTGCCGCCCTGGTTGACCGCAACGGCGGTGTCGTTTGCCACTTTCAGGAAAGGGACGACGCCCTGGCTCTTGCCGTTGGTGCCTTTGATGTAGGAGCCGAGGGCGCGCACGGGCGTCCAGTCATTACCGAGTCCACCGGCCCATTTCGATAACATGGCGTTGTCGTGAATGGCAGCGAAGATGCCATCGAGGTCATCCTTGACGGTGGTCAGGTAGCAGCTCGATAGCTGAGGGCGCAGGGTGCCGGCATTGAACAGGGTCGGCGTCGAGGCCATGTAATCGAAGCTCGACAGCAGATGATAGAACTCGATGGCGCGCGCCTCCTTGTCCTTCTCCTGCACCGACAGGCCCATGGCGATGCGCATGAAAAAGACCTGTGGCAGCTCGATACGCGTCTCCTGGGTGTGCAAAAAGTAGCGGTCATAGAGCGTCTGCAAGCCGAGGTAGGTGAATTGCAGATCGCGCTGCGGCACGATGGCGGCACCGAGGCGGGCGAGATCGAATTTGTTCAGGTCGGGGCTGAGAAGTTCGAGTTCGATACCGCGCTGGATAAAAGCCGACAGGGCGCGCGGATAGAGCTGGGTCATCTCCTCGGCGCTGGCATGCTCAGCGATGTCGAGATAGGTGAGGGCTTCACTGCGCAACTGGTCGAGCAGTAGACGCGCGGTGACGTAGGTGTAGTGTGGTTCCTGCTCGATGAGGACACGCGCGCTCATGACCAGGGCATTGTTGATGTCGGACTCGCTGACGCCGTCATAGAGATTGCGTTGTGCATCTTCGAGGATGGCGGTCGCCGAGACCTCCGGCAGATCGCTGACAGCGCTTTGCACCAAAGCCTCGAGGCGACCGAGGTCGAGCGGCTGGCGCTGGCCATGACGATCGGTCATGTGCAGGGTCGGGTGGACCTTGACCTCGCTGTCATGGCGGGCGCGGCTGCGTTCGTCGCGATAGATGACGTAGGCGCGTGCCACTTTATGCTCACCGGAGCGCATCAGCGCCAGTTCGACCTGATCTTGAATTTCCTCGATATGGATGCTGCCACCACCGGCCAGGCGGCGCTGGAAGGTCGTCGAGACCATCGCGCTGAGCGTCTTCACCTGCTCATGGATACGGCTGGAAGCGGCGGCGACGCCGCCTTCCACTGCCAAAAAGGCTTTCGTGATGGCCAGGGCGATCTTGCCTTCGTCATAGGTGACGACGGTGCCATTGCGCTTGATGACGCGCAGAACGCCTGGTGCGGTCGCCCAAAGGCTGGCATCAGGGGTGTTGGCGTGCTGGAGAGGCGCCGGACGATTGAGGGTTTCCGTAGACATATGCATCGATCCCTAGGGTTGGCTGACCTGATCTCGTGGCCTCGAATCATCAGAAAAAGCGCGGCAGCGCTGCTGGCTGTGCTTTCCGATGATGCTTGCGAGGCCCAAGATATGGTGGTTTATAATCGTTCGACCTACAAGATAAGAGGCTTGGCCGAGAATTGCAAGTGGATAAGGCGGGGGCTTCCTGGGGATAAGTTGTGGATAATCCTTCCTCTCCCAGAGGCGCAGCGCGATGTAGGGTGATTGTAAATGTCTCTGTGAGGAGAAGGGCGCTTTGCACTATCATCGGTGTAAGTCATAGGGGGGAGGAAGCTCATGGTCGACAAAGACGTCCGTGGTCAGCGCATCCTGATCGTCGAGGACGATCAGCGTCTGGCAGGGCTGACGCAAGAATACCTGCAGCGCAATGGTTTTCATGTCCATGTCGAGGGCGATGGTGCTCAGGCGCTGCGCCGTGTCTTGCAGGAACAGCCGGATCTGGTGGTGCTCGATGTGATGTTGCCGGGGGTCGATGGACTGACGGTATGTCGCGAGTTGCGGGCACATCACTTCAATCAGCCCATCCTCATGCTGACGGCGCGTAGCGACGACATGGATCAGGTCCTCGGCCTGGAGATGGGGGCCGACGACTATGTCGCCAAGCCAGTGCAGCCGCGCGTCCTGCTGGCGCGCGTGCGCGCCTTGCTGCGACGTGTCGATGGTGGCGAGGAAGAGCAGGTGCAACGCCTCGAATTCGGTGATCTGGTGATCGACAACGGCGCGCGCTCGGTGAGCCTGGCCGGAGAACTCGTCGACTTCACCAGCGCCGAATATGATCTGCTCTGGCTGCTCGCCTCGCACGCAGGCAGCATCTTGTCGCGCGAGGATATCTTTGCCAGTCTGCGCGGCATCGAATACGACGGCCAGGATCGCTCGATCGACGTGCGCATCAGCCGTATTCGCCCGAAGATCGGTGATGACCCCGACAACCCGCGCCGGATCAAGACGGTGCGCAGCAAGGGCTATCTTTTTGTCCGTGAGAGCGCCTGAGTCCTCATGGCAGAAGTGAGTGTACGGCGCCCGCGTGTCGGTCTGTTCCTCAAGCTCTATGGCAGTCTGCTCATTTGCATCACACTGGTCGCCCTGGTGACCTGGTGGAGCTTGCAGGGCCTCAATGACTGGCGGGCAGCGCGTTACCGTGAGCATATGGCGAGTGGCATGTTTCGCCTCATCGCCCTGGGAACGGCTCGGCATGCCGGACCGGGGCGCGCCGCCTGGTTACAGAGACTGGCGCAGATGATGGAGGCACCCTTCGACGTCGTACAGGGGCGTCGCCAGCATTTCACATGGATCGAGTCGCGTGATCTGAAGGTCGGGCGTGCTGTCGTCCGTCTCGATACATCAGCCTCGCAAGCCGATATTTTTGCACGCATACCGGGAGAACCTGACGCTTATATCCACACGCGTATGAGCAAAGTGTCGGAGCAACAGGCGCAAGCCTTGGCGACTCTGTTCGTCGATGAACTGCAGTCGGTGCCTTTGGCGCAGCGTACTCAGCATCTACAGGTGCTCAAGCCCTATTTTTACTATCAGGTGCGCATGGTCGACGCGGATACCTTGCACCTCGACGCCGAGCAAAGGGCGCGTATCGCCAAAAAGGAAGTCGTGCTCATCCTCAAGCAGGGCAATAGCCCGAACAGCTCATCGGTACGGATTCTTGCGCCCTTGCCCGAGAGTCGGCAAGTCCTTGAACTGGGGCCGCTCTATCTGTTCACATGGATGCCGGTGCGCTTGGTGCTGATCTCGGCTCTTCTGGCCCTGGCGACGATCACTTTATGCGCTTATCTGCTGGTACGCCCCCTCGAGCGCCGTCTCAAGCAACTGGAATTGGTGGTGCGGCGTCTGCGCGCCGGCGATCTCGGCGCCCGCGCCGCGGTGCGCTCGACGGATGAGGTGGGTCAGCTGGCCTTCGTCTTCAATGGCATGGCCGAGCATATCCAGCGCCTCATCGTATCGCAGAAGGAGATGGTGCGAGCCGTCTCGCATGAATTGCGCACGCCGGTGGCACGCATACGGTTTGGTGTCGAAATCCTGGCGGAGGCCGATGCGGCTGAGGACCGCCAGCATCAGCTCCAGGAGATCGATGCCGACATCGAGGAGCTCAACCAGCTGATCGATGAGATTCTCACCTATGCCAGGCTCGAGGAAGGGCAACGCCGGCTCAATCTGACGGCCTTCAGTCTCAGCGATCTTCTGCAACGGGTGCGCAGTGAAACGGAAGCCTTGCGGGTGCCGGTACAGATCGAGGTCGATCTACCGGCGATGAGCGAGGTTGTCGCGGAGGAACGCTACATCCATCGCCTCGTACAAAACCTGGTCGGCAATGCCGTGCGCTATGCGCGTGGACGCATCCGTCTCAGTGGTGGTCAGGATGCCACCCATAATTGGCTCAGCGTCGAGGACGACGGTCCAGGCATCCCTGAAGCCGAGCGGCAGCGCATCTTCGAGCCTTTCGCTCGCCTCGATGACAGCCGCACGCGCGCATCCGGTGGCTATGGTCTGGGGCTGTCGATCGTTGAAAAGATCGCGCATGGCCATGCCGGGCAGATGAGCGTCGGCGTCAGCGCGGCTTTGGGTGGCGCTGATTTCACCCTGTTTTGGCCTAGACATCTGGCCGAGATCGCCGTGGCGGAGAGACATGATGAGGCCGCATTTACATAAGGCCACAAATCGGACACAAACTCTGTCTGGTGGCCTGATCCTCGTCAGCTCAGTATCAGGGCATATCGCATGAGCTTGTCTTCCTTCGTTGATCGTTCTTCCTCGCCCGCTATAGCGGGCTTTTTTATGCGTCCGGCTCTGCCGGGAGCAAGGCCTGACTGCCGGCCAGCAGCATGCGCACCATGACGCAGAGTTCTTCGGCGATGCGGGGATGTTCGCTGCTCGGACGGTCGACGGCCGAAGCGCCCAGGGTGAAGACCAGGCGGGTGATGGCCTTGGCGGTCAAGGCCGGGGCATAAAGAGGCTGTTGCCGGTGCTGCGCCAGACGGATGAGGTCATGGCAGAGCTCCTGCTCGAACTCGCTCAGGGCCTGTTCGATGGCGTGCTGGTAAGCCGGTGAGCCGATGTGGCTTTCGCGCAAGAGCAGATGCAGAAACTTTTCATCTTCATGCAGTTGTTGCATGAAGGCCTGAATGGAGCTGGCGACGACGCTGCCATGACCGCGGGTGGCGCGTTCGCGCGCTTCACGGATGATCTGACGCAGGGAGTCGGCGGCAAGGTCGATGAGGGCGATCGACAGCTCGTCGAGATCACGAAAGTGACGATAGAAGCTGTTCGGCGCCATGCCTGTTGCACGTGCGATTTCGCGGAGACTCAGGCTCGACATGCTGCGACTGGGGCCGAGCAGGCTGAGGGCGGCGATCATGATCTCTTCGCGGGTGATGCTCGCGGGTCGTCCGAGCGCAGGCGCATTGAGCATGAGGCGATCCTCGGCGGGGGGCAGGTGCCTAGGTTAGCCGCAGCGACGGCGAAGACTCAAGTAGGCCGGGCGCTGAATCGTGCGCGATGCTTGGAGGGCGCGATCATCATGACGTACACTGCCGCCTCGGGTGCGTCGTGAAGGAGATGATCGGCATGCGTGTTCTTGTCACCGGTGGAGCGGGATACATCGGATCCCTGGCGGTGTGGCGCCTGCTCGCTCTTGGGCACACGGTGAGTGTCGTCGATAGTCTCGCCAACGGTTCGCTGGCGGCCGTGCAAAGCGCTGAAGAGCTGGCCGGACGTGCTGCCGGCTTTGTCCAGGCAGACATCCGCGACACCGATCTGCTCATCCGTCTTCTGCGCGATGTGCAGCCGCAGGCGGTGCTGCATTTCGCCGGTTTGAAGTCGGTGGCCGAGTCCGTCGCCTTGCCACTGCGCTACTACGATCATAACGTGCAAGGCTCCTTGAGCTTGTTGCGGGCGATGCAGGAGACGGCGGTGCGCCGCATCATCTTCAGCTCCTCGGCGACGGTCTATGGGCAGGCGGCGCGCGCGCCTTTTGCCGAGACATCCCCCATCGAACCGGTCAATCCTTACGGCCGCAGCAAGTGGATGGTGGAGATGATGTTGCGTGATTTTTGCGCAGCGGATCCGGCTTTCAGTGCCGTCGCCCTGCGTTATTTCAATCCGGTCGGCGCGCATCCGAGTGGGCGTCTCGGTGAATGGGTGGCGGGAGCGCCGAACAATCTTTTGCCCTACATCATCGGCGTCGTGCAGGAGCGCTTCGAGCGTGTGCGTATCTTTGGCGATGATTATCCGACGCCGGATGGATCGGGGGTACGCGACTATATCCACGTCCTCGATCTGGTCGAGGGGCATTGCGCTGCCCTGCAGGTCGGCCCAGGGTTTTCGGTCTATAACCTCGGTACCGGCATCGGTTACTCGGTGCATGAGGTGATCCGTGCCATGCAGGTGGCGTGTGCACGAGCGATTCCCCATGAGGTGGTGGAGCGCCGCTCGGGTGATGTCGCAATCAGTATCGCTGATCCGGCGCGCGCGCGCCACGATCTCGGCTGGCAGGCGCAATACGATCTTATGGCCATGTGTCGTGATGCCTGGCGATTTGCCGAACAGCACCCCAATGGGTATGGCCGTGTAGCGGCAGGCGCACGCGCAAGCTGACGCGCTGATCTTCCCCTTGCTCAGCGAGAAGGGCGCGTCATGAAGGTCTCATACTCGAGATGTTCCAGGCGCCGATCGAGGAGATAGAACCCCCAGCAGACCGAACTGAGCATGGCCAGGGCGTAGCCGTAGCCAAAATAACTCGGTCCCAGGTAGAGACTGAGCCAGGTCAGGGCGGCGTTGCTCAGGCAGAACCACAGGGTCAGGCGGAGGACGATAGCGCGGTGATCGAGATAGAAGAAGACGTTGAGGATGCCGAGGAAGACCACCTGTAATCCCGCTGAAACGAGATTGACGAAGAGCAGGGGCAGGTAGAGTTTGGAGATGCCGAGCCAGGTGAGCAAGGTGCGCGCATTCACCAGCATGATCAGGACGGTGATCAGTTGCACCTTGAGGATCTGAAAGATGCCCTGGCGGACGGTGAAGACCATGCCATCGCGTAGTTCTTCGATCTCCTCCAAAGAACCGCCGTGGCGCACGGCATCGTAGAAGTCGTCGTAGAAATCGACAAAATCGGTTTCCATCTTCACCAGGAAGACGGCCATGCCGGGAATGATGGAAAGATAGGCGAGGAACACTGGCATATCATAGATCGGCGAGGCACGTAGCCAGCCGATGATAGGAATACTGGTCGTCGATGACCACCAGAAGATGAATTTGTCGATCCAGAGGCCGAGGTTGTAAAACAGACCGATGGCGATCAGGGCGGGGAAGATCTGGCTGCGGCGGAGGAAGTCGTAGCGCAGGAATTCTGGCGAGGGGAAGTGTTCCTCGATGAGTAGCACCATGCCGAGCAGGAGGGCGAAGTGACCGATGACGAAGCCGCCGAGCAGGCCCTCGAGCTTGTCATGGCGCAGAAGCAGCGCCAGACCGACGGTCAGTCCATAACCGATGGCGAACATGACCAGGATGCTCTTGTACTGCTTCATCGAAGATAAAAACAAGGCCGCCAGCCAGATGTTGCACATCAGGACGAAGCCACAGAGCATGAGCAGACGATAGATCAACGATGTCTGATGGAAGCCGAGGCTGAGCAGGGCGAGGGCGAAGAGGCCGGCGCCCAGGGTCAGGAGCAGGGCCAGGGCGCGATAGTTGGGCAAGATCCAGTCGTTGTGCTTTTCAAACAGGCGATCCGCACAGAAGCGCGTGAAGGCGAGTTGGATGGGGCCGGTGAAAACGAGGCTGGTGGCGATCAGATAGGTGACGCTGACCTGGAACTGGGTGACCAGGATGTTGGGAATGACGATACCGAGGCTGAGTATGCCGACCAGCAGGATGCCGAGGATGGAGAGCACCCAGGGGCCTGAGCTGATCAACCCGGCATAGGTGTAGGCCTGCAGCAGACCGAGCAGACTGTCACGGCGCAACAGCTTGCGCAATTCAAACCCTATGCCGGCCATGGCGCCTCCGCCTGTGCCGCCGTCGTGGTGAGGGCATGGGTATAGATGTCACGGTAGGCCGCAAACATCTGTGCTTCGGTATAGTAGCGTTCCACCCGGCGTCGACCGGCCGCGCTCGCTGCCTGCCAAGCGGCAGCGTCGCTCATCAGCTCGACGACCGCCTGTCCCAATCCTTCCGGATCGGCGATGCGCACGATGCGTCCGGCGCGGCCGATGGCGCGGTCCTCGTCATCGAGACCCTCGACCAGTTGTCGGCAGGAGCCGACGTCCGTCGCGACACAGGGAATACCGGCCGCCCAGCCCTCCAGCAGCACCAGGGGCAGAGCCTCCGAGATCGAGCTGAGGACGATGAGCCCAAGTTTCGGCAGCAGTTCGTCGATGCGCTGAAAGCCGAGAAAATGCACATGTTCCTCGAGGCCGCTGCTGCGCACGAGATTGCGGCACTCGCTGGCGTAGGCGGGGTCTTCATCCTCGGGGCCGGCGATCCATGCCTGCAATTGCGGCAGACTGTAGGCGATTGAGCGCATGGCGCGAATAAAGGTCTTGATGTCCTTGATCGGGACGACGCGGCCGATCAGACAGATGACGGCGGGCGGGGTGGCCGGGCGACGCTGGTACAGGGCGGAGAAACGCGGCAGATCGATGCCATTGGGAATGTTGCGTGTGCGCTCTGCCGGTGCGCCATCGCTGATCTGGCGCTGGCGATTGTTTTCATAGAGGGCGATGATGGGGTCGGCCTGCTGGTAGCATTCGCGCCCCAGGGCTTCGAAAAAGCGTATCCACATCTGGCGAAAATAAGCGACTTCGCCGGTATCTTTCTCGAGCAGACCGCGGTTGTCGCGTATCCATTGCGCCTGAAACAGGTCGATCTTGCGCTCTTTGGTGTAGATGCCATGTTCGGTGAGGATGAGCGGGATGCGGCGACGGCGCTTCATGATGGCACCGAGCATGCCCGCGTAGCCGGTCGAGACGGCATGCAAGGCGCCGACTTTCGGAAAACTCTCGGCGATGCGCATCAGCGACCACAAGGGCTGATGCATGATGCGTACCGTCCAGAAGTAGTCGATGAAAGAAGGATCGGTGCAGTGCTGGCGGTAGTGTTCGGTGATGCGTGTCCAGGCTTCCTGTGTCATGGTCAGATCGTATTCGCCGTGACGTCCGGCGGCGTGGGCGGCGAGCAAGGCGTCCATTGGCTCCTGCGCGACGCCGGTTTCCTGATAATCACGGTGTAGAGCGTGCAGCTGAGCGACGACATCGGGATCGCTATGCCGATGATTTTGGGTGCGATCGGAGGTCTGCGTGAAGTCGGCATCGTGCATGAAGTGTGCCTCGCAATGCACCACCTGGGGGGGCAGTTCATAATTTTGACGAGGATAGTCACTGTGACGACTGCCGAGAAAGCAGATGGCGAAGCGTTTATCGGGAAATCCGCGCAGGATCTGTGCGATCCAGCTGGACACGCCGCCACTGACATAAGGATAAGTCCCTTCGAGGAGGAGGCCGATGTCGGCGTCGAAGCCCTGGCGTAATAGGATCATGCGCTAGCTCCCCAGAAACGCAGGCTGTTCTGCAGGGCGCTCAAGCCACTGCTCAGGGGCATCTGGCGGCAGAGTTTGCGCAGATGCACGTAGTCGTGTTGCAAGTAGGCGGTCTCGGCGAGATAGGGGAGCAAGCGTAGCCTCGGGTAGCCCTGACGCAAGGCGACCTGCCAAGCGGCTTCGGCGGTGCGAACGTCCCCTTGCAGGAGGTGCCAGCGGCCATAGAGTGCCCATAAACCGGCATCTCGCACCGCCAGCCTGAGAGCCTGGCGAACATGGTGCTGCGTGCGTTCGAGAGCATATTGCCGCATATGGCCTTCGCTGAGATTCTGGTAGACCAGCTCCCAGTACAGCTCGGCCAGGGTGCGTTCGGCAGCGGCGCGCTCGCTGTCGCCTTGCTCTTGCCCCATGGCCTGCTGATCGAGAGCCTGTTGCAGGCGCAAGGACAGATCTTTCTCGCGTTGTTCGAGCATCCCGTAGGCGAGCAGGCGCAAGTCATCCTGCGCATCGCTCAAGGACTCACGCAGGAGGCGGGCAGACTGTCGCGTAGGCACCGATTGCAGGGTGAGCAAGGAGCGCAGGCGCAACTGCAGAGGGAGATGATTCTGCTGCAGGATGCGGCCGACCTGGCCATGCCGGATCGCCGGCGCACGTTGATGCCGCGGCATGCTGAAATGAGGTAATTCGATACGTTGGAAGTGGTAGGTGGGCGTCGTGTGCTTCCAGAACCTGTGCCAGAGCAGATAGATCAGGTAGGACGACAGGCCCAGGACGGGTAGAAAGAAGAAAAAAGCCAGGGTATACCAGCGCGGTGGCTGGTCATGGCGCGCCTGTGTCGCGCGCTCGGCGAGGATGACGCAGGCCAGGTGCCAAAGCCAGAAGTGCAGGTCGAGGGCGGCGCTGGCGGCATCGACGGCGACCGCTTCAGCGAGGACGGCCAACAACATGAGGAGCCACCAGCGCCGCCTTGGTGGATGCTGCGGGGTCTTAATAGAGTTCGCCATGACGCAGGACCTGCTCGAGGATGGTGGCGGGACACTGGTCATCGAGCGCGCAGCGCAGGGGCCTGATGCCGGCTTCCGAGAAATTGGGCAGCGCGAAGATGTCCTGGATGCGCTTTTCCAGGCGCAGCAGATAGCCTGTGGCCGCAGCTTCGCCGAACAGCGGCATCAGGGTGATCAACAAGGGGCGCGGCCCGGGGATTTCGCAGACGAGGTCGAGATCGCGGCCCTGGCGGCGCACGTCCTGCAGCAGCTGTTGTGCCAGCTCCGCATGGGTGAAGTGCAGTCCCACCAGGGTCGATTCGATCCTGGCCTCGCGTTTGATGCGGCTCAGGCGCAGGACTTCGGCCATGAAATCGGCAGGTAGCTGCGGAAAGGATTCCTGCAGAACGGCGAGATCAGGATGAACCTCGAGCAGATCGCCGTAATAGCCGAGCATCACCGCCATGAATTGCAGACTCTCTTCATTCATCGACAAAAACGGCAGTTTTTCGATGATGAGGCAGGCGCGTTCGCCGCCTTCGATGCGCAGGGGAGCGACGATGCGGTAATGGCTGTCATCGAGCTGCCCGGGCTGGCTTTGCACATGCAGCAGGGCGGCTTGCTTGCGCGCTTCGCGCAGAAGAGGGTCGTGCTGGCGTAGCGGAGTGATCTCACCGCGCTGGATCAGCGGCGTAGCGTCGAGCTCGCCATTTTCCAGCGTTGCGTAGATGGCGGCGACCTCGAGCTGGCAAGACTGGGTGAGAATCTGCATCACTTCATCCATGGCAGGAAAGGGCAGATAGCGCTGGTCGGCGATACTGTGGCGCAGGTGCGCGAGGGCATCGCGCAGGGTCATCGGCTTGAGCAGGAGATCCTGCTCAAGGCGTTCATGGGACAGGCGCAGGAGGACGTGCCGGCGGGTCAGGGCCAGCAGGCGCTGACCCTGATAATCGTGAGCGCTCTGCAATTGCTGGCGGCGCATATGCCAGACATCGGCGAACTCACCGGCGATCAGGCTCTGCAAGGTACCGCCCAGCATGAAACTGGCCAAGGCATGCTGGTGCAGAATGTCCTGATGCTGGACCAGTGCCGCCAGAGCATAACAGCTGGCAGCGAAAACAGCGGCGACGGAGCCATAGCGCAGGGCGAGCAGGGTGGGGAGCAGCCAGAGCCAGGGGAAGTGGGTGTGTGCTCCGAGAGGGTCATCGGGCGTCGCCCAGGCCTGCAGGGCACAACCCAGCGCCATCAACAGCAGGGTCTCCAGCCACATCGACCAGGATACCTGCAAAGAGGAAAGTTTTCTCGCCCACCATCGTCCCACGATCGACCTCGATGCTTACCAGAAGTGCCCAGAAGGACGATAGGCGCTGCGCAGCAGATGCAGCAGGTGGCGTTGCGCCAGGGCGCTGACGGCTTCGCGGCCAAAACCGGTGCCGGCATAGCTGCCAGCCCAGAGCACGCGATGCTGTGCGACGTCGATGATGCGCAGGCTCATGCCGACGGCGGGCTCGCCGTCGAGACCGACCTTGTAGCGCCATTCGTCGAGGCTGATGGCCAAGGCATAGGTCACATGCGCCTTCGCCGCCTCCAGGAGAGCCTGCTCCTGGCGCGTGCGGTCATGGAGATCGCCATCCGTCGCTGCCGGCAGCGTTGTACGTTCGACATCGGTGACGCCGATGACGTGCAGGAGGTTTTCCGCCAGTTCATCCATCCTCTCGCCGGCCATCGGCGTCTCGGTATTGTTGATGCTGGGCAGAATCATGATCGAGGCCTGACGCTTGAGCTGCCCCGGCGCATCACTTTGTGCCAGGGTGCTGCAGGCGCTGAGGCCGCTGAGGGTGATTCCCATACTTGCTATCATCACCAGGGGGCGCAGGGTCATAGACGAGTCTCTCCTCAATAAAACCAGGTATAGGTTAAGTTGATTTGCCGGACCAGGTCACCTGGGACGGTGCTGCCCTTGTCCAGCTCATAGATGAATTGCCAGCGATCGGGGCCGATCAGGCTGCCCTGCCAGCCACCACGCAGTTCGTAACCGGTGCCAAGAGGATGGGTGTAGACCCAGCCGATATCGGCGATGCCCTGCCAGGTATGGACGAGAGCGGTGTCGTCGGCGAGCAGGTGCCAGAAAAGACCGCTCTGCTGATAATTGCCGGGGAGCAGGGTGGCGTTGGCCGTGGCGGCGGCGAGAGCGTAGCGCAGTTGCCGATCGACGAGACCGGCCTGTGCGGCAAAGCTGTCGCTATTCCAGTCCAGACTCAGGCTTTGACGCGCAGGCAGGGCATGATCGAGGTGTACGTCGACGGCATGCCCGAGGCCGATACCGGGGCCATCTTGTGCCAGGTAACGGCTGGCGCGCAGGCTCGCACTCAATTGCCATTGCGAACCGAGGGCCAGACTGGCGCCGGTTTCGATCTCGTCCTTCATCGCCAGGGCCAGCAATGCCGCGCCTTCGGGGGCGTCCTGGCGATAATCGAAATGACTGCTCCATTGCAGGATGCCATCGACCTGTACCTGTTGTTCGACATGCGCCGAGGCATGATGGCTGAGATCCTGACGTGCGAGCAACTGAGCGCTGATCTGGTCATCGCGGCTCTGCCAGTCGAGGTGGGCACCTTGTGTGGAGATGCGCGGCACATGGGCGAGTTGTGTGGTGTCGAGGCTATAAGCGTCGATCTGCTGGCGGATCAGACCGATTTTCCAGTGCGCATTCATCGCCTGGGTCAGGTCGATGCCGCTGCCATAACGCAACAGCGCGCCGATCTGCATCTCTTCCCCCATGCCGCTGAGCGATGAGGCTTCCGGCAACAGCTCCTGAATCTGGCGCGCGAGATCGTTCTGCTCGGGTTCGCTGCTGGCTTCCTGCCAGAGGCTCTGATCGCGCTCATCGCGGCGATCGAGGGCGGTGAGCAGGCTACGCTGATCGGCGCCGTCGCTGCCGGTGCGAGACAGCAAGGCCTGCATGGCGTCGCTGTCGTCGCGCGCCAGGGCCTGGTAGGTGGCTTGCCAGGCGGGGAGTCGCGTGCGGCCATACCAGACCATGTCATTCCCGGACGCCGACATCGCATCGGCGACGCTCTCCTGTGCGCTGACGCGCCGGACGGCGGGCCAACGTGAACGGGCCATGGCGCGCAAGGCGGCGGCGCGACGATCAGCGCTATCACCACCCTGGTCGAGGAGGGCCAGCTGCAGATAAGCCAAAGTGTCGGCCGGCAGGCTGGCGGCTCCGGCCTGGCTGAGGATCTGGCGCTGCAGATGACGCGCCTGATCTTGTGCGCCGAGCTCGGTCAGACAATCGGCGAGGCTGAGCATGACGTCGAGATCACCGGGATGCAGCGTCAGCCAGCGCGTGAAGTAGGGGCGGGCGCGTGCCGGTGCGTGCAGGCTCAGCCAGGCTCTTCCCCAGGCAGGCCAAAGAGCACTTTCATTGCCCCGCCAAGCGCGGTCGGCGCGTAGGCGCTGACGCAGACGATCGAGGCGTCCCTGCGCGATCGCCAAATCGATGAGCTGGATGCGCGCGGCCAGTTGGCCAGGGTTTTCCTGCAAGCTGAGTTCGAGGTCATGCCAGGCGAGGCGAGGTCTTTGTGCCTGCTGCGCGAGATCGGCATGGGCGAGATGGTAGGCCGAGGAGTGCGCCCATCTCTGCTGGGTCGAAGTGGGCAGGGCCGCGATGATACGCAGGGCGTCGGCGGCGTGCCGTATCTGGCTCTGCAAAGCCATGAAGTTCAGCACACGAGCGAGGCTGGGATGGTGCGCGAGCTGATCGGCGGCGAGGGCGGCGGCGCGCACGGGATCGCTATGGCTGAGCAGATCGATGCAGCGGTCGATCTGGGTGACCGAGGCCTTGCCTTGTGCGATCAGCAGATCGTAGGCCTGCAGGGCTTGCGGGAATTGTCCGAGCAGGTGGGCGCTGTCGGCGTAAATCGACCAGAAGTCGCTGTCCGTAGCGGGCATCTGCGGTGCTGCTGCCTGCAGATAGCTCCAGGCATCCTGCATCTGTCCCTGGCCGTAGTCGAGATAGGTCAGATCAGCCAGCCAGTGCGGCTGATCCGGTTGCGCCGCCAGCAGCTCATGCAAGAGACGGATGGCCATCACCGGCTCACCGGCGCGCCAGGCGAGGAGGGCGGCTTGTTCCTTGTAGTAGAGGTCAGCGCTACGGGTGTAGGCGGCGGCGAGCAGTGCCAGCGCCGGGTCGACTTGCGCCAGAGCTTCTTCCTGAGTGCTGATCGCCTGCAAGCGCGCATGACTGGGGCCGTGCAGGCGCAGATCATGCAGTTGCCAGGCGAGCATGGCCTGATGGTCATCGAGTTGTGGCGCCATGCGGGCGATTTCCGCCCAGGCCGCGGCGTCGTCCGGCTGCAAGGCGACGACCTGCCGCCAGCTGGCGAGGGCATCAGCGCCACGCTCGGTCCAGGTGGCGACCTGTGCCCGTCGGCGCCACCAGCGTAGAGAGCGCGGTTTGACCCGTAGGGCTTGTCGGGTCAGGGTATAGGCGTCGTCGAGATGTGCGGTGGCGGTAGCGGTCAGATAAGCGAGGTCATAGGTGCGGTCGGAATAGCCCGTCTGTTCATGGCGCTCGGCCTGACTGTAAGCATAGGCGGCATTCATGTCGCCGGCAGCGATGGCCAGGCCGGCGAGCTCTTGCAGGGTGAGGGGGTCGTGGCGCAGGGCACCGATGTGCTGGCGGGCGGCCGGTAAGAGCTCGTCGAGCAGCTGCCCTCCTTGCAGGGCGCGCAGGGCCAGCAGAAACCAATGTCGTTGCTGGTTACGGCTGCTCGCCTGGGGTTGCAGGGCGAAGGCGGCGTCAGCGGCTTGTCGTGGCTGACTTGCCGCCAGCGCCAGCTGGTAGACGAGGAGTTCATGGGCGCGCATCACCTTGCCCTGCAAAAAGTGCAAGGCGATCTCGGGGTGGCCCAAGGCCGCCGCCTGTTGTGCCATGTCGACGCGCTCATCGCTGTCCAGGTCAGGCAGGATCTGCTGTTGTAGCAGCGCGAGGTGGGCGCGCTCCGCAGCGCGCCTGCCGCTCTGCCGCGGGATGCGCCAGATGCGCCGGAAACTCAGGGTGATGGCAGCCCGACGCACGCGCCGATCGCTGATGGCGCCGTTCGCCGGCAACAGAGGGCGGAGAAATTTCTCGGCCAGTGCATCCTGATGCGAATTCAGCAACTGCTCGACCATCAATTGGCGCAGGCGCCGATCTTGTGGGTCGGCCTTCAGCCAGGCGCGCTGGAAAGCGAAGGCGATGCCGCTGTGGTGGGCATCCTGGGGCGAGCCGAAGTCGGGCAGCTGCGAGCTGTGCATGGCCGCCAGGACGCCGCCCATGACGCTGGCAAAGCCGAGCACCTGCAGCGGATGGATGAAGCGCTGTCGCCGATTATGGGCACTGGAGGCGAAGTGACGGCGCATCGTTCTGGCTGAGCTGGTAGAGATAGGTGTCGGTGTTCAGGCGCTTGCCGGTGAGGCGGCGCTGGCCCTGCCAGAGCTGGCAGCTGGCGCGCTGGTGCAGACTGAAGGACAGGGCGACGTCGGCGTGCAGGCCGAAATCGAGGCGCGCGCCATGGCGATCGAAGGAGCTCAGACGGCCATTGCTGTCGATCACGTAGGGGAGGTCTGGCGTCGCTCCCAGTACCAGTTCGGCGCTGGCGCCGCTGAGTGTGAGATAGCGTGCCTGGGGGCCGGGGGCCCAGCCAGCGATGCCGGACGAATGTTGCAGGTCGATCGCTGCACCGCTGGCCGGCAGGCGCACGTCGCGCAGCGCACCGTGGCCGCGCAGACGGAAACCCTGCGGCGTGCGCGCGATGGCGAAGTCATTGAAGTCGAGAACGCTGTCGATGTATTGCGAGGCGAAGACGGGATGCAGGTTCTGGGTGGCCAGCCAGGCGTAAACCTGCTGCAGGGCATTCAGGGAAGCGGGCTTGCTGACGGCATAGATGTGGTAGTAGAGATCGATGGGCTTGAGTCGATAGGGGGTTTCGGTCAGCTCATAAGTCTGGATGACATTGCGAAAACCATAGAAGGGCCCCGTCCAGTCATGGGTGTAGACATTCTCATTCTGATTCGGTGCGAAGACCTGATAGTAGGGGCCATGGAAGACCCCGAGTCCGGCCAGTAGCGTCCAGGAGCGATGCGCGTCCGTCATCGTCGTATCACCGCCATTCATATTGCGGATGCCGGCGGCAGCGGTTTCAGCGAGGGCGGCACGCGATGGGACGCAATTACCCGACCAGAGCAGAACCTGCACCTTTTTGCCGGCTGGAGCGAGGCGGCGATTGATATAGTCGATGGAGCCTTCGATCTCCCTGTGTAAGGAGAACTGATAGCCGGGGATGGGTAGATGCGACTGGGCATCGCTGCCCTCGGCCGTCGTCGCTGCGGCATTGCGCCAATCAAAGGGGTGAGAGTAGGTGTGGCTGGCGATTTCCACCCAGGGCAGAGCAAAGATTTGCCGGGCGATGGCTTCCGCCTGCGGCGCCAGATCAGGGTGCAGGCCATCGGCAGCGATCTCGCCTTCGATGACCGAGAAAGTCGTCGGCCAGGGATGGCGAAGCAGCACTTCGTGATAGAGCACGTCGGCAGAAAAGGGGAAACCGGCGCGTTCGACGCGGTTGACGAAGCCATCGCCGTCGATGTGCACCATGAGCACACGCCGACCGCTGGCGGTGCTGACATCGGCCACCGGCGCGTCATCGGGCAGGGCTAGGCCTGCGTGCAGGAAGGCGATGGGATCGATCAGCCAGCGGCCGGCATCATCGTCGCCACCGTTGAGCGCGCGAATGACGAAAGGCGCCAGGGCATAGGCGCCCCATGCGGTGATGGCGACCGGGTCGATATCGTCGCCGTGGTCATCAGCGAGGCGGAGCCAGCTTTGGTCGCTGGTACGACCTTGCAGGGGCGCTACATCCATGTATTGCGCCGCCAGCGGCAGTTCAAAACCGACATGAGCGTTGTGTGCGATGGCGCGCCAGGTGGCTTCCGGCGCTGTCGGCAGGAGCTTCAGACCGAGGGCTCGCAGCGCCGGCATGTCGTCCGACAGGCCCAGCTGGTTGAAAAAGACCAGTCGCCGTCCTTGCTGCAGGCGGCGGGTGATCCAGTCATTCCAGGGCTGGCCATAGTCATGGTCGCCATTCAACCAGACGATGACGCCGACGCTGCCACGATCGAGGTCGGGGTGGGCGAGAAGCTCGTCGACACGGACGTAGTGGGCGACCAGGCCGAGATAGGCCAGGGGCATGCCCAAAGAGCGTTGCGCTTCCCAGATATTGACGGCGTGTGCGCTGGCGGCATCGGTGACGACCAGGACGTCGCGGCGTAAAGGTTCGATGCGGCCACGTCCGACGTGCTCGAGAGTAGGGTCGCTGACATAGGGGATGAAGCCAAGGGCGAGCAGATTCCTGACATCGGCGGCACGGCCGGCGGCATCGCTCGCCGGCAGGTAGTCGATGGCCAGGATCGGCAGATGATCGTCCTGATGGATACGCTGCAAGGTGGCGAAAAGGCTGGCATGCGTGGCGGCATCGACGGGCTGATAACGGCCGTCGGCATAGGTCCAGTTCAAGGATTCGGCGGCGACCATCCAGGCGGCATCATGGACCTGCGGCAGCAGCTCAAAGCCGCGATTGAAGATCAGACGGGCTTGCGGCCAGCGCCCGTGGATGCGCGCGATGATGCTGGCCAGGGCTTGTATCTGTGCGGTCCGCTGCGCCGCAGATAATGCTGCCGAGTTGTAAGCATCGAGGGTGTCGAGGAAGAAACCACGAAAACCGCGCTGCCACAAAGGCGCCATGATATGGTCGAGGACGTAGTCGGGCCAACCTGGTGCCGTCTGGTCGATACGGCGGCTGTCCCAAGCCGGGTTGCGCTCGCGCAGCCAGGCGGTGGGAAAGGCAGCGTCGTAATGCCGGGTACTGGCCAGTTCGCCGAGACTGACATAGGCAAAGAGTTGATGCCCGGGTTCATCTTCCGTTTTGGGATCGACACCGCTAGCATCCGGATCGACGACGGCGACGTCGAAAGAGCGCAACAGCGCCAGGGGTGGGTGGTCGGCATAGTCGAGGGCGACGTCAGGGCCAGGAAGTTCGGCGTGCGCCAGGCACGTCAGTGCCAGGGAGAGGATCGCGCCCAATCTGAGAGCTTTCATGCGGGCACCCATGTCGCGTCCATTTTAAAATGTGATATGAATCACAGTATGCTGTCATCATAAGAGATCAGGGCCCGGGTTCGCTAGAGTATTCATCTCGGTATCGCTGGCTATCTGATTGTAATTTCTGATTTTTGTCAGAATTTGGGGTGCTTATGCGGTGTCGCGTCGGGTTGTTACAGATGAGCAGTGGAGCCGATGTCGCGGCCAATCTCGCCTTCATCACCGCTCAGGCTGAACGGGCGGCGGCCGACGACGTCGATTGCCTCTGTCTGCCGGAGAACGCCATGGCCATGGGCGGTGCCGGCGCCCTCACCTGGGCGGCGCAGGCGCCAGACTTTCTCGCGGCTTTGCAGGATCTGGCACGCGTGCATGGTCTCTGGCTGTTGGCCGGTACGCTGCCCTGGGCCTGGCGCCCTGATGGCACGGCCTGTGCGCCGGGCAAGCTGCGCGCCGCCAGTTTTGTCATCGACGCGCAAGGCCAGATACGCGCGCGTTACGACAAGATCCATCTGTTTGACGTGGTGGTCGCTGACGCTTGTGGCAGCTACCACGAATCCGAGCATATGGAGGCGGGCGATGGTTTAGGCTGGGTCGATACGCCGTGGGGGCGCTGGGGTCTGTCGGTGTGCTACGACCTGCGCTTCGCTGAGTTGTTTTCCGCCTTGCTCAAGCAGGGCATCGATGCCATCGTCGTGCCGGCCGCCTTCACCCGCCTGACCGGAGCGGCACATTGGCAGGTCCTTCTGCGTGCGCGTGCCATCGAGAGCCAGGTCATGGTGCTGGCGGCGGCACAGACCGGTCAGCATGACGAGCGCCGGCAGACCTATGGGCACAGTCTGGTGGTCGACCCCTGGGGCGAGCTTCTTCTCGATGCCGGCGAAGCGCCCGGTCTCTACGTCGTCGATATGGACATGGGCGAGGTTGCGCGTCGTCGTCATGCCATGCCGATGGCGCAGCAACGGCGCTGGCCTGTCGAAGACTTCACAAAACGCGGATGAATGGGGCGCGCATGCGCGCCGCGGTGCTAGGATGGAAGCTGAGCTGGACGGGAGTGTGGGTAGAGCATGGCATTTCGAATCTCTGATTATCTGGTCGATGTGCCGATCTTCATCGAGCTCGATGAGGCGGAGCGCATCACGCTGGAAAAGTTCATGTTCTTCAATCGCATCGTCGCCGGTGACTATGTCTTCAAAGAGGGCGACAAGGGCGATTTCGTCTGTTTCGTCGCCAGCGGCGTCCTCGAGGTGGTCAAGCACAATCAGCAGGGGCAGTCGGTGGTCATCGCCAGTCTCGGCAAAGGCAGTTCTCTCGGTGAGATGTCCTTGATCGACAAATTGACACGCTCAGCGTCGGTGCGCGCGCGCAGCGCCACGGCGCTGGTCGTCTTGACGCGCAAGGGCTTCGACATGGTGCTGAAGATGCACCCCGAGGTCGGTATCAAGATCCTCAAGGGCGTCGCATCGCTGTTGAGCATGAATCTGCGCAAGACCTCGGAGCGCCTGACCGATTTCATGGCGCCTCTCGCCTGAGCTCAGTTCTTGAGCAGCATCAGTTCGCGTAGATAGAGGCGTATGCGCTCACGACCGGTCTGCTCATCGCCATCGCGTTCTTTTTCCTGTTCGGTCATGCGCACCAGCAAGCGCAGGTAGTGCCGGTCGAGTGCGGGCAGGCGCTGAATCAGTTCCTGCACCGCGCGGTCACCTTCCTGCAGTAGACGGTCGATGCTGTTGCTGAGCAGGAGGTCGCGGCCGGGGTGCGGGTGCAGGGCCTCGAGGGCATCGAGCAGGGCGGGTTCATCGATCTGGCGCATGAGTTTGCCGAGATACTGGCGGTGCCGGCGTTTGGCTTCGCCGGCTTTGATGCGGGCGTCGTCGCTGAGAGCCTGATGCAGAGTGTCGCTCAAGGGTAGGCCAGCGCGCTGCGCCGGCTTCAGGCGCAACAGGTATTCGCCGAGAGCCTGCAGGCGATCCATGTCGCGTTTGCGCTGGCTCTTGCTGATACGTTCGAGTTCATCGTCTTCCGTGAGCTGGCGTGGTGATGTAGCCATCATTCAGCCTCCTCAAAACGATCATCGATGAGGCGGCGCACAGCAGCGAGGGCGGCGGCTTCATCCTCGCCATCGGCGCGCACGCTGACACGGGTGCCACAGCTGATCGCCGACAG
>JAKBFV010000062.1 GCA_021833365.1 Pseudomonadota bacterium | reverse complement strand
TTGAAAGTCGTTTGCCTGTGCCGCCAGCGTCGCCGCCGTCACTGCCACGCTGGCGACTGCTGTTCTGGGGTGTTCTGGTAGCCGCTGCCGTGTTGCTATGGCGGTGTCCCGCCAGCTGGGTTCTGACGCCATGGCTGCAGCATCAGCACCTGCCGGTGCAGGTCACCGGTGGTACGCTTTGGTCGGGTAGTCTGAGCGGGCAGTGGGGCGAGCAAACGATACCCGTCATCTGGGACTGTCATCCCGATCTGTTGCTGCGTCTCGATTGCCATGTGGCCTTCAAGCTCGGCGAGCAGATCTCGCGCCTGCACTTCGCCGCTGGCTGGGCCTCATGGCGGCTGCAACAGCTGCAGGCCTGGGTGCCGGCGGCGCTGCTCATGCAGCAGGTTGGCGGGTTGCAGCTGGCGGCGCCGGTGCACGTCGTGCAAATGAGCGGAACCGGCGACTATCATGAACCAGCGCACTGGCATCTGCAGGGGCGTATCGAGTATGCGGGCGGTGCGACGGCAGTGCGTCTGCAGGATCAGGCCTATCGCATCCAGCTACCGGCGGTGGTCTTGCAGCCGACGGCGCAGGCACAGGGCCTGCTCTGGACCTTGCGCACGGCAGGTGGTGCCCTGCTGGCGCGTTTCACCTGCCTGAGCGGTGGGCGCTACCAGATCGAACTGGCGCAGCGCCTGCTCGCGTTGTCGCCGTTGTACCAGGGGCACGCCTGGACGCCGGATCGTATCGATGTGCGCCTGCAGGAGCATGACTGATGGCGACTGGAACGGAACGGCCTGCTGGGCAGGGCTGGATGTTGCCACTGGCCATGCTGGCGGTGGCGGTGATCGCCTTCACCATCGTCGATATCGCTTTGCGTCTCAGTGGCGTCAGCGCGCGTCAGCCTTTGCAGGCGTTCACGCCGGCGGCGCAGGTGGCGCAGGATGATGGGCTCGAACGCTGGCACTTGATGGGACATGGGCAAGTGCAGCCATTGGCGGCTTCTGGTGGCGAAACGCATCTGCCTTTGCATCTGCAGGGGTTGTTCAGTGTTGCCGATGGCCGGCACGCCGCGGCTCTCCTCCTTTTACCGGGGCAGGGCAAGCCACAATGGATGCGCGTCGGTGATGACGTCGGCAGCGGCGCCACTCTCGCCGCCGTGCATGCAGATTACATCGTATTGCGCCGTGGCGATGGGCAGATCGAGACCCTGCATCTGCATCCGTCGACGCATCTGCTGACGCCGGAGACAGCCGATGCTGCGCACGCATCAACAACAGTACAGACAGAAGCGGCGCCTTAGAATGTGCAGACGAGAGCGGAGTGGTGCGCAGTGATGCGGCAAAAGCGTGGTGACAGCATGATGCGGCGGGGCTTGCTGGCCCTGGCCCTGAGTTTGTGGACGTGGTCGGCAACGGCGACCGAGCATACGGCGGCGCCGACCTGGAAGGTCAACCTCAAGGATGCCGATATCGCTGCCTTGGTCTCCGAGGTGGCGCAGATCACCGGCAAGAACTTCATCGTCGATCCGCGCGTGCACGGCACGGTCACGGTCATCTCCAGTCATGGCCTGTCGCGCGAACAGGTCTATGACCTGTTTCAAGGGGTGCTCGATGTCAACGGCTTTGCCGCCGTACCTTCCGGTGCCACGATCAAGATCGTGCCCGACATCAATGCCAAAAGCAGCGGTGTCGCCGTCGATCTGACCGGTGATCAGCACGGTGAGTCGATGCAGACGCGCATCGTCTTTCTCGATAACACCAGTGCGACCGACTTGGTGCCGGTGTTACGCCCGATGATGCCGCAGTTCGCTCATCTGGCGGCGGTGCCGGCGGCCAATGCCTTGATCCTCAGTGATCGCTCGGCGAATATCGCCGCGCTGATGGACATCGTGCACGCTCTCGACAGCACCGATGATGAGGAGGTCGTCGCCCTGCCCCTGCACAATGCCCAGGTGAGCGACGTGCTGAGCATGTTGCAGGCTTTGACCCCGATCAGTTCAACCAAGGACACGCACGCCTTCTCGCGTGTCCATGTCGTCGCCGATGAGCGCACCAATCGCCTCATCGTGCGTGGTGACGCCAAGTCGCTGATGCGCATACGCGCCCTGATCGGCACGCTCGATGTACCCTCGCAGTCGGTCGGCAATGTCGAAGTCTTTCGTCTGCGCCATGCCTCGGCGAAAGAGGTCTCGACCGTGCTCAAGGGCATGATCAGCGGATCTGGTGGGGGCGGTGGAGGTGGTGGTGCACCGGCAGCCGGCGCGGTAGGGACAGCACAAAGCGCTGACAAGCTGTCCGGGCCGGCGACGGTCATGGCCGACAAGGACCAGAATGCCGTGGTTGTGCGTGCCAGCTCTGACGTCATGCGTGAGATCGAGGGCGTGGTACGGCAACTCGACGTGCGCCGCCCCGAGGTCTTGATTCAGGCGGCCATCGTCGAGATCACCGGTTCCAACGGCAATGAGCTCGGCGTGCAATGGGCGGCCGGTAATCCCAACGCCGGCATCGGGACGATCTCATTCAGTGATGCCGGTACCAGCATCAACTCGGTGATCGCCGATGGCCTGAACAATTCGCCGCCGACCTCGATCTCGGACGGCATCACCGCCGGTTTTGGTCGTTATATCAAGGGCGCCAACGGCAGCAGTTCACTCTGGGGTTTTCTCGTCCAAGCACTGGCGACGGCGAGCAACGCCAATCTGCTATCGGCGCCTTCCTTGCTGACTCTGGACAATCAGGAGGCCAAGATCGTCGTCGGTGAAAACGTGCCCTTCGTCACCGGTGCCAGCACCAGCGTCGTGTCCGGCACCAACAACCCCTTTCAGACCATCGAGCGCAAGGACGTCGGCATCACTCTGAAGGTGATTCCGCATATCTCTGAGGATGAGGAACTGCGTCTCGAGGTCGATCAGGAAGTATCGGCGGTTCTGCCGGCGGTGACCGGGGTGCATGCCGCTGACCTGATCACCAGCACGCGCAACGTCAAGACCACCATCCTGGCGCACAACCATCAGACCATCGTCCTCGGTGGCTTGATGGAGAACGACGATACGCGTTCGCAGAGCCATATCCCTTGGATCGGAGATATTCCCGGCCTCGGCTGGTTGTTCCGCGCTAGCGGTGACAATGTCACCAAGCGCAATCTGCTGATCTTTTTGACGCCGAGCATCATCACCAATGACGCCGGTGTCAACAGCATGACCGACAAGGCCTACAGCCAGGTGCGCACCTTCCAGCTCGGGCTGTGGCCTGATCATATCGGCATGCTGCCCGATCACATGGAAGACGTCTACAAGGGCGAGACCAAGGATCTGGTAGCGCCGCCAGTCCCTCACTGAGCGCGCAGATGCGCGCGCAGACACCCTAAAAAATGGGCGGCCTCGGCGCCGCTGCATGCGCGGTGGTCGAAGCTCAGCGACAGGGGCAACTCGTAGCGCCGCTTGCCGATCTTGTCGAGGCGGCCGGTGGCGACGATGGCGACCTGCGGTGGCATGACCATGGCGGTGGCGTAGCGCCCACCCAGGCTGCCGAAATTGCTCAGGCTGATGGTGGCGCCCTCCAAGTCCTGGCGCTGCAACTGTCGTTGTTCGGCGCGTTCGCGCAAAGCCAGGACGCGTTCTTCGAGATCTTTGATGCGGCTGTCGCTGGCGACCTCGAGTACCGGCACGAACAGGCCATGGCGGCTGGCGATCGCTAGGCCGACGCGCGCCGTCGGGTGGCGGCGCACCGCCGGCGGGTGGGCTTGATACCAGGCGTTGAGGCTGCCTTCGTCGCGGCAGGCGGCGCTCAGAGCGCGGAGGGTACGCGCCAGCAGATGTTTGTGCCAGCGCACTTCGACGTGATCGAAGAGGGTGACGAGAGCGACCTGCTGCTGCGCCCGGCTCATCTGTACCGCCATCGTGCGCGCGACGCCTTGTAGCGCTTCGAAGCCTTCACCCAAGCTTGTCGGCAAGCCGACGAGTGGTGCTGCGTCGCTCAGCGGCGCCGGACCGGACGTCGGCAGGACGCCGACGATGCTGGCTGCGCTGGTGCTGCTCGTAGCGGCTATGGCTGTGCTGGCCTTGTCCTGTGGGTGATATTCAAAGAGGGCGGTGCCGACGGCGACGACGCTGCCGGCGGTCGCCAGACACTGGTCGATGATGGCGTCCTGCGGAGCGGGGATGTCGACGATGGCCTTGGCGGTCTCGACGCTGACCACCGTATCACCACGTTGCACCTTGGCGCCAGCGGCGACGGCCCAGGCGATGATTTCAGCTTCGTGCAGTCCTTCGCCGAGGTCAGGGAGGAGAAAGCGGCTCATGTCAGGCATCTCCAAGCAGGGTGCGGGCGGCGTCGACGATGTCCTGCACGCTCGGCAGGTAGCGCGACTCGAGACGGGCGTAAGGCATGATGCAGTCAAACCCGGTCAGCCGTTGCACCGGTGCTTGCAGTTCCGAGAACAAGGCGCTGCCGAGCCAGGCGGCGATCTCAGCGCCGAGGCCGCCACTGCCAGGGGCCTCATGGACGATGAGGGCGCGCCCGGTGCCCGCCACCGAGGTAGCGAGGGTATTGCGGTCGAGAGGTTTGAGGGTGGCGACGTCGACGATCTCGGCATCGATGCCGAGGGTCTGCAGAATCTCGGCGGCAGCGAGGGCGTCCTGGACGCAGGCGCCCCAGGCGATGATGCTGAGATCGCGGCCACGGCGATGGATGAGAGAACGGCCGAGCGGCAAGGTGGTGGCATCGTCGGCGCAGTCTTGTGCCACGGCGCGATAGAGGCGCTCAGGTTCGAGAAAGATCACCGGATCGGGGTCAGCGATGGCGCTGAGCAGCAGCTGGTAAGCCAGTCGTGGTGAGGACGGGCAGACGACCTTGAGTCCTGGCATGGCGGTGAGCAGGGACTCCAGCGATTCGGAGTGATGCTCGGGGGCGTGGATGCCGCCGCCACAAGGGACGCGCAGGGTCATGGCACAGGTCAGGCGGCCGCGCGTGCGATGGCGCAGACGGGCGGCGTGCGCCATCAGGTGTTCGAGGGCGGCGTAGATGAAACCCATGAACTGGATCTCGGCGACCGGGCGTAGACCCTGGCTGGCCATGCCGACGCACAGGCCGGCGATCAGACTTTCGGCGAGAGGCGTATCGAGGACGCGACGCGCGCCAAAGTGTTCGAGCAGGCCGCTGGTGGCACGAAAGACGCCGCCATTGTTACCGATGTCCTCGCCGAGCAGGATCATCTCCGGATGCTGCTGCATGGCGCGATGCAGGGCGAGGTTGATGGCGTCGACGAGAGGCAGGGGCGCGTTCATCGGTCACCTCCGAAAACGACCATCGATGGCCTGGCGGCGCTGTTCGACGAGTTCTTCCGGCAGCTCGGCGTAGAGATGCTCGAACATGGCTGCCGGCGACGGTGCTGGGGTGTCGAGATAGCATTGCACTTCGCTGTCGATGCATGCATCGATTTCGGCGATCAGCGCCGCCTCGGCGGCGTCATCCCAGGCGTGCACGTCCATCAGGTACTGGCGCAGACGGCGTAGCGGTTCCTGCTGCCAGGCGTGCTCGCGCTCCTCCGGCCGGCTGTAACGACGCATGTCGTCAGCGGTGGTGTGATCGCAGAGGCGGTAGCTGACCGCCTCGATCAGCGCCGGGCCTTTGCCGGCGCGCGCCCGGCACAGGGCTTCGTCAGCGGCGGCGTACACGGCGAGAACGTCGTTGCCATCGACCTGGATGCAGGGCAGACCGGCGGCGACCGCCTTTTGTGCCAGGGTGCGGGCGTGCGTCTGCGCCTGGCGGGGCATGGAGATGGCCCACTGGTTGTTGTTGATGACGATGACCAGGGGCAGTTGCCAGGCACCGGCGATGTTCAGCGCTTCGTAGAAGTCGCCGCGGCTGGTCGCGCCATCGCCACAGGTGCTGAGAACGGCCTGGGCCTGGCGGCGAAACTTGTAAGCGACGGCCATGCCGGCGGCATGGACGAGCTGGGTGGCGATGGGGACGCAGTTGGGCAGGTCATGGCGCGCCGCAGCGAAGTCGTTGCCGGCCTCGTCGCCACCCCAGTAGCGCAGAATCTCGCTCATCCGCACGCCGCGCAGCAGCTGCGCTGCCTGGTCGCGATAATAGGGGGCGAAGCCATCGGCCGCTTGCATCGCCAGAGCGGCGCCGGTGGCGATGGCTTCCTGACCGAGACAGGAGGCATAGGTGCCGAGGCGACCGGTGCGCTGCAGTTCGATGGCGCGTTGGTCGAAGCGACGTGTCAGCAGCATATGCGTGTAAGCGCGCAGCAGCCAGTCGCGGGTCAGTGACGCCGCTGCCGGCTGTCCGTGCAGCTGACCTGAGGCATCCAGGTATTGCAGGGTGGTGATCTCGGGATCGTAAGAGCGTAGCAGCGACATGATGGCCGCCCTCGCATGATGGCCCTACGCTTCAGTCTAGCAGCTACGCTGCGCGTGACCAGCGCCGCTCAATGCGGCGCGCTGCTGGCGAGACAGTCCTCGAGGTCCTGCTCAAAGGCGGCGACGACGCCGAGCTGGCGCATGGTCCAGTAGTGGCCGCCGATGGCGCGTTGCACCAGCAGGGTGTCGGGAGAGGGTTGAAAGGCTGGCCAGTAAGACCATTGCCGCTTGGCTTGGGCGATGAGGCGCTCATGCAGATCGCTGTGGCGAAAATCGAGAGGATGGCGGGCGAAGCCGAGCATGATGATCTCGCTCCAGTCGGCGTAGAAGCTAGCATCGAGATGGGCGGTGTGGTGGGTGTTGCGCACACCCATGCGGATCATCAGCGGGTCGAAGTGCTCATAGTGGCGCTGCAGGGCCGCCTGCGCCGTCTGGCGCATGGCCGCGACGATCTCCGGGCGGATGCGTTTGACGCAACCGTAATCGTAGATGATGAGGGAGCCGTCGGGACGGAAGGCGAAATTGCCGGCGTGGGGGTCGCAGTGGACGGCCTGCAGCTGATAGATCTGCGCGGCGATAGCGGCGAACAGGCGATGTCCCATGGCGTCGATGGTGGCTTGGTCATAGCGTGGTGCGGTGACGGCGCGGATGTCGTCGCCGGCGAGGTAGTCGAGGGTGAGGACCCGGCGTGAGGACAGCTGTGCATGCACCGCTGGGATGAGGATCTTGCTGTCATGACGGTGGAAGTCGGCGAAGAGACGGGCGTTGTCGGCTTCCTTGCGATAGTCGAGCTCGTCCTCGAGGCTGCGGCGAATCTCGGCGAAGATGTGGTCGAGCGCCTTTTTGTCGATGCGCAGGAGGCCGGCGAACTTGAGCGCCATACGCAGATGCTTGAGGTCGGAGTCGACGCAGGCGTCGACGCCCGGGTACTGCACCTTGACCACGACCTCCTGGCCTGCATGAGTGCGGGCGCGGTGCACCTGGCCGATCGACGCGGCGGCATAGGGGTGTTTGTCGAACTGCGCGAAGAGAGTTTCCGGCTCGGCGCCGAGTTCTGCGCGTATCTGCGCCGCGATGCGCGGATAGGGCATGGGCGGTGAGGATTTCTGCAGGGTCTCGAGGGCCTCGACGATCTCATTCGGCAGAACGTCTTTGAACTGTGAGGCGATCTGGCCGACTTTCATGACGGCGCCTTTCATCTCGCCCAAAGTGGTCGCCAGCTGGTGTCCGAGGGTGCGGTAGAGGGCGCGTGGATCGCTGCTGTCATCAGGGTGGCCGATGACTTTTTTGACTTTGTCCTTGGCGATGTGACCGGCGAGCTGCGCCGTCATGCCGGCGAGGCGCAAAAATCTCTGTCCGGGGCGGGTGGCGTCGAAACGTCGATCATGCGCGCTGGCCATACGACTTCCTCCTGAAGTTTCAACAGCAGGATAGCCTTTCTTGTACGGATGGCAATGCCTCCCCGATGAGGGGAGGCAACATGATCAGCGGCGCGCGTCGAGAGCGGCAGCGCCACCGCCATGAATGACGAACTGCAGGAGTCCGCCGGCCATGGCGAGGTTCTTCATGAACATGATGAAAGTGGTCTGGTCGCTGAGATGGCTGTGAAAGATCAGCGCGGTGATCACCGAGAAACCGGCGAGCACGGCGGCGACGCTACGCGTCCACAAGCCGAGCAGGAGCAGCAGGCCACCACCGAGCTCGACGGCGATGGTCAGGGGCAGAAGGCCGGGCGGTACGCCCATGGCCTGCATGTACTGGGCAGTGCCGGCATAGCCTGTGATCTTGCCCCATCCGGCGAGGAGAAAGATCAGCGCCATGAGCAGGCGGCTGGCGAGTGAGGCGAGCCGGGCGAGCGTGTTGTGCGTGAGCAGGCTGGTAATCCAGCGATCAGTCAACATGAGAGAACTCCTTTAGACGATGCGGCAAGCGTCAGCGAAGGGCAGACGTGGTCCGCGTGGGTACAGGGCCTGGTGGTCGCCGTGGCCGATATTGATCAGGATGTTGGCGGTCCACTGCCCTTCCGGGAAGAACAGGGCATCGAGGCGAGCGACGTCGAAGCCGGTCATCGGGCCACAGTCGAGGCCGAGGCTGCGCGCCGCCATGATCAGATAGGCCGCCTGCAAGGAAGCGTTCTGCAAACCGGCGCGCTCGGCCAGGGCGGTGTTGTTGGCATAGATGGGACGGGCATCGAAGGCCGGGAAGAGCTCGGGCAGACGCTCGTAGAACTGGCGGTCGATGGCGACGATGACGGTCAGCGGTGCCGCCTGGGTCTGCGCGACATTACCCGGTGACAGGGTGGAGCACAGGCTCTCCTTGGCGGCGGCGCTTTGCACGAAGACGAAGCGCGCTGGCGCGGCATTGAAGGCCGTCGGCGCCCAGCGCGTCAGCTCATAGAGTGACTGGATGGTGTTCTCCGGCAGCGCGGTGGTGAGAAAGGCGTGATGGGTGCGAGCGTCATGAAACAGTTGTTTTTGAGCGTCGAGGGGAAGCGCGGACATGGTGTTTTCTCCGTTCAGGGGGGGTGAGTACAGCATCAAGGTAGATCGAACCAGAGCAGTTCGGCACTGTCTCCGGTGTGCAAGGTCAGAGCCTCTTCGTCGCTGATCGCCAGGCCATCGCCCGGGCGCAAGGTGATGCCGGCGACGTCGGCTTCGCCATCGATCATCTGCAGCCATCCCTGCCGTTGCGCCTGTTGCGGCAAGGTGAGGTGGCCCCTACCGCTCTGGCTGACGCGCCAGATGGCGACGTCCTGATGGATGAGCATGGCGTCATGGCGTTCTGCGCCGCTGGCGATCAGGGTCAGACCAGGCTGCGACGGTAGACGGATCTGCTGATAGCTGGAGTCGCTGCGCTTTTCGCGCGGCAGGATCCAGATCTGCAGAAAATGCGTCTCATGTTCGCCTTCATTCATTTCGCTATGCTGGATGCCGGGGCCGGCGCTCATCAATTGCGCGTCGCCAGGCAACAGGCGACCGCTATGGCCCATGCTGTCACGGTGGTCGAGCTGGCCGCTCAGCATCCAGGTGAGGATCTCCATATGGCGGTGCGGATGGGTACCAAAACCGCTGTGCGCACGCACTCGGTCATCGTTGATGACGACGAGGGCGGAGTGCTGGGTGTGGCGCGGGTCGTGATAGGAGCCGAAGGAGAAGCTGTGACGGCTGTCCAGCCAACTGAGGACGGTATGGCCGCGATCTTGTGCATAGCGTGGCGTCAACATGATGAAATCTCCTGAGGAGGTCTGTGAGGCAGTCTAGTTTTGTTGCTCGGTATGTACTAGTCTACGGAAATGTTAATGACTGTTGCTTTGGAGGATACAATGGATCTAAAGGATGCCGAGGTCTTCTTCCGTGTCATCGAGGACGGCAGCCTCACCGCTGCCGCACAGCGTCTGGGGCGGCCGAAGTCCTCGATCAGCCGCTCTTTGGCGCGGCTCGAGGATGAGCTCGGCGTGCGCCTGCTCATGCGCACGACACGGCGCATCCATCTCAGTGATGCCGGGCACGCCTTGCACCGGCATCTGCAGAGTGCTTTTCAGGAGCTCGAAGAGGCCGAGGCGGAAGTGCGAGAACGGCAGGCGCAGCCGCAGGGACACTTGCGTATCACCATGCCGGTCGAGTTAGGTCTCTGGTTTGTCGGCCCCCTGATCGCCGAGTTCATGATCATGCACCCGAAGGTTTCGATCGAGGCCGATCTGAGCGGACGTCTGGTCAATCTGGTGGAGGAGGGCATGGATCTGGCCTTGCGCATCGGCGAGTTTTCCGATTCTTCCCTGGTGGCACGCAAGCTCGGACTGATCGCCCGGCGCTGGGTGGCCAGTCCCGGCTATCTGGCGCGCTGTGGCCAGCCGCAATCACTGGACGATCTCGCTGAACATGAAATCATCCTCTTTCCGCGTGGGCGCGAGAATCGCTTGCGTGTCGTCGATTGCCGCGATGGCCATCAGACGCAGCTGCTCGTGCATGGGCGACTGACCGTGAGCAACCTGACGCTGTCGGTGCAGGCTGCCGTCGCTGGCCTCGGCATCGCCCTGGTCTCGCCCTATCTGTGTGAGCGTGAGCTCGCCCAGGGGCAGTTGGTCACCCTGCTCGAGCACTATCGCGTGCATGACGGCGGCCTCTACGCCATGTATCCCTCGCGTCAGCACCTGCCGACGTTGACGCGCATGTTCATCGACTTTCTCGCCGAGCGCCTCGGGCATCAGGGCTGGTTGATCTCCGATGGCACGGTCAAGACGGCGCCAGCTTGAATCTGATGCTGTGTGAACCAGCCAGGTGGCATTTCGAGGAGCCAGTGCGCCGGATAGGGTGAACAGAAGCTCGTGGCGCTTCTGACCTGCAAGGTCTGCCAGGCGCGCAGTCGCCCGGTGGCATCGACAAAGCCTGCATCGACATCCTGGTGCAGGCCCATCAAGCTGACACAGACGGGATCGGGGGTGGTAGCGAGCTTGAGCAGGAGGCCGTGGTCGCTGGCGAGAAGCGCGCCGTCGCGCCAGTATTCAATGTAATCGGCGATACGCGGCAGATAGGTGGCGTCGATCGTCTGGTGCTGCAAAGACAGGCGCCGTCGGTGATCGTCATGACAGGCGCTGATCAGCAGCAGGAGAAAGAACATCATGGTCCGGGAGAAAATCTTCATCGCTTGTAATCCATGGCTTACATTGTTGTCAGTAGATCGCGGAAAGTGATGTAGAAGGATGCCTGTGAGGGAGCCTTGCAAGATCAACAGTTCCTTGTATTTATTATAAAATAGTCGATTTTATAGATGTCGTATGAGAAAGATGGCGCGGTATCCCCCCCTTGCCGGCCTGTGGCCAAGTGGTAATCTGACTTCGTCGGCAGGATGCTGATGGTCAGGAAGACCAAAGATTTTCGGGACGAAAATCATAGGGACAGATGCCAAGCAAGGCTTAGGGACACTTCGTCGGGATGGCGATAGCTCAGGGATCGAGGAAGAAAGGAAGCAGACGTCGTCGCGGGCAGGATGCCGGCACGGGCGGAAACGGGGCGGGCAACCGCCCTTTTTTATTTTTATCGGCGGCATTCCCTCACAACTCTTTTGGCCTTCTCTGGGTATTCCCCGCGCGTATTGACGTCATCGCTGCCGAGGCGCTTGCATCGTGCCCAAGCTCGTTCATAATCGGGCCTTGATCATCACCAGTCGGCACGAGGACGTGGGCATGCGCTTGCAACGAGGAATCAGGGCCTGTATTTGGATGAGTGGTTTGCTCGCCTTGAGCGCCTGCCATCGCCAGGGTCCGGCGGGGGCGGTGATCATCGGGCAGGCTTCGCCCTTGACCGGGCAGCAGGCGGCGATCGGCAAGGACAATGAGAACGGTGTGCGTCTCGCCATCGAGGATGTCAACGCCCGCCATGTGCAAATAGGCGGGCGGCCTCTCATCCTCAGCCTCGATTCCCAGGATGATCAGGCCGACCCGCGCATCGCCACGGAAGTGGCGCAGAAGTTTGTCGATGAGGGTGCCGTCGCCGTCATCGGTCATCTCAATTCCGGTACCACCATTCCGGCATCGCGCGTCTATGCCGAGGCGCATTTGCCGCAGATCTCGCCATCGGCGACGGCGGTACGCTACACCCACCAAGGCTTTGCCACCGCTTTTCGCCTCATGGCCAATGATGCGCAGCAGGGTCAGGTGCTCGGGCGCTATGTCGTGCAGGGTCTGCATGCGCGCAGGATCGCTGTCATCGATGATCGCACCGCCTATGGCCAGGGTCTGGCTGATGAGTTCGTCAAGGCGGCGCAGGCGGCCGGAGCGAGCATCAGCGAGCGCGAATACACCGATGACAAAGCCAATGATTTCTCAGCCATTTTGACGCATATCGCGGCCCAGCACCCTGATGTCGTCTTTTTTGGTGGCATGTACGGGCAGGCGGCGCCGATGGTGCAGCAGATGCATCGTCTCGGTCTGAACGTCCCCCTGCTCGGTGGAGATGGTGTGCGCACGCCGGAGTTCATCCATCTCGCCGGCGCCGATGCGACGGGAACGCTGGCCTCAAAGCCCGGACTGCCGCTGGCGGCGATGCCGCAGGGGGCGGCGTTCAAGGCGCGTTTCGAACAGCGCTTCGGTCCCATCCAGAACTACGCGCCTTACGCTTACGATGCCGTCGGCGTTCTCGTCGCCGCTATGCAGCGTGCGCAGTCCACCGATCCGCGCCGGGTCCTGCCCGCCCTGGCGGCGACTCGGCACTACGCCGGGGTCACCGGGGATCTCGGTTTCGATGCCCATGGTGATCTGCGCAATGGTCCGGTGACGCTCTACAAGGTCGTCGCCGGCCATTGGCAGGTGGTGCAGACGGTCAACGAGGTGGCGCCGTGAAGGCTGGCCCCTTGCTGCACCTGCTCGCCGCCGGCGAGCTGTGTTCTGGCGAGATGCTCGGGCAGGCGCTCGGCATCTCGCGCGCTGCCGTATGGAAGCAGGTACAGGCCCTGCGCCAGCAGGGCTGGGTGGTGGAGACGGTGCCGCGGCAGGGCTATCGGCTGCGGCCTCCGATCGAGCTTTTGTCGGTGGCCGACTTGCAGGCACGTCTGGCGGCGGCAGGTTTGCGTCTGAGCGTGCATGAGGAGACCACCTCGACCAATGCTGACGTGTTGCAGGCCTTTGCCGCCGGACAGGGGCATGCCCAGGTGGTGCTGGCCGAAAGCCAGACGCAGGGGCGGGGGCGGCATGGACGCAGCTGGTATGCCCCTTATGCGCGCAACTTCATCGGTAGCCTGGGTTGGCGCTTCGAGATGGCGGCAGCGCAGCTCGCAGGCCTCAGTCTGGCGCTCGGGGTGGCGGTGGCGCGTTGTCTCGAAGAATTGCAGCCGACGCTGGCGATCGGCCTGAAATGGCCGAACGATCTGCAGATCGGCGGACGCAAACTCGGCGGCCTGTTGGTCGAGCTCGCCGGTGACGCTGCCGGTCCTTGCGAGGTGGTCATCGGTCTCGGCCTCAATCATCATCTCGACAGCAAGGATCATGCACACATCGATCAGGCGGCGATCGCTCTTGCCGCCTGCGGGTGCGAGATCACGCGGCAGGATCTCGCTGTGCGTCTGGTGCTGGCCTTGCGCGACGCCTGTAAGCAGTTTACAGAGAGCGGATTCGCCGCTTTTCATGGTGACTACGCTCGTTATGACAGCTTGCGTGATCGCCCGCTGCAGGCCTGGCGAGGTCAGGAACGCCTGCTCGGGTATGGGCGTGGGGTCGATGAACAGGGCGCCTTGTGCATCGAGAGCATGGGACAGCTATGGCGGGTACACAGTGGTGAGGTGAGTGTTCGTGAGCACCTTGCTGCTTGACGCCGGTAACACGCGCATCAAATGGATCTTTGCCGAGGATCTCGGGTGTCTGCCGGCAGCGACCTGGACGCACGACGAGCCTTGGCCGCAGGCTTGGGATGAACGGACGATCACCGCCATCTGGTTGAGCAGCGTGCGTGCGGCGGCGGTGGATGCGGGGCTGAGTCAGGGTCTGCAGGCACGCTATGGCTGTCATGTGCTCCAGGCGCGCAGTAGCGCGTACGCTTGTGGCGTGACCAACGCCTATCGTCAGCCAGAACGACTCGGGGTGGATCGCTGGCTGGCCTTGCTCGCCGCCGCCGCTCGCCCGGGTGCGGCCCTGATCATCGATGCCGGGACGGCGCTGACCATCGATGCCCTCGACCCTGCGGGGCGACATCTGGGCGGCCGCATCCTGCCCGGTCAGCGCCTGATGATCGATGCCCTGCAGCGGCATACGGCAGGCATTCGCATCGAGGCGACGCTGCTGTCGGAACTGAGCCCGGGATTTGCCGACCATACCGCGGCGGCGGTCGCCCAGGGGGTGCTGTCGGCGCAGCAAGGGGCGGTCAGACTGGCCTATGAACAGATGGGCCGCCTGTATCCGCAGGAGGAACTGCGGGTGCTGCTGACCGGTGGTGATGGCGCCGCCCTGATCGATCTTTTTCCGGCAGCCTGCGTCGAATGGGATCCTGACCTGGTGCTGCGCGGCCTGTGGCGCTGGGGCCATGATTGCGATGGTGGCCGGGCTGTGCCACTCTAGGGATGTGTTTTGGCAGGATGTGACTCATGGCATGGATTTTCGCGTTGCTGTTGGTGCTCGATGGTGTCTATTGGGCTTATGAGGTCTACGTCGACGCGCCTCCTCCGAAGGTGGATCTCAGTCAGCAGGCATCGCTGCCCGGCCTCAAACTCTATCACGAGGGTGAATCGGCGTTGCCGGCGCCGGCCATCGCCGCCCCTCCCTCAGCATCAGCCGTGTCGACGGCGGCGTCAGCGGCACCGGGCTGTTATCTTCTCGGCCCCTTGTCGGCAGCGCAGGCCGATGTCACCCGCAAGGAGCTGGCGACACAGGGTCTGGTCGCTCTTTTGCGGCCGCAGGATATGAATGCTCAGGGGGTCTGGGTCTATATCGCGCCGGTCCAGTACATCGCCGACGCCACGGCGACGGCTGAGCATCTGCAGGCCCAGGGACAGTCGGCCGAGGTGGTCACGCAGGGTGAGTTCACTGGCGCCGTCTCGGTGGGCCACTATCACACCCAGGAGGCCGCCACGGCGATGGTGCAGGCATTGATCGCCAAAGGCTACGCTGCCGAGTCGCGGGTCGAGTCGGTGCCGGCTGACCAGTCCTGGGTCTATGTAGCGCCGGTGACACCGCAGGATCAGGACAAGCTCAGTCACTGGATGCACGCGCATCGCGCCTTGCACCAGGAAGGCATGAGCTGCAACTGAGTCGCCGCACGCCTCGACTTGTCGAAGGTGGCGCCCTATAATGCGCCGCTGCCTGTCGCCGCCGGCATAGCTCAGTTGGTAGAGCAGCTGATTTGTAATCAGAAGGTCGTGGGTTCGATTCCTACTGTCGGCACCAGTCAAAGCCGCACGAATACTGCGCTTCAAGCCAATACTGCTGAAATGGCCAGTGTGATCTTATGGGAAGGATTGCCAGAGTTTATGGGAATCACGCCGGCGGATCGACCTGATCGAGGCCGACATTGTACCGCTATCGCATGGCTTCGGTGCGATGGCCGGCGATGGTCTTATCGGTCGCCTCGGTCAGTCCCTTGCGCTTCAAATCGTGCAACGTCCACCAGGTCGATGCCAGCCCCGTGTTATTCATCCGCGCCTTCACGCGCTGCATAGCGGTGGCGAGGGCGACAATCTCAGATCCTCTGGCGGCGCATAGGTACGCCAGCTCGAGCACGATGGGAAGGTAACCGGCAATCTCGCGGGCGACCGCTGTCTGCGCCTGGTTCGGTGACGTGGCGATCCCGTGCCGTCTCGCGCATGCCTTCGATGCCCTTGCAGGGATTCATGTGCATGAAATTCCTGGGCGCGGCACTCGTGGAGGTTCTTGGCGATCTTCGCGCCGTGCTGCCTACCACTACCAAGCTGCCGGTCGCCAAGTTCAGCGAGTACCTGCAGCGCATTGAGGCCTTCGCAATCGCTGACCTCGGCATCACGCTACCGCATCCCGACGATTGTTATCCCGAAGCCATGAGCGCCCGGCCATGAGCCGTCATTCCGAGCATGACGAGCATGACGAGCAGGTCGCGGTCGTCAACTGGTGGCGGGCGCAGTACCCGAGGCTGTCGGGTCTGCTGTTCGCCAGCGCCAACGGCCTGTACCTCGGCGGAACGCCTCGCCAGAGGGCTGTCAGATGGGCGCTATTCGAGAAGTCAGGAGGCAGGGCAGGGGTGGCCGACCTGTTCCTGGCGCTATCGAGTAGGGGCTTTCATGGCCTCTGGATCGAGATGAAATCCAGAACCGGCACCGTCAGCCCCGAGCAGAAAAAATTCATTGCCGACATGCGCGAGCAGGACTACGCCGCCTACGCCTGCAAGGGCGCAGACGCGGCCATCAGTACCATCAAGGACTACATGCGAGAAGGCCTATGACCTACGCGCTCATCAACTTGTTCGCGTGGCTCGTGCTGGCTCATTTCGGCGCTCTGGCTGCTGACCGCCTGCATCCAGCCCAGGCGCAGGACGCCATGCATTGTGCCTCGC
>JAKBFV010000061.1 GCA_021833365.1 Pseudomonadota bacterium | reverse complement strand
GCACCCGCCCCGTTGCGCCGGGGCGATCTCCTCAAATCTCGACGAACATCGTCCGGAAATAGCTCACAAAATCGATGATCTCTGGCTCTTTGAGCTGACTGAAGATCTGTTTGATCGATGACTGCGAACCACTTTGAATGGTACTGCCACCGACAGCGGCGGCTTTGCGCGCGATGAAACCAAGCTCGAGAAGCTGGGTCGGCTCTTCGTAAAAGTGGTAGTGCGCCAGCTCAGAAAAACTCAACATGGCGTCGCGCAAGGCCGTACGTTCCTCTTCGATGTGCCCCTGATCGAGACGATGAAAGATGTGCGCGAAGCGCCCGGCGAGATCGACGGGCAAGGGAAAGCAGACATAATCGCGCTCTTCGCCCGCCTCGACCTGTACCAGGCGGCGCGACTTCACGAAACCGAGCAAAGGCCGCAACTCTTCATTACTGCGCTTGTGCAAGGTCTGGCGGATCAGGACGTGCACCGTCGCCTTGATGACACCGGCCAGCTTCTCCATGATACGCGCTGCCAGATGTCCGCCTTCCATGTTCTGCACCATGTTGAGGAGCAGGGTCTGGATCACGACATCAGCAAAGCCATTGGCCACCCGAACAAAGAGATCGCTCTGCGGCGCGCTCAGACCCTGCTCGAAATTGGCGAGGAGCTGCACGCTGTCCTGCTGCAGACGATCACCGGCGGGAAATGCGAAATAGACGGTCACGACACATCCTCATCTGACGGGAAACAACATCTTAGAGCCACACCGGGGGCGATCACTAGGGCCGCCGTGACAAGCCTTGCCGGTCGGCGAGATCAAGTCTGCGGATGTTCGCTGAGTTCGGGATCACTGAGCAGAAAAGCATCGAAATAATCAGCCAGGCCCTTGAGCTCGCTCTGGGTGAGCGAGGGAATCATCTTGTTCATCGCCGCATGTGCGCCTTTGAAAATCGTCGCACGCGCCACATTCGATGCCTTGCTCATGATGAAACCCAAAGGCAGTGCCTGGACAAAATCATCGTAATAGCCACGTACCGCCTGATCGACAAACTCGGACATGGCGATGCGCAACTCCTCGCGATTGGCCTCGCCACGCCCTGCATCGATCTCGAGAAAGACCGCCTCGAAACGCGTACGCAAGGAGTCGGTCAGCGGGATGGCGACGTACACGGATGAACCGCGGTAACGCCGCCGCGCATGGACATAAGTCGCCGCCTGCACCAGTTCGGCATTGCTGCGCTTGGCGAGAAGCTGACGCAACAGGACATGCATGGTGCCGCGCAACAGGGCAGCCAGCTGTTCGAGAATGCCAGATTGACTACCCGTCGCCCTCACCAGATCGAGCAGAACCGTCTGCAGCACCGCATCGGTGAACTCCACAGACATCTTGACGTAGAGCTCCCACTGCGGAGCCGCATCGTGGCGATCGAGATGCAGCAAGACCGTTTCAAGATCGGTCGCGAGGCTCGGGGCAGCAGGAAAGGCAAAGTAGGCGCTCATAGACGGGTCCCTATGCTGATGAGAGGCGCCATTGTCGCAGTTCCTGACCAAAGAGCAAGAGCCCGTTTCATGCCGCTTTGGTCATTGAACGGCGCGGCGACCGACCTTCACGAAGGGGTGGCCGCGCTACGACTTGCCTATACCTCAGTCGCCCATATGCGCGATGATGGCTTCGCCAAACTCGGAGCAACGCAAGAGCTGCGCATCCGGCATCAAGCGCTCAAAGTCATAGGTCACCGTCTTGGCGGAAATCGCACCACTCATCCCCTTGACGATGAGATCAGCCGCCTCATTCCAGCCGAGATGGCGCAGCATCATTTCTGCCGAGAGGATGATCGATCCGGGATTGACCTTGTCCTGGCCGGCGTACTTGGGCGCCGTGCCATGTGTCGCCTCGAACATGGCCACCGAGCCACCGATATTGGCGCCCGGAGCGATGCCGATGCCGCCGACCTCCGCCGCCAGAGCATCGGAGATGTAGTCACCATTGAGGTTCAAGGTGGCGATCACCGAATACTCGGCGGGACGCATCAGGATCTGCTGCAGGAAGGCATCGGCGATGACATCCTTAATGATGATGTCATGACCGTTACGCGGATTCTTGATACGCATCCACGGGCCGCCATCGATGAGTTCACCGGCATAGCGCTCCTGCGCCAGTTCATAACCCCAGTCGCGGAAAGCCCCCTCGGTGTACTTCATGATATTGCCTTTATGCACCAGGGTGACCGAGGACTTATCATTGTCGATGGCGTACTGAATAGCCTTGCGCACCAGGCGCTGCGTGCCATCCTTGGACACCGGCTTAATGCCGATACCACAGTGCTCGGGGAAACGGATCTTGGTGACGCCCATCTCTTCGCGCAGGAAAGCGATCATCTTGATCGCCTCGGGGCTGTCTGCCTTCCATTCGATACCGGCGTAGATGTCCTCGGAGTTCTCACGGAAGATGATCATGTCGGTGAGTTCCGGATGCTGTACCGGGCTTGGCACGCCATCGAACCAGCGCACCGGGCGCATGCAGACATACAGATCGAGCGCCTGACGCAAGGCAACGTTGAGCGAGCGAATGCCGCCACCGACGGGGGTCGCCAGGGGCCCCTTGATGCTGACCACATATTCACGCAGGACGTCGAGCGTCTCTTCCGGCAACCAGACATCCGGGCCATAGACACGCGTCGCCTTCTCGCCGCAAAAGACTTCCATCCACGAGATGGCGCGCTGATGACGATAGGCCTTCTGTACAGCAGCATCGACCACTTTGATCATCACCGGACTGATGTCCGCTCCGATGCCATCCCCTTCGATGAACGGAATGACCGGAAAATTTGGTACATTAAGGGACAAGTCGGCATTTACGGTGATTTTGTCACCATCAGCCGGCACCTTGATCTTTTGGTATCCCATCAACTTGGTACTCCCTAGACTTACGTTTTTGACGAACCGGGCGCGCACAGTATAGCCTCAAAAGCGCCATCATTGGAGCGACAAGAGGCGTCGACCACGTATCATGTTGATCATGTTCAATAAACCCTTTCGTGTGCTGAGTCAGTTCTCGGCCAGTGCCGACAAGCTGACGCTGAAGGACTTCATCGATGTGGCGCGCGTCGTTCCCGCTGGGCGACTCGACTATGATTCCGAGGGCTTGCTGCTGCTCACCGATCATGGCCGCCTGCAGCATCAGATCAGCCATCCCGGCGAACACTGGAACAAGACTTACTGGGTCCAGGTTGAAGGCCAGGCCGACGACGCGATGCTGGCGCCTTTACGCCAGGGCATCCACCTGAACGATGGCCCGACACGTCCGGCACAAGCCCGGGTGATCGCTGAACCCGACGATCTCTGGCCGCGTACCCCAGCGATCCGCTACCGCGCCCATATCCCGACATCCTGGCTCGAGATCAGCATCAGCGAAGGTCGCAACCGCCAGGTACGGCGCATGACGGCACACATCGGCCTGCCAACCCTGCGCTTGATCCGCGTCGCTATCGGTCCTTATCGTCTCGGCACACTGCCGCCGGGGGTATGGCAGGCTCTGCCAGAGCCCAACGTCGACTCGCCTGCTCATCGCTGGCGCGCGCCGCCAGCCACCGTGCACCGGCGGCAGCGGTCTGCTTTTTCCAGAAAGGCGCCGTCGTCTTGAGCTGATCCATGATGAATTCCGCGGCCATGAAGGCGGCTTGACGATGCGCGGCGGTGACGCCGACCCAGACGATGTTCTCACCGAGGCGCATCGCTCCGACTCGGTGCACGACACCCGCTGCCGAAAGAGGCCAGCGCTCGGCAGCGCTGCTCAAAATGTCGCCCAGAACACGTTCGGTCATCCCCGGATAGTGCTCCAGGCTCAGCTCTGTCACCCCTTCGTCCGGATCCGCGCGCACCAGACCGACGAAACTGACGCGCGCACCTGCACCATGCCCGCTGCGCTCCTGTAGACCCGCATCTTCGGCAGCGACATCGATCGCCTGCGCCTGCACGCGCACTTGTAAGAGCGGTGATGACATCGCGACTACCCTCCGGTCACCGGCGGGAAAAAAGCCACCTCATCACCATCACCGAGCACCTGCGCGCGTGTCGCCATGCATTGATTGACGGCGACCATGAGCGTCGCATCGTACAGCTGACTCTGCCAGGGCTCGCCACGCTGTTGCAGATTTTCGAGAAGGGCAGCGACGCTCAAAGGCGCCGCCACCTCGACGACCTCGGCGGCGCAACCGAGCTGCTCGCGCAGACGCGCGAAGTACTTGACCTGGAGACGCATACCTTAGAACTCATCCATAACAGCGCGCAAGACGGGCAGCATAAGCGTTTGATAATCCGGGATAGACATCGGCTTGCTCTGTATTCGAGGGGCTCAGATGATACTACCTGAGCACGCCCCAGATTTCACCTCAGCACCAACCTACTTCCCCTCAAAACACCCGTCGATCATGAGTTGAAGTCGCCCCTTTCGTCGCACGAAGCTCAGCTTATGTGTGACGATCGCCGCAGCGCTTGTGATCATCATTCATCTTGCGCTCGCCAGTCTCCTGACTTGCCGCCACGCTTTTCCAGCAAGCCGACCTGTTCGATGACCATGCCGCGATCGACGGCCTTGCACATGTCATAGATCGTCAACGCCGCGATACTGGCGGCACACAAGGCTTCCATCTCCACACCCGTACGCGCCACCAAGGCACAGGTCGCCTCGATGCGAACACCGGGTAAGGTGTGATCGGCTTCGATCTGCACGTCGATATGGCTCAACGACAAAGGATGGCAAAGAGGGATCAGGTCGGCGGTCTTTTTGGCAGCGGCGATTCCGGCCAGACGTGCCACGGCGATGGCGTCACCTTTTGCCAGCTGACCATCGAGCAGCAGAGCCAGGGTCTGTGCCTGCATACGCACCCGCGCCTGGGCGCGGGCAGCGCGGCGACTCTCAGGTTTGGCGCTGACGTCGACCATCGACAGCCTGCCAGCGGCATCGAGATGTGATAATCTTGGCGTTTCGCTCATCGTGACTCTCTCCGTCGGCAGGATATCGCATGACCTGGACCCCGCATCTCACCGTCGCCACCGTGGTCGAGCGCCACGGGCGCTACCTCATGGTCTACGAACGCGTCGAGGCCGGCAAGGAAGTCTACAACCAACCCGCCGGCCATGTCGAAGCCGGTGAGACGCTGGTAGCGGCGGCGATACGCGAGACGCGCGAAGAGACCGCCTGGGAAGTGGAAATTCAATCCCTGATCGGCGTCTACGTCTACACGCCGCCCGCAGCCGAAGCGATGACCTATTATCGCTTTTGTTTTGCCGCGCGCGCCCTGCATGAGCTGGACCAGCCCCTGGACGCCGGCATCCTGCGCGCCGAATGGCTGAGCTACGCCGACATCATCGCCTCCACGCAACTGCGCAGCCCCATGGTGCGACGCTGCATCGATGATCATCGCGCCGGCCGCCAGCATCCTCTCGATCTGCTCTGCGATCCCGTGGTGAACGCATGAGCCGGGTCGTCGTCGGCATGTCCGGAGGTGTCGATTCGTCGGTCAGCGCCTGGCTACTACAACAGCAGGGGCACGACGTCATCGGCGTGTTCATGAAGAACTGGGATGAAGACGACGGCAGCGATGCCTGCACGGCCCTGCGTGATCTCGCCGATGCACAGGCGGTCTGTGACCGCCTCGGTCTGCCGCTGCAGACGATCAACTTCGCCAGTGAATACTGGGATCGCGTCTTTGAGTATTTTCTTGCCAGCTATCGCGCCGGACGCACGCCCAATCCGGATGTGCTGTGCAACAAGGAAATCAAGTTTCGCGCCTTTCTCGACTATGCGCGCGCCCTCGGTGGCGACTATATCGCCACCGGCCACTACGCCCGCCGCGATGACAGTACCGGTTCAGCGCGGTTGCTGCGTGGTCGCGACGCCAGCAAGGACCAGTCCTATTTCCTGCATGCCGTCAGCGGTGAAGCGCTGGCGCGCAGCCTGTTCCCGGTCGGCGACCTGTGCAAGACGGAAGTCCGGCAGATCGCCCATCGCCTCGGCCTGGCCACCGCCAGCAAAAAAGATTCGACCGGCATCTGCTTCATCGGTGAGCGCCGTTTTCGCGAATTCCTGCAGCGTTATCTGCCCGCCCAGCCCGGCCCCATGCACAGCTGTAACGGCCAATACCTCGGCGAACATCTCGGCCTCATGTACTACACGGAAGGCCAGCGCCAGGGCCTCGGCATCGGTGGTCAGCGGCAGGGCGATGAGCGCCCCTGGTATGTCTTGCACAAGGATCTGGCGCGCAACACGCTCATCGTCGGACAAGGCGACCAGCATCCCGGCCTCTATGCCCACACACTATGGCTGCAGGAGATCGCCTGGGTGCGCGACGTGCCGGCCCTGCCGATCACCTTGAGCGCCAAAATCCGCTATCGTCAGGCCGATCAGTCCTGTCGTCTGCAGTGGGAAGACGGACGCTATCGCGTCGACTTCACCCAGGCACAGCGCGCGATCAGTCCCGGCCAGTCGATCGTCTTCTATCAGGAAGAGGTCTGCCTCGGTGGCGGCGTCATCGACGCACGCGACGACAGCTTCTTCCATTCACTCTCCCTGGAATCATAATGAGATCCGATCCATGTCCAATTCCTTGACCGCGCTCTCCCCCCTTGATGGCCGCTACGCCGGCAAAGTAGCCGAACTGCGACCCATCTTCAGCGAATTCGGACTGATGCGCTTTCGCGTTCTGGTCGAGGTGCGCTGGCTGCAAGCCCTCGCCCGCCATCCCGGCATCGCTGAACTAGCGCCTTTTTCGGCGGCCAGCCTGCAGCAACTGGACCAGTGGGTGAGCGCTTTCTCGGAGGAGGACTGCCGTTGGATCAAGGACAAGGAAGCGATCACCAACCATGACGTCAAAGCCGTCGAATACTTTCTCAAGGATCGCGCGCAATCCTCGCCTGAACTCACCGCTGCCAGCGAATTCATCCATTTCGCCTGCACTTCCGAGGATATCAACAATCTTGCGCACGCCCTCATGCTGAGTACGGCGCGTGAACCCCTGCTCGACTGGATGAATGACATCGTTCTGGCCCTGCAAAATCTCGCCCACCGCTATGCGGCGCTGCCGATGCTCTCGCGCACCCACGGTCAGACCGCCTCACCGACCACGCTTGGCAAAGAGATGGCCAACGTCGCCTATCGCCTGCGCCGGCAGGTCCAGGCGCTGAGCAAAGTCGAGATCCTCGGCAAGATCAATGGCGCCGTCGGCAACTTCAATGCGCATCGCGTCGCCTATCCGGAAGTCGACTGGCCAGCGCTGGCACAGAGCTTCGTCGAAGATCTCGGCCTGCGCCACAACCCCTACACCACCCAGATCGAGCCGCATGACGGCATCGCCGAATTCTTCGCCGCCGTCAGTCGCTTCAATACTATCCTCATCGACTTCAATCGCGATGTCTGGGGCTATATCTCCCTGGGCTATTTCACCCAGCGCCGTAAGGAAGGTGAGGTCGGTTCATCGACCATGCCACACAAGGTCAACCCCATCGACTTTGAAAACTCGGAAGGCAATCTCGGTCTGGCCAATGCCCTGCTCGAGCACATGGCTCATAAACTCCCCATCTCGCGCTGGCAGCGCGACCTCACCGACTCCACCGTGCTGCGCAACCTCGGTGTCGGCCTCGCCCACAGTCTCATCGCCTATGAAGCCTGCCTCAAAGGCATCAGCAAGCTCGAAGTCGATGCAGCGCGCATCGCCGCCGATCTCGACCAGGCCTGGGAAGTGCTCGCTGAACCGATACAGACGGTCATGCGCCGGCATGGCATTGCCGAGCCTTATGAAAAACTCAAGGCCCTGACGCGTGGCCAGCGCATCGATGCCACGACCCTGCACGCCTTTATCGCCACCCTGGATCTACCCGAAGACGCCCGCCAGCAGTTGCTGGCGCTGACACCGGCGAGCTATATCGGCTATGCCGCCGAACTGGCCAGCGCCCTGTGAGCCGCCTGCTCGGCGGCATGTCGCCGCAGCGCTTTCTCGCCGAATACTGGCAGAAAAAACCGCTCCTGATCGAAGCCGCCTGGCCGCAGGTGGCTGACAGCCTGGGCCGCGAAGATCTCCAGGAACTCGCTGGAGAAGACGGTATCGAAGCGCGCCTGATCCTCGAACACGGCGCCACGCCCTGGGAACTGCGTCACGGCCCCTTTGACGCTGCCGTCTTTGCGGCGCTACCGGCCAGCCACTGGACCCTGCTCGTCCAGGCTGTCGATCACTATGACCTGCAATGGCGTTCCCTGCTCGACGAACTCAGCTTTCTGCCGAACTGGCGTATCGACGACATCATGATTTCCTATGCGCCGGAGGACGGCAGCGTCGGTCCGCATGATGATCGTTACGACGTCTTTTTATTGCAGCTGCATGGTCATCGGCACTGGCGCATCGGCCCGGTGGTCAGCGCCACACATCCGCGCCTGGCGCATCCACGGCTGCGCCTTTTACAGGACATGCCGGTCGAATTCGAGGCCACACTGGCGCCTGGCGACCTGCTCTACCTACCGCCTGGAGTCGCTCATCACGGCGTCGCCAGCGACGCCTGTCTGACCCTGTCGATCGGCTTTCGGGCGCCGACGCTTGCACATCTGCTCGAGCGTATCGTCGACGCCAGCCTCGAGGCCGATCCCGGACTGCGCCTCTTTCAGGATGGTCAACGCCAGCCCTGCACACATCCGGGGGCCCTCGCGACGGAGGACATCGAGGCCCTGCGACGACAAGTTCTGGCCTTGCTCGAAGATGATGAACGCTGGCGTCAGGTGCTCGGCGCCAGCCTGAGTGAAGCCAAGTACGAGGACTATCAGCCGCATGGTGAAGTTATCTCGCGCCGCGCCCTGCGCGCCCACCTGCAAGGCGGCGGTGCCCTCCTGCGCGATCCGGCATCGCGTTTCATCTATACTGAGAGCACTTCTGGACAGACCCTGGCCTGGGTCAATGGTGAGGCGCGCACGGACATGCCGATGCATCTGCTGACCCGTATCGCTGATGCCCGACGCCTGACCAGCCGCGATCTGCCGCCCCTGCAAGCCAGCGAGGAAGCGGCCCTGTGCGCCTGGATTGAGGAAGGGTTGCTGCTGCTGGAAGAATGAGGCACCACCGGCCGCAAAGACGGCATGCCGTGAAGAGAGACGGATGAGCACTTACCGACTTGGACAAGACAGCGGCATCCTGCGCCCACAAGGCCTGGACGAAACCCGCCAGCTCGATCGATTGCTGACCTGCGAAGTACGGCGCGAACTCCTCCTCCTCAGTGCGGATCTCGAGCCTGAGCGCTTCAACGACGCCGACTGGCTCGAGGATCTGTCGCGCGCCTTGCGCGAGCGTCAGGTCCTGCTCCATGTCCTGCTCGCCGCCGACAGCGCCAGTGTGCACTCCCGTCACGGTCTCCTCGGCCTGGCACGGCGCCTGCCGAGCTGCATCAAAATACGCAAGCGCGCACGCGCCGATCTCGCCGCCGATGAATCCTGGTTCATCGCCGATCGCCTGGGGCTCATCCGCCGTCTCGATGGCCAGATCTACGCCGATATGCGCTCCATCACCACGGCACCACAATGCAGCGAGATCTTCATGCAATGGTTTGAACACGCACAGGATCTGCCTGAACTGCGCACTCTGCCGCTGTAGAAGAGCCGAATACACGGTAGCGGCAGATCTGCGCCGGCACGGGCGTGCTCGATGAGCGCGAAAACCCGGCTATTTTCTTGCCCCGCATCGGTGTTTGCGGCATATTGCAGGGATCATGAACGCACCTGTTTCTTCCTGCGGAGCTCACATGCACCCTACCTCATATCAGCGCGCCCGCTCACGGCTGGCCCTGGCCCTGTTCGCCGCACTGAGCGGCTGCGCCAGTGCTCCCCTGCCCTTCAATCTCTATGATCAGAGTCAGCAGGTCTGGCATGGACAGATGAATCCCGGTGACGGCAGCATCAGCGCTGACATCAACGGCAAGCTCTATCATGGCTTTTATCTGGTCGCGCACGGCACCGCCATCAGCACCAATCCGATGGCCCTGTTCGCCGATCCGGCCTTCGTCAACACGGTGTCGCAGGTCGACATGAACAGCGCACGCGCCAGCATGAGCGCCGCCGATGGCGCACGCCTGACCTGCTCCTTTCTTTTTCAGGGCAGCAAAATACTCGGCCACTGCCATGATGCGCGCGGCCAGCACTATGACCTGGTCGCCGATGGCCAGCACACACCCTCGGGTGCGCCCATCGATCCGCGCTGAGGGTCGGGGGCAAGAAGATGCCCCCGCAGGGCTCAATCCGAGAGCGGAATCTTGCCGATTTTAGCCTGCCAGATACGCGGCGCACTGGCATGGATGGAATCACCGCTGCTGTCGACAGCCACCGTCACCGGCATGTCTTCGACGACGAATTCATAGATCGCCTCCATGCCAAGATCGGCGAAAGCCAATACCCGCGCACGACGCACCGCCTTCGACACTAGGTAGGCAGCACCACCGACAGCCATCAGATAAACCGCCGCATGACGCCGAATGGCTTCGACCGCGATAGGACCGCGCTCGGACTTGCCGATCATGCCGATCAATCCGGTCTGTGCGAGTATGGTCTCGGTGAACTTGTCCATGCGCGTCGCCGTGGTCGGACCGGCTGGACCGACGACCTCATCACGCACCGGGTCGACGGGACCGACGTAGTAGATGAATTTGCCGCGCAGATCGACGGGCAGGCTCTCGCCGCGCGCCAGCATATCGACCATGCGCTTGTGGGCGGCATCACGGCCGGTGAGCAGCGTCCCCGACAGCAACAGGGTCTCACCGGTCTTCCAGGTCTTGACCTCCTCGGCCGTCACCGCATCGAGATTGACGCGCCGCGCACTCTGCTGGTTCCAGTTGATCTGCGGCCAGTCTTCCAGGCGTGGCGGCTTGAGCTCAGCCGGCCCGCTGCCATCGAGGACGAAATGCGCGTGACGGGTGGCCGCACAGTTGGGAATGATGGCCACCGGCAGGGACGCGGCATGGGTGGGATAATCACGGATCTTGATGTCGACGACCGTGGTCAGCCCCCCCAGACCCTGGGCGCCGATGCCGAGGGCGTTGACCTTCTCGAACAACTCGAGGCGCAGCTCTTCGATACGATTGCGCGCACCGCGCTGTAGCAGATCCTGAATATCGATGGGATCCATCAGGGCTTCTTTGGCGAGGAGCACGGCTTTTTCCGCCGTACCGCCGATACCGATGCCGAGCATGCCCGGCGGACACCAGCCGGCGCCCATGCTCGGCACCGTCTTCAACACCCAGTCGACGATGGAGTCAGAGGGATTGAGCATGGCCATCTTCGACTTGTTCTCCGATCCGCCCCCCTTGGCGGCGACATCGATACTGACACGATCACCGGGCACCAGTTTGACGTGAATGACGGCAGGCGTGTTGTCGCGCGTGTTCTTGCGCGCACCGGCGGGATCGCTGACGATGGAGGCGCGCAAGAGGTTATCAGGCAGCTGGTAAGCGCGCCGCACCCCTTCGTTGATCGCCGCTTCGAGATCATCGAAATCCCAACGCACCTGCATGCCGACGGCGACGAAAACATTGACCACACCGGTATCCTGACAGATGGGGCGATGCCCCATGGCGCACATACGCGAATTGATCAGGATCTGTGCCATGGCGTCGCGGGCAGCGGGGTTCGCTTCCTTCTCGTAGGCGCGGTGCACGGCCTGAATGAAATCGAGAGGATGGTAGTACGAGATGTATTGCAAGGCGTCAGCGACGCTTTGCACGAGATCTTCACGCAGGATCAGGGTCATGAGAGCGACTCGCGGGGTCTGTGAGCGCGTCATTATAAAGGCCTGGCGCCGTATCGTCCAAGAGCTCGGCCAATGATAGCGCCGCGCAGCGCGCCTCAGCGCTGCGCAACTGCACCAGAAGCGCGCCCAGGCGCAGAACCCAGGGCTCTTGCCGCAAGGCGGCCAGGGCTTGCGCGCGTGGCCAGGGCCACGGTAAAGCTTGCGCCACGTCGTACAGGCTCAGCGCCCGCAGATCGCGCACCAGATACAAAGTACCCGCCGCGTCGCGGCTCACCAATTGCAGATCGGTCAGTGCATCGACCAAGCGCCGCCATTCATCATGATGCGGGGCATGCGCCAGGCGCATGCCGGCAAGCTCAGGCAAACCCTGTCCCTGCGCCTGCCGACGCTGCAGCTCGGCGAGTACCTGCAGCAACATCAGAAATGGATCGACCTCATCAGCGACGCTTTGCGGCAATGCGCACACCCGCGAGAAATGCCCACCGAGCAAGACGATCATCCAGGACAGCTGCAACCACAGCAGGAAGACCGGAAAAATGGCAAAAGCACCATAGATCAGGGTATAGGTGCTGAATGAGGTGATGAAAAAAGCGAATCCATGCTTGGCCAGCTCAAACAGCCCCCCCGCCAGCACGCCGCCACGCATCGCCGCGCTCCAGGGTACCTGACAATTGGGGACGACGGCGTAGAGCAAGCTGAACGCGGCGCAGCTGATGATGAGCTGCAGACCATCGAGGCCGGCGAGAGCCTGGTCGAACTGCTGCCAGGCCGGCGACCACAGACGACATGTCGCCAGATAAGAGCTCACCGCCAGCAGCGTCGCCAGGAGAACGGGGCCGAGACTGAGCAGGGCCCAGTAGCGCAGATAGGTATCGATACCCGCGCGTCTGGCGCGCACACGCCAGATGGCATTGAAACTGGCCTCGATTTTCATCAGCATCCATACCGAGGTGAACAGCAGCATCAACAAACCAAGATATGTCAGGCGATGCGCCTGCCGTGAAAACTCCTGCAGATGACTTTGCAGCTGCAGGCTGACGGCAGGCAGGAGATGGCCCAAAAGCCAATTCTGCAATTCGCCGGCGCGCACCGCCATGAAAGGCAGACTCTGCACGATGGCGAGGGTCACGGTCATCAACGGCACCACCGCGAACAACGTGCTCAAGGTCAATGCTGCGGCTTGCTGCGGCCCCTGGTCATGGCGAAAAGAGCGCACGCTGGCGAGCAGGGACTGGAGCAGGCTGAACATGATCACGGACTCCTCGTCGGCGGCTCGACGCCGGCCGCACCATCGTATCGAAGCGTCGATCGCGCACCGCCCGACACCTCAGCCGATACCCAGAAACAGGACTATGGCATAGAATACCCCCCGCTGGTATAGGCCATCGTGGAGTCTTCATGTCTGCTTACGTCCTCGTTCTCTATTACAGCCGCCATGGCGCCACGCGCGAGCTGGCTCGCCGTATCGCACGCGCTGTCGAAGCTAGCGGACTGCCGGCACGCCTGCGTACGGTGCCCTCCCTGCAAGGCAACGATGAAGCCGAGGTGGCGGGTGGCGATCTCATCTGCTCCCTCGCCGATCTCGCCGAATGCGCCGGCCTCGCCCTCGGCAGCCCGACCCGCTTCGGCACCATGGCCGCCCCCTTGAAGGCTTTCCTGGAGACGACGAGCCCCTTGTGGCTGCAAGGCGCCCTGATCGATAAACCCGCTGCTGTCTTTACCAGTAGCCAGAGCGCCCATGGTGGCCAGGAAGCGACCCTACTGTCGATGATACTGCCGCTCCTGCACCATGGCATGGCGCTCATCGGACTCCCCTATGATCAAGCCGCCCTCATGCACTCACGCGACGGCGGCAGCCCCTACGGCGCCGGCCACATCGGCGAACGCCCGCGCCTGACGCCGAGTGAGGCTGATCTCGCTGACGCTCTCGGGCAAAGACTGGCGCGCTGGTGCCGGCAGGCGCCTGCCGCCACACGGGAGGCGCAATGAAAGCGATGATGCGTGTGCTGAATACGCGTGGATTGTGGTGGATCTGTCTGCTGCTCGCCCTCGTCGAGTTGCTGCCCTGGCCGGGCCAAAGCCTGGTGCAGCAGACCTATGCCACGCTCTTCGCCGAACTCTTTATCGCCCCCGGCCTGTATTTGTTGCCGCGTGCGCGCCGCGGCGCTCTGTTCGCCTGGGCCGGCGCCTTGAGCTTGTGCCTGCTCTACCAGGGCATGGCCAGCTTTGCGCCCGGCTGGCCGGGCGACCTCGCCATCGGCAAAAGCCTGCTCATGCTCACCCTGATCGCCGGTGTCTCCCTGCAGAAATCATAGATCCTTCCTCAGCCCCATCTAGGCTAGGAGAAGTGCGCTTGTGTATGATAGACGCCTCGATGAAGGCCTGAGCTCTGGAATCATGCGGCAGAAAATTTGGTATTGTGGCCTGTTATTGACCCTCGGACTGCAAGCTTGCGTCAGCCGCCCACCGGTGGTCAGCCCGGCGGACATCACCACCGCCATGGCCGACCCACGCCCCGATGAAGCCTATGAAAATCTTGCCGCCCGCATCACGCCTGCAGTGCATGGCCATCAGCGGCAGTTATCGGAACAGAATCTGCACGTTTTGGGACATCGCCTGGCTGAGCGCTTGGTCGCCAGCCTGCGCCAGCAGCTCGCTAGTCACACCCTCAGCTCCGGCCTGATCCCGCTGCCGGTTCTGGAAGCCGCGACGCGCCAGGCGACCGCCCTGCAAGGCTACGACACAAACGTCGCCATGCACTTCGACGACGATCTGGAAGCGCAAAGACAGCGCACCCAGGCGCGTATCGATCACTTGCAGACCCTGCGCGCCACGCTCGACACCAATGCCTATCTCGACCGCTATCGCGTGCTCGGGGAATTGATGGATCTCACCGATGACGCCGGCTTCAGCCGCGAACGCTCGGACCTGGTCGCCAACCTGCAAGAACAGGTGCATACCGCCCAGACGCATCGCAACGATGCCGCCATGATCGCCGCTCTCACCCCCTTGACGGTGATCGATCCCGACAATGAAGATTTTGGCCAGCGCTTGATCGCGGCGCAGGCGCGCCTGTTCAATCATGAGTTCTGGGGGGAGATCAACGCTGGCCATCTGCAAGGCGCTTACGAGAAGTTCCGCGATGCCGCCAAGATGAAAAATTTCTCGCAATTCGTCGCCGACCTGCCGCAGTCCGGCGGCGAAATGATCAACTTTTATCTCGCTCAGGCCAACGCCGCCCTGCTCGCACAACGCGCCGATCACGCTTACGACAACCTGCATCGCGCCCGACGCATGCGCCAGCTCGCCGGATTAAACCTGAATAGCCTGCCCGAAGAAAAGACTTTCACCGAGCTCATGACGGCACGTTATGTCGTCGCCAGTAAAAATGGCCAGCATGGCCAGGCTCTCGGCCTGCTCCTCGCCGCTGCCGAGTTCTCCGCCCATGATGACAACCTGAACGCCCTGCTGCATCAGGAATTGCACCTGGTGCGCACGCACGCCCAGCACACGCTCAGTATCCCGGCCTTCTCCAGTGTCCCCGGCCAGGAGGCTTTGGGTATCGACCTGTCGACGCGCATCGCGCAGGAACTCTTCCATCGCATACCGCATGACGTCCGCATCATCGACCACGACCAGTTTGTCGCCCTGCTCAAGAGCAACCATGGCGACCATAGCCCCGTCGATGACGTCATCGAAGGGCGATTGCTGCAAGCCCATATCGATACTTCAGAGGAAAATGGTGAGAAGACGATGCGCGTCACCACCGACAGCAGCGAACAGCCCAACCCGGCTTATGCGCAGTGGCAGCAATTGTCCAGCCGCGAACAAAAGAAGGTCACGCAACCCCCTGCCAGCATCGAGGTCGACCAGCAGCAGACGATACAGGTGAAGATGACGCGGGTGCGCAAGGTCGGCACGGCGACGGCCTCCTTCCGCCTGATCGACGTGCGCAGCAACAAAATACTCGACACTGAAAGCCCGAGCTTCGACATCGATGTCGAGGACACCGGTCATGAAGGCGTCGAGATCGGCAAGTTTCATTTGCCCTTCAAGTTGCCAAGCCTGCCTTCAGACGCCGAAATCGATGATCGCCTGACGGCGGGACTGGCACAGGCCATCGTCACCCGCCTGCTCCCCGCGCTCGCCGACGCCGACCAGCGCTATGCCGAAAAGGCCGATCGTGCCAGCGCTGATGGCGACATCAACGAGGCCACTCGCAATGCTGCCTACGCTTACGCTCTGGCACAGGCGAAAGGCAAGGACACGCAGATCCTGCGCCAGCATCTCTGCCAGTGGGCCACTCGCGCCAGCAACGCCGACGTGACCGCGGCGGCGACCCCGGCGGCGAGTTTACCGTAACACTGAGCGCGCAAGAGGTACGCCGGGCAGCGTCTGATAATGCTCGGCGATGGCCCCGACGATGACCAGCATTTCGCTGACGTAAGCCTCAGCCTCAGCGTCATCGCTGGCGCACAGAGCGAGATCGAGAAAGCACTGCACCGCTTCGGCGATCATCAGGGCGATGCGCTGCAGACGCGCCGCTGGCAGGGGAATATGCTGCAAGGCGGCCATGAGAAACTCCACCGAACGGCGGT
>JAKBFV010000005.1 GCA_021833365.1 Pseudomonadota bacterium | reverse complement strand
TGATCCTGCGTCCCGAGGATCAGATGGCCGGCGCCCCGGATCCCGTTCGTTGGATCGATCCCTTGATGAAGTATCAGGGCATCGACTATCGCATCTCGCTGCTGCGTGCTGCGGCCTTCCATGGTTCATCGCACCAGGCCGCCATGGTCTTTCAGGTGGTTGTGCCCAAACAGTTGCGGGACTTCGAGATCGGCCGCCACCGGCTCCAGTTTCTCTATCAGACGCCCAAGGCCTTCGCAAAGCTCAATCAACCCGATTGGCTCGACCAAATGAAGAGTGATGCAGGTTTTGCCCAAGTGGCTGGCGTCGAGTTGACGTTGCTGGATTGCGTTCGCTACTTGCACAAGGCCTCCGGCATCAATGGTGTTGCACAGATCGCCAAGGACATTGGCGCCAAGGCTGAGCCGCGTGCGCTCGCCAAAGCGGCCGCGGCTTACGAAAACTCGTCCGTGCGCCGGCTCGGCTATTTGCTGGACCATGTCGGTCATGTGCGTCAGGCCAACGCGCTGGAACCATTTGCCAAGAAGGCCAAGACGGCCGTGCCCCTGGACCCCTCCGTCAAGCCCCTTATCGAATCCCTGTCTGTACTCCACGAGAAAGATACGAAGTGGAAGCTCGTGATCAATGAGCCCGTGGAGATTGACTTTTGATTCCCAGCTCATATATCCAGGCCTGGAGCGTGAAGGCCCCTTGGCCCGATGCCAGGCAGATCGAACAGGACCTGATCATCTGCCGTGCGTTGTGCGACCTGTTCAACGCGCCAGCGCTGAAAGACAAGATTGCTTTCCGCGGTGGCACCGCAATCAACAAACTGCTGTTCAAGCAGCCACTGCGCTATTCGGAAGACATCGATCTGGTGCAAACACAGGCCGAGCCCATTGGCACGACGGTCGATGCAATCCGCGAAGCCCTGTCATGGCTCGGCAAGTGCAATCGTGAGCAGGCTGGGCATTCTATGCACCTGATATTCAAGTTCACGCCCGAAGCTGATCCGCAGGCAACGCTGAAGCTCAAGGTCGAGATCAATACCCGCGAGCACGAGCACCTGTTCGGTATCAGGTCTTACCCCTTCGCGGTGGAAAGTGACTGGTACCAGGGCGAGACCGAGATCACGTCCTTCGAGCCCGAGGAACTGTTTGGCACCAAGCTGCGCGCATTGCTGCAGCGGCGCAAGAACCGCGACCTCTTCGATTTGCACCACGGGCTCGACCAACTCGCCATGGATCGGGACAAGCTCATCGCCTGCTTCGACCACTATCTGGCGCTTGAAGGCAAACTCATCACGCGTGCCGTCGCCGAGCAGCGAATGCTGGAAAAACTCACTCGTAGCCTCACTGAAGATATCGCACCGTTGCTGCCGGCCGGCATCCGCTTCAACGACGACGATGCAATACAAGCTTTCGAGTGCGTCTGGACGGAACTGATCGCTCGCATCAAGGGCGATGCGTGGAAGCTAACCGACAAAGCATTAGAAGATCTGCGCACAAAAAAATATCCGGGCCTGCTGAGACGGTATCGGCAACCCGCCGGCTCGGGCTGAAGGAGGCAGACGGCAGAGTGACCACAATTCCCCTTGATCGCCGGTTCTACGAATGGCGCGAAGATGCCGATGGGCTTGCCCATTCGCGGTACCGGGCAGCGGCCGGCGTTTCGGACGGATTGCTTGGCTGGCCCGACCTGCTTGCCAAGCGCCGCGTCGTCATTCTGGCTGAGGCTGGCAGTGGCAAAACCGAAGAGCTGACAGAGCAAGCACGTCTGCAAACCGCCGCAGGCAAATTTGCTTTCTACGCGACAGTTCAAGATGTTGGCCGCGACGGGTTCGATAAAGCATTTCGGCCTGCCGACTGGCCACGACTGGCCACGACTGGACGCTTGGCGCAAGAGCGGCGAGCCAGGATGGTTTTTCATCGACTCCATTGACGAAGCGAAGCTCGACAACATCCGCCTAGAAAGAGCGCTCCGGGAAATTGCCGATGGGATCACTGGCAACGAGGTCCGTGCCCATATCGTGCTCTCGGGCCGACATACGGATTGGGAGGTCGCCCGCGACGCACGCCGGCTAATCGAGGAGTTGCCACTGCCACGTGAGAACCTGGCCGAGCCAGTTCCCCCGCTCGAAATGCTGATCCGCCGCGTACTGCGCCACGAAAAGCCGCCGGAACCGACGCCGGCAGAGATGCTCATGATCGTCGTAATGGCCCCGCTCGATGCTGACAAGGTGCGGACATATGCTGCCGCCAAGAATGTCCCAGAGCTGGGCGCCCTCATCGCTGCGATTCAGGCGGCGAACATGTGGGAGTTCGCGCGGCGGCCGTTGGATCTTGACTGGATCGTGCGCTATTGGCGCATCCACGGCCGTCTCGGCAGTTTCACAGAGATGATCGAGGCCAGCCTGTGTGAGCGCGTGCAAGAGTACGATCCAGACCGTGCACGTCGTGATCGCTTAGACGCCGAACGCGCGAAACGCGGGCTGGAGCGGATCGGCGCAGCGCTCGTGTTTGGCCGCCAGACAACTATTGCGATACCGGACAAGGACGCGCCGGTCGAAGACGCGCGAACCGCGGTCAAGATCGACGACGTGTTGCCGGACTGGTCAGGCGAAGACCGACTGCAGCTGCTGACGCGCCCGGCATTCGAACCAGCCACCTTCGGCCGTGCCAGGTTGCATAACGACAATGAGGGCGTGGTACGAGGCTATCTGGCTGCGCGCTGGCTGCAGCGGCTGCGGCAAGCCAACCTGCCACAGCGCCGCTTGTACGATCTCCTATTTTCCCGGACCTATGAGATCGAGCTGGTCAAGCCTTCCATGCTCGAAACAGCAGCTTGGCTAAGCCTTTGGGACGAGAGTGTGGCGAGCGAGGTCATTCGGCGCACGCCCTTTCTGCTCTTCACTGCAGGCGACCCGGCAAGTCTGATCGTGTCCCCAGGCGTGGTGTAACAGCACCGGTCACTCTTGCCTCGGGTAGGCATGGTTTGCTGTTCGATCAGGCTGCCATGGTGGGCAACGTGACCATCGCATCATTGCTCAAAGGATCCATGGTTTCCAGCGTCATAGAGCGCGCCCGTTGCACGGCCCACTCATCGTTTTGCTCCAGGATTATCGCCCCGACCAGGCGGATGATGGCAGCCTCATTGGATCATGTCATCGGTTATCGTCGTCATCCTCTGTGTCGTTGAGTTCGCAAACCAAACTCTACCGAAGATGCGCGATGACCGGCTACGCCCTTCTGTTACACCGCTTCTCGGGACATGATCCTTGCCCCATCCTTCACTCCGTGCCAAAATTTGGTACATCTTGGTACTTTGAGAAAGATAACGCTTATGAGCCGAAATACATCCGTAGCCCTCGGGCAGCACTTCGTCAGCTTCATTGATGCCCAGGTACAGAGCGGTCGCTATGGCACAGCCAGCGATGTGGTCAGAGCAGGGTTAAGACTGCTGGAAGAGCACGAAGCCAAGGTAAGAGCGCTGCAAGAGGCGCTGAATGCTGGCCTTCAATCCGGTGAGCCGAAGCCGTTTGATGGCGCCGCATTCCTGAGTCGGATGCATACGCAGCATGGTTAAGCCCTACCGGCTGTCCCCCCCTTGGGCCGAGGCTGATCTTGAGGAAATATGGCTCTACATGTCAATGCCGATTTAAAACTGATACAGTGGGCATGTGGTCTATTTCCTGGACTCCTCTGACTGTCTGGACGTGATTCGTGTTCTGCATCAGCGGCAGGATGCAGAACGGTACTTGTAGCCAGCCATCCGTGATCGATGGTAAAGCTCCAGTCGAGGTACCTGGACGGTGGATGGCTGGATGCGCATGATCGGCGGCACTGAATGCTTGGGCCGTTGTCGGCACGATCATGCTGAGCCTGGCAAGAGAGGACATGGCCGTACCATGGGCTGCATAGCATGGGCTGCATAGGAAGCACAAAAAAGCGCCAACGATTTTAGAAAATCGCCGACGGCGTCGTTCAATGCGTCAACCGATGGCCAGCTTGACCGGCTTGCCGATGCGGCTGGGCATTTGCACCAGCGTGTCGATGCTGAGCTTGGCGGTCGTCCTGTTCACCACGTCGGACACACGCCGGCGCGAGCCCCTCAGGATTTCAACAGCCTCGCCTTCCTGATCTGCGCATACAGGGCGTCACTCATAGGCTTCGCTGCGCTCGGTGAAGCTGAGGCCGGCGTGCGCGATGAGGCGTTGGCGCAGGGTCGCGCCGAGCAGGGTGGCTGGCGTCCAGAAGCCGCCGGCAAAGGACTCTTTGCTGCGTTCGAAGGCGAGGCAGAGCGCTGCTTCGGCCAGCATCTTGGCGGTCGAGCCGTAACCCGGGTCACGATCACCGGTGACGCGCACGCTGACTCGTTGTCCTCCGGCGCAGCGGCCGTCGATGCGGATGTCGAAAAAGCCGCGTTCCTGCGCCTCGCGACTGGGTCCTTCGCCAGGTTGTGGCAGGACGTATTGCGTCAGCAGATAGCGGCTCGGTCGAAGTGCCGTCGCCGCGAGAAAGCCGGCCATGGACAGGCTGATGGCGAGAGCCTTGGCGCGCCCGCGCCAGCCGGCACCGGTGAGGATGGCCTCATCATAGAGAAAATTCTCGCCATAGCGGCCACCGCTCAGAGCCTGCGAACGCAGCACCACGGGCGTATTGATCGTCGCCATCAGAAAAGGTGCCAGCCAGCTGCCCTGTTCGGCGTCGTACTGTGCCCAGCTCACCCTCGGCTGGCGCGGCCCGCGCGTTGGACTGAGAACGTAAGGGTCGGCCATGCGGCGGCGCACTGCGCGGTCGGCGACGCCTTCTTGCACATTGTGCAGGATGCTGGCGTAGGTGCCGCCAGAGAGCGTGCCGCGCATCGCCTGGATGCGCAGGCGCACACGCTGGCAGGGTTGCTGATGGCGCTGGTAGGCGCAGTCCTGCAGGAATTGCACGCCGAGATCGGAAGGCAGGGAATCGAAGCCGCAACAATGGACGATGCGTGCGCCGCTGGCGCGCGCCCGTTGCTCATGGGCGGCGATCATATCGGCGATCCACAGCGGCTCACCGCTCAGATCGCAGTAGTCGGTGCCGAGCTCGGCACAGACCTTGACCAGGGTCGAGCCGTACAGAGCGTAAGGGCCGACGGTGGAGACGACGACACGGGTGCGGGCGCAGAGGGCGCGCAGGGAAGCCTCATCATCGGCGTCGGCGATGAGGATGGGCAGATCGGCGGCTGCCGCGCCGAGGCGTGTGCGCAACTGCTGCAGCTTGTGCGGTGAGCGACCGGCGAGGGCCCAGCGCAGCTGGCCGGCGGCGGATGGTGAAGTCAGCAGGTACTGACAGAGGATGTTGCCGACAAAGCTGGTCGCACCAAAGACGACGACATCATAATCCGCTGCGCTCATCGCTGCTGCCTCCCTAGGGTGGTGAGTGGTGCTTTTAAAGTTCGGTACACGTCATCATGGGGACGGCGCAGAAGTCGCTCAGCCATCGCGTTTGCGTGGCAGGTTCAAACGCTGGCGGCGTTCCCACAAGGTCTTGCGGCTGATGCCGAGTTTTTGGGCCAGTTCGGTCTCCGACATCTGCTCCTGATGCTTGCGCACGAACTGCGTGAAATAGTCCTCGAGCGAGGTCGATTGAGGCAGATCCACGGCTTCCAAGGCCTCCTCCATGCCGTCTCCGAGGCCGAGGTGCTCGCTGCTGATATCGCCATTGTCACAGAGGATGATCGCGCGCTCGATGGCGTTCTCCAGCTCACGCACATTGCCTGGCCAGTCATGGTGGAGGATGGCCTGGCGCGCTGACGCCGAGAAGCGCATCGCTGTCACCGATAATTTTTGGCAATTGCGCTCGAGCAGGCGATCGGCGAGCAGCAGGATGTCGTCACCGCGTTCGCGCAACGGCGGCAGGCGGATCTCGAAGACATTGAGGCGATAGAATAGATCTTCACGGAAGCGCCCTTCGCTGGCTAGTTGTTTGAGCGGGCGATGGGTGGCAGCGATCATGCGCACGTCGATCTGGCGCGCCTGCGTGGCACCGATGCGGCGTACCTCTTTCTCCTGCAGCAGGCGCAGCAGACGCGCCTGCGCCTCGAGCGGCAGTTCACCGATCTCATCGAGGAAGAGCGTACCGCCGTCGGCGGCCTCGACCAGGCCTTTGCGGCTGGCCTGAGCGCCGGTGAAGGCGCCCTTCTCATAGCCGAACAGCTCCGACTCGATGAGGTTCTCCGGAATGGCAGCGCAGTTGACCGAGATCAGCGGGCCGCGCGCGCGCGTCGACTGCTCGTGCAGAGCGCGCGCCACCAGTTCCTTGCCAGTGCCCGATTCGCCGAGGATGAGCACCGTCGAGGGGATCGGTGCGACTTTACGGATACGCAGAAAGACCTCGAGCATGGCCGGGCATTGTCCGACCATCTGTGCCGGCGTGCGTTCAGCGCTGCTGGCGCGGCCACGTTCCCCCTGCTGACGCTGCTGCAGGATGCGTTCGACCGTCTGCACCATCTCCTCGTGATCGAAGGGCTTGGTGATGTAGTCGACGGCGCCATCTTTCATCGCGTCGACCGCTGATTTGACGCTGCCGTAGGAGGTCATGATCAGGACGGGAACCGGACGCATGAGGGCGATCAGCTCGGTGCCTTCCTCGCCGGGCAAGCGCACATCGGAGATCACCAGGTCGAGCTGGCTCGCATCGACGCTGCGCGCTTCACTCACCGAGCCGGCCTCCTGCACCTGATGCTCGTGGCGCTCGAGCAGACGGCGCAAGGCGGTACGGATGATGCTTTCGTCTTCGACGATGAGGATGTTGGCCATTAAGACGCTCCCGACTGCTGTGCGATCTGACCCGGCAGGGTAATGCGGGCGATGACTCCCTGACCTTGATCGTAGTCAGCCTTATCGATCATCTGGATTTTGCCATGATGGGCGCCGATGATGCCATGCACCAGAGCGAGACCGAGGCCGGTGCCCTTGCCGATGTCCTTGGTGGTGGCGAAAGGCTCGAAAAGATGGGGGCGGATGGCCGCCGACAGGCCGCTGCCAAAATCCTCGACTTCGATCGTCAGCGTGTGTTCATTGCCGTCACAGCGTACGACGATGCGGCCGCCGAGGGGCGAAGCGTCGCGGGCGTTCGACAGCAAATTGACGAAGACCTGCATGAGCTCCTGCTGATCGCCGTGTGCATAGGCATCGACGTCGCATTCGTTGACGAACTGATAGTCGCGGCCGCCCGGCACCAGCTGTAGCAGACGTATCGACTCTTCGACGCAGACGCGGATGGGGACGCTCTCATGCTGGCTGCCGTGGGTATTACCACCACGCGCGAAGACGACCATCGACTGCACGGTCTGCGACACCCGCCGTGTCTGCTCGACGATCTGTGTGCTGGCTTCACGGATGTCGGGATCTTCGCTCTCGGCGCGCAGATTCTGTGCCAGACAGGCGATGGCGGTGATCGGATTACCGATCTCATGGGCGACGCCGGCGGCGAAGGTGCCGATGGAGACGAGGCGCTCACGGTGCGTCAGTTGTGCCTCCATGGTGTGCAAGGCAGTGACGTCCTCGACCACCACCACCTGGCTGTCATCCATGACCAGATCCTCGCCGACGATGAGGGCGCGGTTCATGCTCACCCAGAGCTGGCGCCCCTGATACTCGACGTGGTGGCGTGGGCGCGGCGCCAGATCGCCCTCGATATAGCCGATGAACAAGGTGCTCCAGGGTATCGGCAGGGCATTCAGGTGCGCGCCGATGATGTCGCGGTCGGTGATGCCGGTGAGCTGCATCATCGCCTGATTCCAGCTCAGGATCTCCTGATCCTTACCCAGGGTAAAGACGCCGAGCGGCAGGTCGAACAGGGTCTGGCGGTGAAAGCGACGCAGGGAATCGAGTTCACCGGCGAGGCCGGAGAGTTTATTGCGGTACTCCTCGAGGCGCGATTCGGTGTAGTGGATGTCTTCGCCGGCGATCTGTTCGGCGCGGATCTTGTAGGGGACGGCCTGATCGAGCAACTCCTGGGCGATGGCCGGTCCGAGCAGACCGGAGAGGTTGGATTCGAGCTGGTCGCGCAGGCGGCGCAGGGCGTAGGGGCGTGACTCCTGTGGCGGCATGTGCAGATCGTGCAGGGCTTGCTGCACTTCGCTTTCCGCCGACAGGCGACCGAGATGCGGCGTCAGTGCGTCGGTGAAGTCCTGCGCTTTGTGCGCCGCCAGTTCCCAGCGTTGCGGTCGGCGCAGATTGTCGACGGAACAACTGGCAGCGGCCAGCGCCTCCGCCTCGCTCTGCGGCGCGAGGATGGAAAAGAGGGTGAAGATCACGCTGTTGGCGAAGGTGGCGATGACGCCGACGTCTTGCCAGTAGGCGGGATTGCCGGTGAACTCGATGTTGCCGAAGCGGAAATGGAAGAGCTCGATCTGCAGCAGGAAGGGGATGACCAGGGCGATGAACCAGATCGCCATGCCGGTGCCCAGTCCCCAGACCAGGCCGACACGGTTGCCGCGTGGCCAGAACAGCACACCGACCAGGCCGGGAGCGAACTGCAGGGTGCCGACAAAGGTGATGGTGCCCATCTCGGTGAGCGTGTGCTGCTTATCGAGAGCGACGAAGAGGGCGTAGGCGAGCATGATCAGGGCCACGATCAGGCGGCGGCGCATGCGCAGCAGCCAGTCATAGAGATTGGCTTCCTGCGGCGGCGCATAGATGGGCAGGATGAGGTGGGTGAGGTTCATCGACGCCAGCGCCAAGGTGGTGACGATGATGACGCCGCTGGCGGCGGACAGGCCGGCGACGAAGACCAGCAGGGCGAGCAGGGGCGTATGTGCCGCCATGGCGACAGCGAGGCTGAAGTACTCCGGGTCGATCTCGTAATTGACCAGTTTGACACCGGCCCACAGGATCAGCGGGACGGGTAGGGCGATGAGCAGCAGATAGAGGGGGAATCCCCAGCTGGCGCGTTTGAGGTGACCGGGGTTCTGGTTCTCGGTGAAGGTCATCTGATACATGAAGGGCATCAGAACAGCAGAAAAAAAGAAGGCCAGCATCAAGCTGTGCCAGGAGCCTTCATGCAGCGGGGTATAGAGCATCTGCAGATTCTGCGGATTCGCCTCGAGCCAGGACTTGAGGCCGTGCGGGCCGCCGAGGACACGGAAATAAGCGAAGGCGCCGAGGCTGAGAAAGGCGACGAGTTTGAGCAGGGACTCGAGGGCGATCGCCACCACCAGACCTTCGTGTTTTTCGCGGGGGGTGATGTGGCGGGTACCGAAGAGCAAAGTGAAGACGGTGACGATGATGCAGAACCACAAGGCCAGGGTATTGGGCTGGTCCTGATGCGTCATGATGCCGATGCTGTCCGCCACCGCCTGAATCTGCATGGCGAGCAGGGCCATGACGCTCACCGTCATCGCCAGCGAGGTGAGGGCACCGACGGCCTGGCTGCGGTAGCGGTAGGCGAAAAGATCGGCGAGTGAGCCGAGATGGTAGGTGCGCGCCAGACGCAGCACCGGTCCAAGCAGGATGGGGGCGAGCAGGAAGGCGCCGGAGATGCCGATGTAGTAAGCGAGGAATTCATAGCCCATGTCGTGAGCGAAGCCGACCGCCCCGAAAATGGCCCAGGCCGAGACATAGACGCCGAGAGACAGGACGTAGACGACGGGATGGCGCAACAGGCGTACCGGGATGATGCCGGAATCGCTGACATAGGCGACGATGAAGAGCAGGAGCAGATAGCTCACGCCCATGAGCAGCACGTGTGACAGACTAAAGATCATCGTGATCCTGCCCGGAACTGGCCCAATAGCCGATGAAAATGAGCAATACCCAGAGCAGATAGGGACGATACCAGGCCGAGGCGCCCTGACTCCACCAAGCCAGAAAGGCTGGCGATAGCAGGTAGAGACCGACCAGAATGAGCAAGACCAGACGATCGATATACATCAGTGGTTCACCGGATCAGTTCCGCCAAGCCTAGCAGACGCGCTGCCCGCTGTCATGCTGGAAGCGGGATACGGCGCACATCCCAGTCGCTGGCGACGGCGGCGAGCATGGCGGCGCAGCCCTGGCGACAGAGAGGAGGCGAGACCGGGTGACCGAGCGCGGCGAGGACGGCGGCGAGTTCGCTGACCGGATCCTCCAGGCTGATCGCCGGTGCGTGGTTTTGCTTGCTCAGTTTGCGTCCCTGCGCATCGCGCAGCAGGGGCAGGTGGGTGTACTCGGGCCGGGCCAGGCCGAGCATCTGCTGCAGAAAGATCTGGCGCGCGGTATTGTCGAGCAGATCGGCGCCGCGCAGGACGCTGTTGACGCCGCTGAGGGCATCATCGACGACGACGGCGAGCTGGTAGGCGGCCCCCTGTTCGCGCCGCCAGACCACGAAGTCGCCGCACTGTGTCGCCGGTTGATCGCTCTGCGCGCCGTGGAGACGATCGTCGAAATCGATACGGCGCGCATCGACGCAGACGCGCAGGGCGTGTCCGCTCATGGCGAGAGCGAGGTGGCGACAGGTGCCCGGATAGCACTCCTGGCCGCGCAGGCGCAAGCGCGAGCAACGGCAGGCGTAGAGGCCTGGGTGGGCGTGCAGACGCTGTAAATGGTCGGCATAGATCGCATGGCGCTGACTTTGCCGCCACACCTCGCCATCCCAGGACAGGGCGTAACGCTGCAGGGTTTGCAGGATCAGGGTGTCATATTCCGGCCGGCAGCGCTGCGTGTCGAGATCCTCGATGCGCAACAGCCAGCGGCCACCGCGCGCGCGCGCATCGATATAGCTGGCGACAGCGACGAACAGGGAGCCGCGATGCAGGGGGCCGGTGGGCGAGGGGGCGAAGCGGCCCACCGGGATGAACGGCACGGCGAAACTCAGCCTTGCAACTGCTTTTCCTTGATTTCGGCGAGGGTCTTGCAGTCGATGCACAAGGTTGCCGTCGGTCGCGCCTCGAGACGGCGGATGCCGATCTTTTCACCACAGGTCGCGCAATAGCCGTAGTCATCCTCATCGAGGCTCTTCAGCGTCTCATCGATCTTGCGGATGAGCTTGCGCTCGCGGTCGCGTGTGCGCAGCTCGAGAGAGAACTCCTCCTCCTGCGAGGCGCGATCGACCGGATCGGGCAGGTTGGCTGATTCGTCCTGCATATAGTGCAAGGTGCGATCGACCTCTTCCATCAGCTCGCGCTTCCAGGCTTCGAGGATGGCGCGAAAGTGCGTCTTCTGGGCGGCATTCATATAAGCTTCCCCGGCACTTTCGGCATAAGCCGGCTGGCCGTGGATCAGCACTGCGGGGCTGCTCGCATGCGCCGCCTTGGTGGCGCGTGCCTTGCTGCTCTTGGCGGTGCTTTTGCTGCTGTCGCTGCTCTGCGGGGTACTCGTCTTGGTAGCCATGTTCTTCTCTACGGCAAAATACTAGCTTGCGAACCGCTATCTATAACAGGAAGCGAGCGCGCCTGCAATTTTTACATTTTATAGATCGAGCATATCGACGTGCAGACGCCCGGCGTCGACGACACAGGGGAACTGGCGCAGGCGCTGGCCGCTGCACGGGCCGCTGATGCACAAGCCATCCTCGTAGCGAAAGAGGGCGCCATGGTTGGCGCAGATGAAATGTTGGCGATCGAGATCGAGAAAGTCGTCGGCGATGAAGTTGAGGGGAATGCCGAGGTGCGGACAGCTGTTGAGATAGACGTACCAGTGATCGTCATGACGCAGGATGACGAGTTCCTGCCCCTGCACGAGGCAGCTGCGCGTTTCCAGGTCACGCATGGCGTAAGGGTCGATGTCAGGTAGGACGGTCATCAGGGTGCTCCTGTCTGCAGGCAGACTAGCACAGTCGGATGACCTTGGTGGAATGCCTTATATGTACCAACATAAAATTTTATGTCATTATGAGTAATAATGACGCGAGGATGGTGGGAGGGTGGTCGTATGGATAGGAAGAGCGAGGCGCCGGCTGCGCGCTGGCAGACGCATGCGGTCGAGAATGTCGTCGAGGAACTCGTCGACTATGATCTTTTCGGTGAGGATGCGCCTTTGCGCGCCGCTGTCGAACGCGATGCGCGCGCTGGTGCGGCGACACGTCTGCAGGCTTTTGGACAGCAGATCGGACGCGCCGAGTATCTGCATCTCGGCGATGCCGCCAATCGCTACCGGCCGGAACTGGCGACGCATGACGCCTATGGTCGACGCCTCGATCAGGTGACCTATCATCCGGCCTATCACCAGCTCATGCAGACGGCGATCGCGCATGGCTTGCACGCCCTGCCCTGGAGTGAGCCGGGCGTTGGTGTCCATGCTGAGCGCGCCGCTTTCTGCTATCTGCACACCCAGGTCGAGGCCGGGCATGGCTGCCCCATCACCATGAGCTTCGCCGCCATGCCGGCGCTGCGCGCAGCGCCATCTCTATCTTTCTGGCGTGAGGGCCTGCTGTCGCGCCAGTATGATGAGCGCAACATCCCGGCGCCGCACAAGCGCGGTCTGACCCTGGGCATGGGCATGACCGAGAAACAGGGTGGATCGGACGTGCGCAGCAACACGACGCGCGCCTATCCACTCGCTGCGGCTGGTGCCTATGAGCTGGTCGGACACAAGTTTTTTCTCTCGGCGCCGATGAGCGACGCCTTTCTCATGCTGGCGCAGGCGCCGGGCGGGCTGTCCTGCTTCTTGGTGCCACGCTGGCGCGACGAGGGTGAGAAAAACATGCTCGAACTCGTTCGCCTCAAGGAGAAGATGGGTAACGCCTCGAATGCTTCCAGCGAGGTCGAACTGCGCGGCGCCCTCGGCTGGCTGGTCGGGGAGGAGGGGCGCGGCATCGCCACCATCCTCGAGATGGTCAGCCTGACGCGCTTCGACTGCATGATCGGCTCGGCGGCGGGCATGCGCATGGCCTTCACCCAGGCCACCCATCACGCGTCGCGCCGTCGCGCCTTCGGGCGCCTGCTGGTGCAGCAGCCGCTGATGCAGAATGTCCTCGCCGACCTGGCGCTGGAGAGCGAAGCCGCCCTGCTGCTCAGCATGCGCATGGCGCGTGCGCTCGATGGCACGAGTGAGGAGGAGAAGCTGCTCGCCCGCATCGCCGTCGCCATCGGCAAGTACTGGATCTGCAAACGGACACCGCAGCACGCCTATGAGGCCATGGAGTGCATCGGTGGCACCGGCGTCATGGAGACCTGCATGTTACCGCGTCTCTATCGCGAGGCGCCGATCAATGCCATCTGGGAAGGCAGCGGCAATGTGCAGTGTCTGGACGTTCTGCGCGTCCTGCACAAATCGCCACAGGCCCTGCCCGTTCTGTTCGCCGAGATCCTGCAAGCGGGCGCGCAGCATCCTCTGCTCGCTGCCGGCGTGCGCGAATTGCGCGCTCAGATGGAGAGCTGGAATGACGCTGAGCTCGAATACGGCGCCCGCTACTGCGTCGACCGTCTCGCCATCCTGCTGCAGGCCAGCCTCATGCTGCGCTATGCCCCCAGTGCCGACGCCTTCGCCTATTGCGACTCGCGTCTGGCGCGCAGCGGCGCGCAGATGTATGGCGGCCTGGCGCAGGGCGCGCCGGTGCAGGCGGTGTTGCGGCGCGCCTGGCGACGCGCCTTTGATTGATCAGCGCGGCGCCACCCGGTGCGCGATGAGATCTTCGAGGACGGAAGGGTCGGCCAGCGTCGAGGTATCGCCGAGCTGACCCAGCTCGCCTTCAGCGATCTTGCGTAGGATGCGGCGCATGATCTTGCCGGAGCGCGTGCGCGGCAGGGTGCCGGCGAACTGGATGACGTCCGGGCGCGCGATGGCGCCGATGGCCTGGCCGACGAACTTCTGCAGTTCCTTGAGCAGGGCCTCACTGGCGCTCACCCCGGCCATCAAGGTGACATAGGCGTAGATGCCCTGGCCCTTGATGTCGTGCGGAAAACCGACCACCGCCGCCTCGGCGACAGCGTCGTGCAGGACCAGGGCTGATTCGATCTCGGCGGTGCCGAGGCGATGGCCGGAGACGTTGAGCACGTCATCGACGCGACCGGTGATCCAGTAGTAACCGTCAGCGTCGCGACGGGCGCCATCCCCGGTGAAATACTTGCCCGGGTAAGCCGAAAAGTAAGTGCTCACCATCCGCTCATCATCACCATAGACGGTGCGGATCTGGCTCGGCCAGCTGCTCGCCAGGAGCAGATTGCCGTGGCATTCACCGCTGAGCACTTGGCCATCGGCGTCGACGATCTCCGGGCGCACGCCAAAGAAGGGCAGTGTCGCCGAGCCGGGTTTGAGGTCCACGGCACCGGGCAGGGGAGCGATCATGATCGCTCCGGTCTCGGTTTGCCACCAGGTGTCGACGATCGGGCAGCGCGCGTCACCGACGACGTGGTAATACCATTCCCAGGCTTCGGGATTGATCGGCTCACCGACCGACCCGAGCAGGCGCAGCGACGATCTTTGTGCCCGGCGCACGGGTTCATCGCCCTGGCGCATCAGCGAGCGCAGGGCGGTGGGAGCGGTGTAGAAGATGTTGACCTGCCACTTGTCGATGACCTGCCAGAAGCGGCTGGCATCGGGATAGGTCGGCGTGCCTTCGAAGACCAGGGAGGTGGCGCCGGCGGCGAGGGGGCCGTAGACGATGTAGCTGTGTCCGGTGACCCAGCCGACATCGGCGGTACACCAGTAGATCTCGTGCTCACGGTAATCGAAGACGTAGAGAAAGCTCATCGTCGCTGCCAGGAGGTAGCCGGCGGTGGTGTGCAGGACGCCTTTCGGTTTGCCGGTCGAGCCCGAGGTGTAGAGGATGAAGAGGGGATCTTCCGCCGCCATCGGCTCCGGCGGGCAGTCGGTGGTCATATGCGGCACGATGTCGTGGTACCAGATGTCGCGTCCCTGCTTCCAGTGTACGGGTGAGCCGGTACGGCGCACGGTGAGGACGCTGTGCACGCCCGGGCAGTTTTCCAGGGCTTTGTCGGTATGGCTTTTGAGCGGCACGCTGCGGCCGCCGCGCACGCCCTCGTCGGCAGTGATGACCACTGAGCAGCCGGCGTCGATGATGCGGTCTTTCAGGGATTCGGGGCTGAAGCCACCGAAAACGACGGAATGGATAGCGCCGAGACGGGCGCAGGCGAGCATGCTGTAGACCGCTTCTGGGATCATCGGCAGATAGATGCAGACACGATCACCACGGCGCACGCCGCGGGCGCGCAAGGCATTGGCGAGGCGGGTGACCTCTTCATAGAGTTTCTGGTAGGAGATGGTCTGATCCTGGCCCGGTTCATCGCCTTCCCAGATCAGCGCCGTCTGCGCGGCACGGCGCGGCAGATGACGATCGACGCAGTTGTAGCAGGCATTGAGTTCGGCGCCGCGGAACCAGGCGGTATGCCCGCCTGTCCAGTCGGATGAGCACACCTCGTCCCAGCGCCGGCTCCAGCTCAGCAGCTCTTCGGCGCGCGCTGCGAAGAAAGTGTCGGGCGACTCGATGGACTCGCGATACCAGGCCTCATAGGTGGCGCGGTTGATGCGGGCGGTGGCGGCGAATTCGGGGCGAACGGGATGCTTTTCGATCGGGAACATGGCCCTGTCCTTTGCGGTCTGACGGAACTAGAGCATTCACTCTAGTCGGCAAAGGCCGGCAGTGCAACACGATCGCACCGGCACATCCTTGTGTCCGGGGGAGAGGAGCGCAGCGAGGGATCGGCGGGTCAGGCGACCTGAACGGGGATGGCGTTCATCGTATGACTGACGCTGTTGTCGGCCTGGCAATAGACGAGATGCGGCTTGAAGTTGAGCAGTTCGGCGGCATTGTAGGCGGCATAGGCGCAGATGATCAGGCGATCGCCGACGCCGGCCTTGTGTGCCGCCGCACCATTCACCGAGATCATGCGTGAGCCGTCCTCGGCGCGGATGGCGTAGGTGGTGAAGCGCTCGCCATTGGTGACGTTATAGATCTGGATCTGCTCGTATTCGAGGATGCCTGCCAGATCGAGCAACTCGCCATCGATGGCACAAGAGCCTTCATAGTCCAGCTCGGCGTGGGTGACGCGAGCGCGGTGAAGCTTGGCTTTCAGCATAGTGCACTGCATACACGACCTCCGCTTTCAGCTGTGAGTCGAGGGCGGGATATCCACCCTGAAATGGTGCGTAAGCATGCCAGACTTGGCCCGGCGTATCAATGACGGCGCCATCATCACGTCGCTGTCGGCGCCGCCAAGTCGAGGCTGATATTGTCGATCAGCCGCGTTTCGCCGAGGCGCGCGGCGACCAGCAGAGTTAGTCGTCGCGTCTGCGCACCGGCAGGCTGCAGGCTATCGGCGTCGACGACACTGAAGTAGTCGGTGTGAAAGCCCGACTTCTCCAGCAGACCGGTGGCCGAACTCTCCAGCATGCGATAGTCGTCGATGCCTGACAGTATAGCATCGCGCATCTGCTGCAGCGTGCGATAGAGCATGGGTGCGCGCTGACGTTCATCCGGCCGCAGATACTGGTTGCGCGAGCTCAGTGCCAGCCCATCCGCGTCACGGCGCGTCGCACCGGCGAGGATCTGTACGGGAAAATCGAGGTCCAGGGTCATGCGGCGCAGCACGGCGAGTTGCTGATAATCCTTCTCACCGAAGATGGCCACGTCAGGCTGCACGATGTTGAACAGCTTGCTGACGACGCTGGCGACGCCTTGAAAATGGCCGGGGCGATGCGCGCCGCACAAGCCATCCTGCAGTCCCTGTACCGTCACCGTGGTCAGTGTCGTCAGGCCATGCGGATACATCTCGACGATGCTCGGCGCGAAGAGCAGATCACAGCCGGCGGCGCTCAAACGCTCCTGATCCTGTGGCAGGGTACGCGGATAGCGCTCGAAGTCCTCGCCGGCGCCAAACTGCGTGGGGTTGACGAAGATCGAACAGATGCTGATGTCACAGACGCGGCGCAGATCCTCGAGCAGAGCGATATGGCCGCTGTGCAGGTTGCCCATGGTCGGCAACAGGCCGATGCGCCGGCCGCGTGCGCGCGCTTCCTGCAGGCGGGCGCGCAGAGCAGCGCGTTCATGAAACGTGTCCATCCTCACCTCCTCAGGTGCTCTGGCCGAAGCAGTGTTCGTCGCCGGGGTAGCTGCCGTCGCGGACGGCGGCAGCGTAGGCGCGAAAGGCGTCAAGGATACTGTCGCTGCCGGCAAGAAAATTCTTCACGAAACGCGCCGGTTTATGACCACGCTCGATGCCGAGCAGGTCGTGCATGACGAGCACCTGCGCGTCGGTGTCAGGGCCGGCACCGATGCCGATGACCGGGATCTCCACGGCGGCGCTGACGCTCGCGGCGAGATCGCGTGGGACACACTCGAGCAGGAGCAGATCAGCCCCCGCCGCTGCCAGGGTGCGCGCCTCATCGAGCAGGCGCTGTCCGGCTTCATCGCCGCGTCCCTGCACGCGATAGCCGCCGAAGACGTGCACCGATTGTGGCGTCAAGCCCATGTGCGCGCACACCGGAATGCCGTTGCGGCGCAAGTGCTCGACGCTGCTCGCCAGCCAGGCGCCGCCTTCGAGCTTGACCAGATGGGCGCCGGCACGCATCAGCTGGGCGGCGCTGTCGAGGGCCTGACGCTCATCGCTATAGGTCATGAAGGGCAGGTCTGCCATGATCAGGCTGCTATCGTTGGCGCGCGCGACGCAGCGCGTGTGGTAGGCCATGTCATCGAGGGTCACCGGCAGCGTGCTGTCCTGCCCCTGCACGACCATGCCCAGGGAGTCTCCGACCAGCACCACTTCGATGCCGGCGGCGGCGGCCAGCCAGGCGAAGCTGGCGTCATAGGCGGTGATGCAGGCGAAACGCTGGCCCTGCTGTTTCATCTGCCGCAAGCGATGCAAGGTGGTGGTCATGATGCGCGCTCCTCCCGTCTCGTACCGGCATTGTTCCGGCTCGCGCCGATGCCGTCAATCACTTGTGTGCAGGCGTTCGATGCGCTGTCCGGCGATACCTGCCCACAGACCTGTCCAGGAGCGGCCATCGGGCAGAGCGGTATCACCGAGCAGGTCGTGCAGGGGGTAGAGGACGAAGGCGCGTTCGGCGATGCGTGGATGCGGCAGGGTCAGTTGCGCATCCTGCTGGACGAGGTCGTCATAGAACAGCAGATCGAGATCGAGGCTGCGCGGCCCCCAATGGCGCAGGCGCTGTCGCCCTTGTTCATGCTCGATGTGCTGCAGCTGTGCCAGCAGCTGCACCGGTGTGAGGTCGGTGGCGACGCGGCAAACGGCATTGATGAAGTCGTCCTGGTCCTGGGGGCCGATCGGGGCCGAGCGGTAGTAAGGTGAACACGCCAGCAGGGTGAGATCGGCATGCGCATCGAGCCGTTGCAGCGCCAGATCCAGCTGCTGCTGTGGCTGCTGCAGATTGGCGCCGAGGGCGATATAGGCGATATGCCTCATGCCGGTTTGCGTTTGCGCGGCGGCCGCCGCCGGCGTTTCGGCGCCGCGCCATCCGGCTGCCGGCGTGCGGCGAGCACCTCCGCCTGCAGGGCCTGACGGCCCTCGTTGTCGGCATCCTGATAGTGTTGCCACCAATCCCCCATCTGGCCGGTGGGCTCGCCGCTCTGCTCGCGCAGGACGAGGAAATCGAAGCCGGCACGAAAACGCGGCGACTGCAACATCTCATCGACGCGCCGGATGTCGGGGTTCTGCAGGCGTGTCTGCATCTCCCAGATTTCGCGCAAGGTCGTCGCCAGCACGCGGGTGAGAGCGGTGCGCGTCATCTGTTGCTGGATGACCTGCTGTATCGCCTGCTGCAGGGCGGGAACGAGGGGCGTGCCGTGGTCGTGTAGCTGGCGGCTGCGCACCTGCACCGGCTGCCAAAGCAAAGCGGCGTAGAAGAAGGCCGGATTGATGCCCTTGCCGATGCGCAGCCGCGCATCCGTGCTCTGCGCCGTCGCCAGGATCAGGCGGCGGCTGGCGTCGTTGAGATGCAGGTCGGGAAACAGGTAATGCAGGAGGCCGTATTCCTCGAGCAGGGCGAGCACGGTTTCGGCATGACCGCTGCCGAGCAGCTTGTCGACCTCGTCAGCGAGGCGATGCGGTGACACCCCGGTGAGCAGAGAGGCGAGGTGTGGCAGGGGGGCGGCGGTGTGCGCCTCGATACGGAAGTCGAGTTTGGCGGCGAAGCGGATGGCGCGCAGCATGCGTACCGGATCTTCGCGGTAGCGTGTCTCGGGATGGCCGATCAGGCGCAAAAGGCGGGCTTCGAGGTCGTTCACCCCACCGACATAGTCGTGGATGGTTTCATCGGCGACGTCGTAGTAGAGGGCGTTGACGGTGAAGTCACGGCGTTCAGCGTCTTCCTCCATCTGACCGTAGACGTTGTCGTGCACGATCATGCCCTGGGCATTGGTCGTGGTGCGCTGCTCATCCTGTTCGTGATGCGCACGAAAGGTCGCTACTTCGATGGTCTCGCGCCCGAACAGCACATGCACGAGGCGGAAACGTCGGCCGATGATGCGGGCGTTACGAAACAGGGCACGCACCTGCTCCGGTGTGGCGCTGGTGGCGACGTCGAAGTCCTTGGGCGTGAGGCCGAGCAACAGATCGCGCACGCCACCGCCGACGAGATAGGCTTGATAGGATTTTCCCTGTAGCCCTTCCAGCACCTTGACGGCGGCGCTACTGATGCGCTGACGTGCGATGCCATGTCGCCCACGCGCGATGATGTGTGCTTTCTTGGCGCTGGGTGAGTCGGCGGCGCGGCGTCCGCGCAAGCGATCGATGAAACGTTTGAGCATGCCTTGGGCCGCATTCTTGACAAAGACGAAGTGGCGATTATAGCGGCAATGTCGGGCGGGTGCCATCGATGCCGGCGGTCGGCGATCTATACCGTTGCAACGGAGTGGAACAAGAAAACAGCGGGAGGTCATCCCGCTTGCGCTGAAGTCTTACCATGCTTGTGTCGTTATCGTTATTTTGTCGTGACCGGCTGCTTTTGTTATGGTTGTTGCGCAGCTCGTGTCCGTGTTTCGTCTCAGTGGCCCTTCGCTCTGCCCTCCACCACGCAGGGCGAAGGGGCCTAAGCCCCATGCAGATTCCCTATTTTTCTTATGTTTTCTTTTTATGTCGAATCGTTTCGGTGCAGCCATTTTTATTGTTCTAGCTGTCGTCGCGATGCCGCTTCTGGTCGCTGCGTTTTGTCGCAGCTTGTTATTGTATTTTTGCCGCTACCGCTCGCTCTTGTTGTTGTTTTCGCGGTGGTGCCGCTTGTTCTTGTTTTGGGGTGCGGCGACCACGCCAGATATAAAGCAGATATCGTGCCAATATCTTAAAAAAGAAAATTCCATTTAATTTTCAATGGGTTGATGATTTGATGGAAATTTGTACGCGGTGATGTGCGGGTGCTCTCGTAACAATCGGCTTCGCCAATGTTTCGATGTTGTTACCCGGATGTCGCTGTTTGTGGCGGAGCGGCGGTGAACAGCGCCCCCATGGTCAAGGCGCAGAGCAGGTCGAGCGCTTGTTCGATCTTGCGTTCAGGGTGTTCGGCGAGGCCGAGCCCCACCTGCAAAGTGAGCGCCACCACCGTCTCTGCCGCCAGCTCGAGATGATCGGCGGCGATGTCACGGGTCAGCACCAGAGTCAGGAGGTCCTGATAAAGATGCTGGCTCAAAGCCGCGAGCAACGCCCGTGCGCTGCTCCCGAGCGGCGAGTTGGGGCGGTAGTACTCGGTCATGAACAGGCGCAGCAGATCAGCGTGCGCGACGATGGTCTCGAGAGGGATGCGGTAGCTCTGGCGCAGCGCCGCGGCGAAGTGCTGCGATTCATCGAACTGCAGACGCAGGCGCGTCAGCACGGGTTGCAGGCGTTCGACGACATCGCGTGCCAGGGTGGCGAGCAGGTCGTCGATGTCGCGGAAGTGGACGTAGAAGGTCGCCTGCGCGACGCCGGCCAGCTGGGCGATGCGGCCGGTGGTCAGGCCTTCATGCCCTTGTGCCATGAGCAGTTGCAAAGTCGCCTGCATCAGCCGGTGACGGGTGAGCAGTTTGCTCTCCTCACGGCTCGGGGTGCGCGCAGCTCGCTTCACGAGGTTCTCCTGATTCGCCGGTTATTTTAATGGTCAAGTTTGCGTGATATTTGATTTAAGTCAAATTTCATCAGCAATTTCGCTGATAGGTTTATCGGTGAAATCATGGAATGGAGGCGCTGACATGTTCAAGAACCTACGCAATGCCCTGCGAGAATGGCAGGACCTCGGCTTGCGACTGCGCTTGCCGGGCAGTCCATTTTGGACACAGGCACGCATGGCCTGGGCGGAGCTGCCGATCGATGCTGAACGGGTGCGCGATTGGCTGCCTTTTCCCTTGCGCCTGGCGCAACCGGCGACGGCGAGCGTCTTCATCGCCGACTATCCGCAGACTTCCTTCGGCAGTGTCTATCATGAGGCGGCGATCCTGCTCGATGTCACCTTGTTCGGCTGGCACCTGCAATACTGCCCATGGATGATCGTCGATGATGACAGCGCTCTCATCCTCGGGCGCGAGATGCTCGGCTATCCCAAAAAGATGGGTGTCTTCCGTTTCGAGGAGCGCGACGGGCGTTTTTTCGGCAGTGTCGAGCGTGGTGGTGAGGAGGTCTTCCGCCTGCAGGGGCGGATCAGCGCGCGCAGCCTGCCGCATCCGCCTCTCGGTATCGGTCGCTGGCAGGTCAATCTGCGCGGCCTCATCGGCTTGTTACCGGCGCATCTGCTGCTATTCCGGCCGCAGGAGACGGTCCATGCGGCGCAGGCCCTGGACGAGGTCGAGGTGACGCTGACCGCCGGCGCCGATGACCCCATCGACATCGCCGCTGGCGCAGCGCGGCGCGCCAGCCTGCGCACCTGCGATATCGGCGGCGGCATCTTGCCACCGCCGCTACGTCTGTTTCCCGTCGGGCCTTTCCTGCTCAGCAGTCTCACCCGCCTGCGTGTGCGTTGAGGAGGCCGTGATGACGCATCTGTCTGAGGTGGATCCTCTCGCCGGCTGGTCAGCGAATCTGGCGGCTCTCGACCGTCTGCCGCGTGGCCTGGGGCGGGACAGCGAGCGTGCCCTACGCTTGGCGCAGCGCTTCAATGAGGAAGTGGTGCGCCCCTGCTATCTGCAGCTCGATGCCAGGCTGCAGGATCACCCTGAGGAGTGGCCGCAGGATTTCATCGCGACGGCGGCGCGCTGGCGCCTGTTCAGCCGCTGGATCCCGCGACTGTACGGTGGTGAAGGCTGGAATTTCCTTTCGCTCTACGTCTTTTTGGAAGAGGTCTCGAGCGTCTGTGTCGGGCTCGCCAATGTCATCGGCGTGCACTATTTGGGGGTGGCGACCCTGATGGCGACCTGGAACACCCGCCTGAGCGAGGAAGTCCTCACCGATGTCTGTCGTGCAGACCTGCGCGGCCAGCCCCATCTCATCGCCCTCGCTATCACCGAACCTGGCGCCGGCACGGATATGGAGGAGACCGAGCTTCTGGAGAGGATCACCATCGGCACGGTGGCGCGGCCACAAGGAGATGGCGGTTATCGCCTCGATGGCAGCAAGGTCTTCATCTCCAACGGCCATGTCTCGCATTGGTTCATGGTGATCAGCGCCGAAGACCGCCGGCGTGCCGCCGACACCGGTGTCGTGCTGGTCTTGCGTCATGACGACCAAGGCTTCACGCGCGGCCGCCATGAAAACAAGATGGGCCAGAAAGCCTGCGTCGCCTCGGAGCTCCTCTTCACCGCGTGCCCGGTACCGGCGGCGCGTGTCGCCTATGCACCGGCTGATTCACAAGCGCTGGCGGTGGCGCACCGCGCCATGCTGCAGCGCATCATCGACTATGTGGTGTCCTCGACGCGCGCTGGTGTCGCCGCTTTCGCCGCTGGTGTGGCGCGCGGTAGCCAGCGTCTGGCGCAGGACTACGCCCTCACCAAACGCTTGCCAAAGGGGCGGCTGATCGAACAGCAGTGGGCGCAATCCTGTCTCGCAGAGATGGCCAAAAATGCCGCCATGGCCCGGCAGTGCTGGATCGAGTCGGCCCTCGCCAACGGTCTCGGAGGTCTTTATGCGCCCTTGTTGCTGCCGCCTCTGGCGCAGCTCGAAGCGGCGACGCCAGCGCTGCTGTGGCGCGCTTGCGGCCGTACTCTGCGCCACCCATGGCTACAGCGGCAGCTGCAGCGGCGCTATCTGAAAGACTATCCAGCGCCCTGGCAGCGGCATGTCTCCGGACTGGCGTCGATGGCCAAGTTCGCCGCCAGCGATCTGGCGGTGGCGACGGCGGGCCTGGCACTCGAGCTGATGGGCGCCGACGGTCTGCGGCAGACGCAGGCCGCCGAGAAGATGCTGCGCGACGCCAAGCTCCTGCAGATCTATGAAGGCACCAACCAGCTGAATCGGGTGAACTATTTCAAGTGCAGTCTGCGTCATGACGACGCGATCGCCGTATTTGTTCGCGAGGAGGGGGTATGAGCGATCATCCGCGCAGCATCGATGGGGTCTGGCAGGAAGCGGCGCGGGCTTATGCCGACGCTCGCCTCGGAACGTCGCGGCGTGCTCTGGAGGTCCACGCCGGCGCTGACTTCGCCGTCATTTTGACGGAGATGGCTGAGCTCGGTTTCGACCTTCTCTGTCGATCTGAGGCGCAGGAGGGGCTGGCGCAGGATGAGTTCGTGCTCGCCAGCGTCCTGCACGCCCTGTGCACCGTCGACGCCAGTGTCGGTGCCGCCGTCTATGCACAGGGTGCGGCGCAGCTGGCCTTACGCGCGGTGAGCGATGGATCGATCCCTGGCACCGATCTGGCGTGCGCCTGGATCGCCTGGCCTGCCTTTCATGCCTTGGGCGAGCTGGTATGGCCACGCCTCGATGAGCAGGGCCGGCTGCACGGCGAAGTCCCTATGTTGCTGCTCGGTGCGCATGCCCGTGCAGCCGTCCTGCCGGCGCGCCATGACGACGCTCTGGCCTTGGTCATGGTCGATCTGACAGCGCCGGGTTGCGTGCGTAGTGCGCCGGTGCGCACGCTCGGTCTGGCTGCCTGTGGCATCGTCGATCTGCAGTTGCAGGCGACGCCGGCGCATCTTCTGAGCGCTGGTGCCGATCAGCTGCTCGCCGATCTGCAGCGTCGCCTGGCGCTACCCGCCATGGCCATGTTCTGCGGTCTCATGCAAGGCAGTCTGGCGACGGCGCGCGATTACAGCCGGCAGCGCCACCAGGGGGGAGGCAGCCTTCTGGGCTGGGGCGAGGTGCGGCGCTTGCTCGCCCTGATGGATGAGCGCCTGGCGGTGGCGACGGCGCTCTTTGAGCGGCATCAGCAGAACGAGGAGGTCGCGGTGACGGCAGAGCATGCTTTGCTGCATACCGCCGCTCTCGCCTGTGAACTGTGCTGTGACGGTATCCAGTTGCTCGGCGGTAATGGCTATATGCGCGCTTCCGGCCAGGAGAAACGCTGGCGCGACGCTTGGCAGCTACAGAGTCTGGGCGGCAGCGTCGCCTGGCGGCGGCAGCAGTTGCTGCCGATCACCTGAAGGGGGCGGTCATGTGGGCATAGAGCAAGGGTAGGCGCTGCGGCAATTCGGCGGCATGGCGGAGCAGGAAGTAACCCTGGGCGCCGAAGATGTGGGGCAGGTAGGAACCGGCCTCCTGGTCGATGGTGATGCAAAAAGGATGCAGACCGCGCTGGCGCGCCGCGAGTACGGCATGACGGGTGTCTTCACAGCCATAACGGCCTTCATAGCCATCGCAGTCGTTGGGTTTGCCGTCGGTGATCAGCAGGAGCAGGCGCTGGCGCTGCTGCTGTTGAGCCAAAAGGTCGCTGGCGTGGCGCAAGGCGGCGCCCATGCGCGTATAGAGGGTGGGCTGCAGGCCAGCGATGCGGCGGCGCACGTCCTGATCGTAGTGCTGAGCGAAGGATTTGAGTTCGCTGATGCGCACATCCTGGCGCTGGCGTGAACAAAAGCCATAGAGAGCAAAGCAGTCCTGCAAGCTGTCCAGGGATTCCGCAAAGAGCAGCAGGCTGTCGCGGATGACGTCGATGACGCTGAGGTGATCGGTGAGGCTGGCCTCAGTCGACAATGAATGATCGACCAGCATCAGGCAGGCGATGTCACGCTGGCGTCGTTGCCACTGCTGATGACAATCGATGCGCTCACGTTCGCCGCGGCTGCGGTGCAGGATGCAAGCGTCGATATCGATGTCGCCATCGAGGCGGTCGCGCAGACGTTGACGTTCGGGCAGCCAGCGCGCCAGCTGCCCCTGCAGGCGTTTTTGTGGGCCACGCAGGTGTTCCGGCATGAGCCCCGTGCCATGCATGGCGCCGATCCTGGTGCTGATCTGACAGTGTTGGGGAAGTAGACGGTGTTGCCGATAGTGCCATTCCGGGACGCTCACCACCGCCGTGCCGGGCGCGGTCAGAGTCGCCGTGCTGACGGCATCATCGAGCTGCATGCGCACGGCCTTGGCGATGTTGCGGCCGTCACGGCTCAGGCTGATCACGTCGAGATCATCGGCGGCGGCAGCGAGATCCTCATCGTCATTGTCTTGCACTTCATGTTCGACGGCGGCGTATTCACTCCAGCTGAAGATGGATTCAGGGCGAAAGATGAGCAGGCCGGCATGGCGTCGCGGGGCATCTTCGCGGCGGCTCGCGCGGCGCTTGTCATCACCGCTTTGACGCTGACCGGCGCGCGCATCATCCTGTTCGGGCAGGGTCGCCGGACTGGGTGGGCGCGGCAGCACGGGCGCCGTCCACAGGGGCAGGGGCAGATGGCCGAACGGTGAGTCGGGGAGGTGGTCGACGGAGCCTGGCTGCAGCAAGGCCTGACGCAGAGCACGCTCGCGCGCCTGCGCTGCTGCGGGCAGGGCGGTCAATGGTGGACGGCGCTGTAATTCGGCAGCGACCAGGCGCTCATAGGATTGCGCCAGACCGGCATAGCGCGTCAGCAGAAACAAGGTGGCGCTTTGCTGCGCCTGTGCCCAGTCAGCACGCCTATGTGCCGGCAAGACGGCGCACAGCGCGGTCAGCCAGTCATAAAGCTCACGGTTGTGTCGTCGCTGCGGATAGAGGTCGATGCGGCTCGGCAGATGCAGAGCCTGTTCATCACTGAAAGCGAGTTCAGCATGGTGCGGATCACCATGGCGCCAGCCGAGATCGGGGCTGGCGTGTGCCAGGACGGGGGCGCCGGCCAGACGCAAGCCGGGATCGCCGGCGCAGGCGCGAAAGAGTAAGCTGAGTTCCTTCTGCTGCTCAGCCAGTGTCATCGCCGCGTGCGCATGGCCGCCACGGCGCAGGCTTTGCCGGCAGCGATGCCAGAGTTGACCCACCCATTCTTCCATCGCTCTCTCCGTCAGCGTCAGGAGCCCATGACCATGTCGACGACACGCATCAAGGCTGCGATCTGCTCGTTGTCATCGCTCAGACACTCGATGATGCCGGCGCGACAAGCTTGACGGGGAGCGCAGCCGGCGGCGATCAGTCGGCCTGCACCGACGATCAGCCGGGTTCCTGGAACCTCGTCGAGGGTATCGCTGGCGCTCTGTCGCAGCGCTTCGGCGAGCAGGGCGAGGCGGCGCGCCATATCACCTGCGAGACCGGTCTCAGCGCTGACGATGGCCTCTTCCTGGGCGAGGTCGGGATGGTCGAAGCGCAGAGAGACGAAGCGTTGTCGCGTGCTCGGTTTGAGTCCTTTGAGCAGGTGCTGATAGCCGGGATTGTAGGAGACGACGAGCATGAATTCGGGCGGCGCCTGCAATTGTTCACCCGTACGTTCGATCGGCAAGAGACGCCGATCGTCTGACAAGGCGTGCAGAACGACGCTGGTATCCTTGCGCGCTTCGACGATCTCGTCGAGATAGCAGATGCCGCCGGCACGCACGGCGCTGGTCAGAGGGCCATCCTGCCAGAAAGTTCCGCTGGCAGCGATGAGATGGCGACCGACGAGATCGGTGGCACTGAGGTCGTCATGACAGGAGATGGTGAAGAGAGGACGCCCCAGGCGCGCCGCCATATGCTCGACAAAACGCGTCTTGCCGCAGCCGGTCGGGCCTTTGATGAGGACGGGCAGGCGGCTGCGCCAAGCCTTTTCGAAGAGATCGATCTCATCGCCGACCGCGAGGTAAGGGGGCGGCAAATCATGGCTTGCGGCATTCATGGATGAACTCCGGTCTTCTGGCTGATGAGGATGAGGGTGGTGGTCAGTACACCTAGGTAGGTGCTGAACAGAAGTCGCCATGGACCGCGTACACGGCGCAGGCCGATGAAGTCGTCGACGATGAGCTGACCCTTGCAGAAGCTGAGCAGCAAGGCGCAAGTGGCGAGGACGGCACCGTGCAGATCGTCGTGCAGGCGATAGCTGAGCAGTGTCAGGCTGATCAGAACGATCACGGCGAGGCGTGGCGAGAGGGCGGGCATGGCGGACTCCGCTTCAGGTGAGGACGTAGATGAGAACAAAAAGAAAGATCCAGAGCAGATCGACCATATGCCAGAAGGCGGCGACCGACTCGGCAGCGCTCATATTCCTAGCGTCGTAAGCACCGCGACGACTGCGCAGGGTGACGACGCTGAGCATGACCATGCCCATGAGCACATGCATGAAATGAAAGACGATCAGGCTGAGATAGAACATGTCGAACAGGTCGTGCGACAGACTCATGCCGAGAGCAAAATCACGCCGCAGTTCGAGGACTTTGAGTCCACAAAACATGCCACCGAGGACAAGGGCCGCGCCGAAATCTCGGCTGCCACGGCGCGGCTGGCCGGCGTGCAAAGCGCGGATGGCGCAGACGACGGCATAACTGCTCGCGATCAGGAGGAGGGTCTCGAGCAGTGCTGGCAGACGTTGCAAGCTCTTTTCGGCTTGCGCGAACAGGAGAGCATGGTCGTTGCGGGCCAGAGCAAAGCAGAGAAACAAGGTGGCAAAGACGAGGAGCTCGGCGGCGATAAAAAACCAGATGGCGAGATCACCCGGCAAGTTCACCCGCTCATCCTGCTCATTCACGATGGTGTGTAAGGGCCACAACACGGCATGTCTCCGGTCAGGGAGGAGGGGAGGATTCCCCTCCTGGGTGGGCGTCAACCCGGCAGCTTGCGCGGTGTGGGGAGATAGGCGCTCTCCCGCCCTTGCACGAAGAAGCTGCCCAGATAGATGAGCAGGCCGATGAGAAAACCGCCGCCGGCAGCTTCGCGCAGGACGAAGAAGACACGCGCCCGATCCTGCACGTCCATGAAGGACTGCGGGGCACTGCCGGTGCGTTGCAGGAGGACGGTCACCAGTCCGGCGCCGGTGAGGGCAAGAGCGATGCCGGTCATGCTCAATACCATCACCCAAAAGCCGGTCTTTTCCCAGCGTTGTGCGCGCGCATCATTGGCTGGCCGGCCCCGCAGCAGGGGCATGGCGTAGGAGATGATCGACAGACAGACCATGGCGTAGGCGCCAAAGAAGGCGAGGTGACCGTGCGCAGCGGTGAAGTTGGTGCCATGCGCGACATACTGCATGGGAGCGAGCGTGATCATGAAGCCCCACAGGCCGGCGCCGAGGAAAGCCATGATCGGCGTGCCCATGGCCCAGAGCATGGCTGCCTGATTGGCATGTTCGCGCCGCCGTTGCAGCAGGATGCGCAGGGCGAAGACGATCAGCATGATGAAGGGTATCGGTTCCATGGCGCTGAAGACCGAGCCCAGCCAGATCCAGTAACCGGGCGCGCCGATGTAGTAATAGTGATGGCCGATGCCGATGATGCCGCTGATCAGGGTCATGGCGATGATGACGTACATCCACTTCTCGATGATCTCGCGATCGACGCCGGTGGTCTTGATCAGGATGAAGCCGAGCAGGGAGCTGAGGATGAGCTCCCAGTCACCTTCCACCCAGCCATGCACCACCCACCACCAGCTGTAACTGGCTTTGACCGTGTCGACCGGAAAGTAGAAGGCCGGCAGGAAGAGCAGAGCGAGGCCCCACAGACTGGCGACGAGTATCATGTTGAGCGAGGTCTTGCGGCCGCGCGCCAGGGTCATGGTGACGTTGAACAGCAGGGAAAGGGCGACGAGGACGATGCCGATTTTGGTCGGCAGCGGTTGCTCGAGATAGCCGCGTCCCATGGTCGGCAGATAAGCGTTGCCGGTGAGGGCGGCGAGGTGAGCATAAGGCACCAGGAGATAGGCGAGGATGGTCGCGGCGCCGGCGGCGAGAAAGACCCAGAAAGTGATCCAGGCCAGGCGTGGACTGTAGAGCTCGGTCTGCGCTTCTTCCGGGACGATGAAGTAGGCCGCGCCCATGAAACCCATCAGCAACCAGACGATGAGCAGGTTGGTGTGGACCATGCGCGTGACGCTGAAGGGCAGGGCGGGGAAAAGAAAGCTGCCGTCGATGTACTGGTAGCCAGCGATCAAGCCGAAGACGATCTGCGCGAGGAACAGCAGCAGGGCTGCGATGAAATAGGGCTTTGCCACCCTTTGCGAGGCGTAATTCATGATGACTCCGTCATAAATGGATTGCGGAAAAAGGCCTTCAACCCTGTACGTTCGGTGGCCAGTGCTGGGTGTTGATGTGTGACAGCCACTGCAGATAGGCGACGATGTCATCGAGATCCTGATCGCTGAAGTTGAAGTGCGGCATCTGACGCCGACCGGGAACCCCCGTCGGCTGGATGCGGATCCAGGTCTTGATGAAGTCGGGGCCGCGGCGGACATAGACGTTGTCGAGCTCCGGCGCGAAATAGGCGCCTTCGCCGTTGATCGTATGGCAGCCGATGCAATTGTTGCTGTCCATCAGGTACTTGCCGTGGCGAGCAGCAGCGGTCATCTGGTCAGCATGATCGCGCTGTGGGATCTGTCGCCAGGTGTCGACACTGAGCATCAGATAGATGAGAAGAAAAAAGACGGCGCCACCGAGAAAAATGTTGCGTGCCATCGCTTTGCTGAAAACTTCCTGCATGATGTCCTCCTAGACGAGATCCGCCGGTTCATGGAGCAGGCCCTTGAACAGAACGTTGTTTTCGAGATGGATGTGCTGCATCAGGTCGCGGCGAAAGGCCTCGAGGCCGGTATACAAGGCTGTCCAGGTGTTGCAGGCGTCGTCGGGTGGCTGGATGTCGTCGGTGAGACGGATCACTTCGGCCAGCGCCTCGCCATGCTGATCATGCTCGAAACGCATCATGGCGATGGGGCCTTCCGGCCAGGGCGCTCCGGCGCGCAGTAGCCAGGGAAAGAGGACCTGTTCCTCTTTCAGCATATGGCTCTCCAGTTCCTGCAGCATATTGATGAGCTGCTGCGCCAGGCCGCTCGGGCAGTCCGGGTGGCGGGCGTGGACACGTTCGACGCGCTGCGCCAGGCGGATGAGTTCGGGGAGCTGCTGGCGGTGCTGGGCGTGATAGCGCTGCAGGATGTGTTCGATCATGCTCGCCGCATCCGGCAGCGACGCGGCAGTGTTGGCGTCGCTGTTCAGATCGCTGAGTTCCTGGGCGAGGACTTCGGCGTCGAGGCCCTTGCGAGCGGCGGCGTCGCGCAGGCTGATGTCACCGCCACAGCAGAAATCGAGCTTATGCGTGTGAAAAATGCCGGTGGCGCCCGGCAAGGTACGGGCGATCTGACCGAGGGACTGGTCGAGTAAGGTCATGAGAGGCTCCTGTGGATGAAAGACGAAGCTCTCTAAGCAAGGCTTGTGCCATAAAAAAATTCATTATTTTTCATGATCATAAAAAATAGATGGTTTTTTTGACCCTGGAGGGTTAGGGTTCTTTCGACCAAGAAAGGGTTTTATTGACCATGATCGATGCCAGTCTGCTCGCCGACCTCGTGACCGCGCTACCTTCGGCGGTGCGCTTGCAGCGTCTGGTGCACGTCCTGCGCATGTATTTTCAGTGTGACGCGGTGGCCTTGTTGTGCTTGCAGGAAGACGTCCTGGTGCCGGTGGCGGTCGATGGTCTGGTGCATGAGGCGCTCGGCCGACGTTTCCGTGTCGCCTTGCATCCGCGTTTCGTGCGTATTTTGCAGCAGCGCGAACCGGTACGCTTCATGCCGGGCAGCGAACTGCCCGATCCTTATGACGGTTTGCTCGCCGACCAGGCGGGAGAGCCCCTGCCAGTGCACGATTGCATGGGCGTCAGCCTCTTCGTCGAAGGACGGCCCTGGGGCGTACTGACCCTCGACGCTCTCGCCGGCGCCCGTTTCGATGCCGACATGCAGCGCATACTCGGCGAGCATCTCCTGCTGGTGGAGGCTGCCCTGCGCATGACCCGTCTCGAGGAAGAGGTGCGCAGCCTAAGTCTGCATCGATGGACACAAGAGCCCGGTACCGAGACGATCGATGGCGAGGACGACATCCTCGGGCAGAGTCCGGAGATCACCCATCTGATCGAAGAACTCAAGGTGGTGGCGGATTCGGATCTGCCTGTGCTGCTGCTCGGTGAGACCGGTGTCGGCAAGGAATTATTTGCGCGGCATCTGCATCGCCATTCAGCGCGCTCACGGCCTCTCGTGCACGTCAACTGTGCGGCGCTGCCGGAATCGCTGGCCGAGAGTGAGCTGTTCGGTCACGTCAAAGGTGCTTTTTCCGGTGCCAGCCAGGATCGCGCCGGCCGTTTCGAGGCCGCCGATGGCGGCACCCTGTTTCTCGATGAGGTCGGGGAATTGCCGTTGAGCATTCAGGCCAAGCTCCTGCGCACTCTGCAAAACGGCGAAATCCAGCGCTTGGGGGAAGACCATCCACGCAAGGTCGATGTGCGTATCGTCGCCGCCACCAATCGCCATCTGCAGCAGAGTGTGCGCGAGGGCAGCTTTCGCGCCGATCTTTATCACCGCCTGTCCGTGTATCCCGTGCCCATTCCGCCCTTGCGTCAGCGCGGTCATGATATTCTCCTGCTCGCCGGGCGTTTTCTCGAACTCAATCGCGCCCGTCTCGGTTTGCGCAGCCTGCGTCTGTCGCTTGAGGCCGAGGCCCTGTTGCTCGACTATCACTGGCCTGGCAACGTGCGCGAACTCGAGCATGTGATCAGTCGTGCCGCGATCAAGGCGCTCAGCCGCGGTGCCGTGCGCACCGACATCGTCACCCTGGCCGCCGATCTCCTCGATCTCGACACCGCTGCCGCTCACCCGCGTCAGGCCGTGTCGTCGGCGGCGCCACCCATGCCGTCGACACGCCCGCCGCTCGCCATCGCCGTCGTCAACTTTCAGCGCCAGTATGTGCAGATGACCTTGCAGCAGAGCGCAGGCAACTGGGCAGCAGCGGCGCGCAGCCTCGGTCTCGATGCGAGCAATCTGCACAAGCTGGCGCGTCGCCTCGGATTGAAGGCATGAGCTTGCGTCTTAGGGCGTGAGCAGTGCGGCGTAGTCGCTCAGCGGCAGTCGTGGTCCGTAGCGGCTGACCACCTGCGCGGCGACGCGGGCCGCCAGCTGGCCGGCGCGTTCAGGGTCGAAGTCGTGGGTGATACCGTAGAGAAAGGCACCGGCGAAGGCATCGCCGGCGCCATTGCTGTCGATCGCCTGCACCCGTGGGGCGGGGATATTCAGGCGGCTCCCGCCGCCGACGATCAGAGCGCCTTGCGCGCCACGGGTGACGACGACACGACGGGCGAGGGCGAGCAGGAAGGGCAGGGCGCCCTCCAGGCTGCTTGCACCGCTGAACAGACAGGCTTCCTCTTCGTTGCAGAACAGAAGATCGACACCGGCGCCGATCATCTCGCGCAAGGCCGGACGGAAGTGCAAGGTCATGGCGGGGTCGGAAAAGGTCAGCGCCACCGGGATGTCGTGCGCCTGTGCCAGATCACGGGCGCGCGCCACGGCGGCGCGCGCTGAAGTCGAACTGGCGAGATAGCCCTCGATATAGAGCCAGCGGCTGGTGATCAGATGCGCTTCGTCGAGATCGCTGGCGGCGAAGTCGGCGGTGGCGCCGAGATGGGTGGCCATGGTGCGTTCGGCATCGTCGGTGACGAGGACCAGACAGGTGCCGGTATGACCGCTGACACCCTGCTCGAGGCGGCGATAGGCGACGCCGGCGGCGCGTAAATCACGATGATAAAAATCGCCCAGCGTATCATCGGCGACACGACAGGCGTAGAAGGGGCGGCCACCGAGAGCGGCGACGGCGACGATGCTGTTCGCAGCCGATCCACCGCAGGCTTGTTGCAGGCAAGGATAGCGTGCTTCGAGCAGGGCGAGCAGTTGATGGCGGCGCTCTGCATCGATCAGGCTCATTCTGCCCTTGTCCAGGCCGACTTCGGTGAGCAGGGACTCATCGATGTGATATTCGCGATCGACCAGTGCGTTGCCAAGGGCGTAGACATCAAACTCATACATGCTGGGATACCGTTCGCAGACTGATGCGGCGGAGCTTATCACGAGCCTCGCCGCGTGCGACAATCGGCAGCGAGCTTTCAGGGAGCAGGGCATGACGCGGCGCAGGAAGACGGAACAGGGGTCCGGGCGCCAGGAGCGTTGGCGAAGTCGAGGTGAGCGTGGGTTTCTCGGCGCGCTCGTCGTGCTCGCCCTGCTTTTCGCCCTGGCCTGGACCGCCCTCGCGCTGCTAGGCATCGATCGCAGTCTGCGCGCGGCTTTCGAAAGCCATCGCTGGACCTTGCCGGCCAAGGTCTACGCCCGTCCCCTCGATCTCTATGCCGGTGCGCCCTGGCAGGAAGGCGATGTCATCGCCGAACTGCAGCGTCTGCACTACCGCATCGGTGATCTCGGGCAGCCCGGCTCCTATCAGATCGCCGCCAGCGATCTTCTCGTGCATACGCGTGGCTTTCACTTCGCCGATGCGATCACCCCCGAGCAGGTCGTGCGTCTGCATTTCAGCGCTGCTGGTCTGAGTCAGCTCAGTGCCCGGCAGGGGGACGCTACCCTGGTGCGCCTCGATCCCATGATCATCGGCAGCATCTATCCAGGGTCGCAGGAGGATCGCGTGCTGATGCGTCTGCAGGACGCGCCGCCTGCGCTCATTGCGGCGTTGCTGGCGACGGAAGACCGCTCCTTCTATCACCATCATGGTATTTCCCTGCGTGGCTCGCTGCGTGCCCTATGGGCGGATCTGCGCCATGGTAACTGGCATCAGGGCGGCAGTACCCTGACCCAGCAGCTGGTCAAAAATCTCTTTCTCAGTGACGCCCGCACCTGGCACCGCAAGCTGCGTGAGGCGGTCATGGCCGTGCTGCTGGAGCTGCATTACAGCAAGAACGAGATCCTCGAGGCCTATCTCAACGAGGTCTATCTCGGGCAGATGGGACAGCACGCCGTGCACGGTTTCGCCCTCGCGGCGCAGGACGATTTTGGTCAGCCGGTGCGCGATCTCGACGTCGCCGAGGTGGCGACCCTGGTCGGTATGGTGCGTGGACCGACCCTCTATGACCCGCACCTGCATCCGCGCCTGGCCCTGCGCCGACGCAATGTCGTCCTCGCCAACATGCTGGCCATACACGCCATCACGGCGCAGGATTATCAGCGTTATGCCGCCATGCCGCTGCGCCTGATCCGCCACCCCAATGCCAGCGGCACGCTCTACCCGGCCTATATGGAGGTGGTGCGCGCACAGTTGCGCAGCGACTATCGTGATGCTGATCTCGGCAGCCAGGGCTTGCGCATCTTCACCAATCTCGATCCGCGCACCCAGGAGGTGGCGCAGCAGGCGCTGCAGAGCGTGCGCGACCATTTGCGCCGGCAGGCGCCACGGCAGCGACGCCATCTGCAGGGGGCGGTGCTGGTCTGTGATTCACAGAACGGTGAGTTGCTGGCCGTCGTCGGCAGCGCCGACGGCGGGGCCTTCACGGGCTACAACCGCGCTTTGGACATACGCCGTCCGGTCGGCTCTCTGCTCAAGCCCGCCCTCTATCTGAGTGCCCTGAGCACGGGGCGGGTAACGCTCGCCACGCCTCTCGACAATACGCCGCTGCAGTTGGATCTCGGTCATGGGCAGACCTGGGCGCCGCACAATGATGAGGCGGGAGCGCCGGCGTCGGTGCCGCTCTATGCCGCCTTGGCGCACTCTTATAATCTGGCCAGCATCCGCCTCGGCCTGCAGGTCGGTCTGCCGACTTTCATCCATACCCTGCAAAGTCTCGGTCTGCCCGGCCAGCTGCCGGCCCTGCCATCGCTGTTTCTCGGTGCCATCGCCGCGTCGCCGATGGATGTGCTGCATCTTTATCAGAGTCTCGCCGCCAGCGGCTTCAGCTCGCCGATCCACGCCATCCGTGTCGTCGTCGATGCACACGGGCATCCGATGCAACGCTATGAGCTGGAGATGCGGCAGGTCGCCGACGCCAGCGATGTCTATCTTTTGCGCTATGCTCTGCATCAGGTGATGGTGCAAGGCACGGCGGCGCAGGCTGGGCGGGCCCTGCCCGATCAGATCGATATGGCGGGCAAGACGGGGACGAGTAATGCGCTCAGAGACAGCTGGTTCGCCGGCTTCACCGGCAATTTGTTGAGCGTGGTCTGGCTCGGCAATGACGATGACCGCGGTACCGGATTGAGCGGTGCGCAGGGCGCCCTGCCGGTATGGATCACGATGATGCGGACTCTGCACCCGGCACCTCTCGATACGCCGCAGCCGGATGATGTCGTCTGGCAGTGGATGGACCCGGTGAGTGGTCTGCCCACGGACGCCGCCTGTCCCGGTGCCGTCGATCTACCGCTGCGGCAGTCCACCGTACCTGCGCAGCGGGCAACGTGTGCGCCACCAGCTGCGCCGGTGGTCGATCGTTTCATCCAAGGTGTGCGGAGCTGGTTCGGTCATGGTCCATGAGGTGACAAAAAATATAAGCGCTGCTCTCGCTCTGGCCGTCCTGCTCGCTGCCTGTCACAGTCTGCCGCCGGCACCGCCGCCGGCGCCAGTAGTGGCGACGAATGCGGGCAACGCAGGGGCTGCCGCGCTGGTGACGCCGCCTGCGCGCAGTGCACACAGCGGTCCCCTGCCGGTACGGCATTTGCCGGCGCCGGCGCCGGCGACACCGAATGTGCCGGCGGCACCGATCACCGGACGTCTCGCCGATGGCCAGCATTTGCCGGTGGTACAGAGTCTTCTGCGGCGTGCCGAGCGCTATCGTCGCCAGGGTCGCCTCGATCTCGCCAGTCATGATCTCGAGCAGGCCTTGCGTCTGGCGCCGCAGTCGTCGCTGACCTTTTTGCGGCTCGCCGAGCTGCGCCTGCAGCAGCGTCATCTCGCTGCCGCTGAGCATCTGGCGCGCCGCGGCCTGCTCTATTCGCGCAGTATCGCCGAGCGTGAGCGTCTCAAGGCGATCATCCGCATGTGCCACCCACCGGTGTCGCGGTCAGTCGCTCACCCATGAGTCACAAAGACAGGAGTATGCCGTGTACGAAGCCATCGCCAGCAGCGCCGGTCTGACCCCGCATCTGGCCGCCAGTCTTGCTGGCGAGGACATGCAGCGACGCGCTGAGCTGGCCTTGCATCAGCTCGAAGACACCAGCGCCGACGCCGGTCACTGGCGTGATGCTGCTCTCGCTCTGGCCTGTATCGGGCAAGCCGAGATGGCCTTGCGTCTGTTGCATGAGGCGGTACGCCAGGCGCGCTGCTATACCCTGCCTTGCGCGCAGCCGCCGCGTCTGCGTCTGCTCATGCTGCTGGCGGTCGGCGATCTCGCCGCCAATGCGCCGCTCGAGTGTCTGCTCGCCGGTAGCGCCGTCGCCATCACCCAGGTCTATGTCGATCTGTCGCCACTGCGAGCGCAGGATCTGCCGGAGCATGATCTCCTCTTCATCGCCGTCGCGCATGCGCCGGCGCACCGCGAACTGCTCATGCATCTGCAACGGCAGCTCAGCGACTGGCCGCGTCCGGTGCTCGATCAGGCAGCGGCCTTGCTTGCCCTCGATCGAGTCGACGTGGCGCAGCGCCTGCAGGGCATCGCGGGTCTGTGGGCGCCGGCGACGCATCTGTTGACGCGCCAGCAGCTCAGCGAGGAGACGCTGACCTGGCCGCTCATCATCCGTCCCGAGGGCTCGCAGGCCGGGCAGGGGCTGGCCCGTCTCGGTGCGGCAGAGCAACTGCCAGCGTATCTGGCGCAGCACGAGGCACCGAACTACACCCTGGCGCCTTTTGTCGACTACCGCCGCCCCGATGGCCTGTATGCCAAGATGCGTCTGGCGCTGATCGACGGTCGCGCCTGGCCGTGTCACTATGCCTTGTCTGCGCACTGGATGGTGCACTACGTCAATGCCGGCATGTATGAGGATGCCGACAAGCGCGCCGCGGAAGCGGCCTTCATGGCCGACTTTGAGACATGGTCACGGCCGCATGCGGCGACCTTCGCGGCGATCAGCGAGCACTTGCAGCTCGCCTACGTCCTGATCGACGCCGCTGAGCTCATGGATGGCCGTATCCTTCTGTTCGAGGCCGATCACGCCATGGTCGTGCACGCTCTCGATGATGCGCAAAGATTTCCCTACAAGCAGGTGCAGATGGGTCGTGTGCGCGCAGCGATGGTCGATTGTCTGCTGCGTCACGCCGGAGGTGGGCATGGGGTTTCGTGACGAACACAACTTTTCCGGTGGACCGGGCGCTTTACCCGCCAGCGTTCTCGCTGAAGTCAAGCAAGCGATCGAGGAAGTGCCGGGCACCGGGCTGTCCCTGCTCGGCCTCAGTCACCGTAGCGATTGGTTTACCGCCTTGCTCGCCAGCGCCGAGGAGCGTCTGCGCCAGCTCCTCGGTCTCGATGGCGCCTGGGCGGTGCTCTTTCTGCAAGGTGGTGCGACGCAGCAGTTCAGCATGGTGCCGATGAGTTTTCTGCGGCGCACGGGGGCGGCGGCGGACTATATCGAAGCGGGTTACTGGAGCGCCAAATCCCTGCCGCATGCGACCCGCTGTGGTTCCGTACGTGTCGCTTTCAGCGGCCGTGCCGAGGGTTTCCGGGCCTTGCCGGATGACGATCGGCAGCGCTATGCCAGCGATGCCGCCTACCTGCACTATGTCTCCAACGAGACCGTCGAAGGACTGCAGTTTCATCATCTTCCCGGGCATGCGACGGTGCGGCGTTTCTGTGACATGTCCTCGGATTTTCTCAGCCGCCCCATCGACCTCGATCATTTCGATCTCATCTATGCGCACGCCCAGAAAAATCTTGGCCCGGCCGGTGCGACGGTGGTGCTGCTGCGGCGCGACCTGCTGGCGCAGATGCCCGCCGATCTGCCGGATTTTCTCGATTATCGTCAACATCTGGCCGCCGGTTCGCGTCTCAATACGCCGCCGGTCTTTGCGCTGTTCGTCGTCGAACGCGTGCTGCACTGGCTGCAGCGCGAGATCGGTGGGCTGTCGGCCATGCAGGAGATCAATGCTGCCAAGGCGGCCATGCTCTACGCCGTGATCGATGAGTTTCCACAGTTCTATCGGCCGCACGCGCGCCGCGTCGACCGCTCACAGATGAATGTCGTCCTGCATCTGCCGCGCCCAGAAGACGACGTCGCCTTTTTGCAGGCCTGTACTCAGGAAGGTTTTGTCGGCCTCGCCGGTCACCGCAGTCTCGGCGGGGTGCGCGCCTCTCTCTACAACGCCATGGGGCTGGCAGCGACCCGCGATCTCGCCGATTTCATGCGTCACTACGCCGGTCAGCACGCTTGATCGGGGAGGGGATGGCGCTACTTTCGGCGTGCGCTGCCGGGCGGCGCCCCTGCAGCACATAGACGAAGGCGATGATCTCGGCGACGATGCGGTAGAGCTCTTCCGGGATGCGTTCGCCGAGGCGCTGCTGCGCCAGCATCTCGACCAGGGGGGCGTTCTCATAGATCGGCACCTGATGCTCGCGCGCCAGCGCCAAAATGCGTTCGGCGACGGCGTGCTCGCCGACGGCGGTCAGTTCCGGCGCCTGCTGCCCGTCATAGAACAGCGCGATGGCCTTGCGGTCTTTATCCATATCACACCGACAGATCGACGAGGTGGGAGGTCGTCACCGCTGCATCAGCACTGCCGGGCGGTACACCGGCCAAGGTCTGCAGGCGTGTCACCGTCAGCCCCAGATCCTGCAGGCGCGCATTCAACTGCGGTAACTCGTGGTCGATGAGCTGGCGTGTCGTGTCGCGCTCCGTCCAGAAGCTCGCCTCGAGATGACGGCCGGCGAGTTCGCTGCGCACGACGATGCGGCCAAGAGCGGCGAGATCGAAGCCGAGGCTGATCACCCAGGTCATACGCGCCGCATGCTCGCCGGGTGCGCGGCCACCGCGACGCTGCCCGATCTGCAGGTCGACCTGATGGAATTGCTGGCCATATTGCACCGGCAGACTGGTGACCAACACGGTCTGCTGGCCATCCTGAGGCAGGCTCTGCAAATGACTCGGCAGGGCGACATCGCCGCCATGCGCGCTCAGGTGGGTGATGGCCTGACGCAGATGCTGGTCGGCGAGGACGGCGCTGATCTGTTCACGCAGTGCCGACACCGGCGAGCTCGCCGTCTGCTCGGGATGGATATTGCTGGACGAGGGCGGGGGGGCTGCGTCGGTCGCCGGTGATGGCGCGGCGGCGCTGTCCGTCGCCGTGTTGTCCGCCAGCACGGCGATGATCGGTGTCGCTGTTGCTGCCGTCGTCGGCGGTGGTGCGGCGATCAGGTCGAGGGTGGCGGTCAGTTCGCCGCCGGGGCCGGCGAGCGTAGCAGCGGCTGGCGGTACGGTGGGGGCGTCCACCATCTGCGCTGTTACAGCGTGCGGTATTGCGGCTGTCGCCGGCAGGCGTTCATAGATGAGCGGTGCGGACGCGCCGCGTGCGGGTGTTGTCGTGGTCGCCGCTGCGCCGGGATGCTCTGGCGCCAGGGACTGCAATAGACTGGCGAGGCGTTGCTGCGGGTGTCCCTGTGCCGGCGTCTGGCCTTGTGCCAGCAAGGCCTCGAGGCTCTGCAGCTGTGGATCGACCCAGGCCTGCACGGCATCGGCGGCGGTGCTCGATGCCACTTTCGGGATGGCGTCGAGCAGGGCGCGCGCCTGTATGAGGGCATTGTCGGGCAGGGCTGGTTCAGGATTTTGCTGGATGGCGCGCAGACTTTCCAGGAGTTGGCTGAAAGCGCCACTGCGGGTCAGCGGCAGCAGATCGCGCAAGGCCTGCGCCAGGGCTGAACTAGCCTGCGCGGTGACGGGCGGAGGTGTGCTGACCGGTGTTGCCTGAAAGCTGCCGTCGAGATTGGCCTGCAGACGGATACTCTGGCCCGCTGGCAAGGGGGTGGCTGAGATATAGCTGAGCAGCTCCGTGGTCAGGGCGAGCTGCAACTCGCCCTGGAAGAGAGCAGCAGCGCCGGGAACCGGGCGGCTGCTGAGGACGGTGGCGCTGACCGGGGCCGGCAGGGCAAGCTGCGGTGTGCTGTTGAGCTGGCGCAAGGCAGCGCTCGACAGCAACGCCGGACTCGGACCTCCTGGGTTGACCTGCATGTCGCCTCCTGGCCTGCCGCCACACGCCTGTGCAAGGATAGCGGCCGCCATCCGCCATCCGCCATCCTTGAGTCGATCCTCACAGATTGCCGCTGAACAGCTGTCGAATCAAGCGCTGCTTGAGCGTGCGTGGATGATCGAGCTGCATGCGCTCGAGATAGCGTTCCGGCACCGGTTCGCTGCGAAAGGTCGATTGCACCAGGGTCTTGATCAGGTCGAGGGGATGGCCGACGCTGTTTTTGAGCTGGGTCAGGGCGTGGATGATGTGCAGCTCGTCGGCGGTGAAGTCGCAGCCAAAAGGGAAGTCGGGCAGGTCGCCGCGCTGGTGCCAGGGCTGCAGGCGGGCGCCGAGGGTCTCAGGCAGATTGTTCTGCGCCCAGCTCGGCAAGGTCCAGTCGGCGCGCAACTTGCCAGCGCTCTTGGCCTGTTCGATGAGATCGAACTGGAAGCGCGAGTCGCTGATGCAGATGAGCCTTTCGATGACGTGGTGATCGGGGCGGCCGCGCAGGTCGGCGATGCCGTACTCGGTGATGACGATATCGCGCAGGTGGCGGGGAATCGTCGTGTGACCGTAGTTCCAGACGATGTTGGAAGCGGTGCCGTGTTCGGTCTCACGGGTGGCGCGCACGAGCAGGATGGAGCGCGCATCCGGCAGCTCGTGCGCCATGGCGACAAAATTGTACTGACCACCGACGCCGCTGACCAGGCGACCGTCATCGAGGCCGTCGGAGACGGCGGCGCCGAGCAGGGTGACCATCATCGTCGTATTGATGAAGCGCGCTTGCAGGCGCTGCGCGCGCGCCAGGGCTTCCTGGCCATAAAGCTGGTTGATGAAGCTGATGCGGCCCATGCAGATGCCGGCGCGCTCTTCTTCGGACAGGTTGCGCAGGCTCTTGTAGAAGTCGCGTGGACCGATGAAAAAGCCACCGTGCATGAAAAAACCGCCGCACAGACGGCGTCCGCTGACGTGGCGCTCGAGTTCCTGGCGGGTGTCGGCGCTGTCGAGATCATTGGCGAGGGTCAGGTCGACGTGGTGCAGGCCGTCGCTGTCGAGCTGCCAGGTGGCATCGAGGATGCCAAAGCGCTGCAGCCAGGCGACATGCTCGTCCTGCAGACGGCGTGGCAGAAGGCCCTGTTCGCGTAGGACGGACCACAAGGCCGGGGTCAGCATCTCGGCGATCAGCCCGGCATTGAGTAACTGCTGCAGGCGCAGGTCGGGATAGACACGCCGGCGCAGGATGCCGGCCTGGTGCAGGCGTATGAAGCCATTGACGAACATCTCGCTGCAGCCATAGAGGCCGCGCTGAAAGACTTCGAGCTCGGTGTGCAGCGGCAGACTGGCGGCCGGGAGGTCGCTGATCATCGCCTTATAGCTGAGGTTGTGATGTTCACGCAGGATGAGGGCGTGGGCGATGGCATCGCCGAGGGAGCCGATGCCGATCTGCAAAGTACCACCATCGGGCACCAGAGCACTGGCATAGAGCCCGATGCTGTAATCGGCAAGGGAGACTTTCATGTTCGGCGGTGCGAAGAGAGCGTGGCTGGCCTCGGCGGTATCGACGATCATATCGAAGTGTCCGGCATCGACCTCGGCGTCGTTGAGCATGAAGGGCAGGTGCTGGTTGATCACGCCGATCATGATGACGCGGTGGCGCAGGCCATGTTCGATGAGCATGTCACGCAGATCGAGCGAGACGTCGGGATTGCAGGACAGGCTGTAACGCCGGCCGCCCGCGTCCTCGCGCACGGCGATCTCCTGGGCGAGGACGTTGATGCCGAAATTCATCATGTCGCGCGCGACGTGCGTGTAGTTGCTGCAGATATAGTTCTGCTGAGCGCGGTTGTTGTGCAGGTAGTCGGCGGTCTTGAAGAAAAATTCACTGATTTCGACGTTTTTGGGCAGTTGACCGGCCTGCAGGTCACGCACATAGTCGAGGTCGGGGTAGTCTTCAAAAACGCGCTCGGCGAAGGGCTTGAGAAAGCGCTGTTCGAGGTCGGAGTGCGCCTGTGGCCGTTGCAGCGACAAAGCGGTGATGATGCGCAGGCTGTGATCCGGGCGATCGGCGATGTAGCGATAGAGGGCATTGACCCAGACGTTGGGTTTGCCGATACCGAGCGGGATGCCGAGGACGACGTGTGGGCCGGTCTGTTCGAACAGATGCTGCAATGAGACATCGATGGAGTTGAGGGTAGGCATCCTGCATCCTGATCACGGTGGCCGAAGGGATGGAGCAAGCCTAGCGCATTCCTGCGTCAGGATAAATTGTCGGAGGTCAAGGCCGAATATGCCCAATTTGATAGGCTGACGGTATACTGCGCGCACAGGGGGGCGCATGCTGACTTTTGATGACGTGGCGGTACGCCGTGGAGAGGACTGCCTGTTCGCAGGACTGTCTCAGAGCCTTGCACCAGGGCAGATGCTGCAGGTGAGCGGCGCCAATGGCGCCGGCAAGACGACGCTGCTCGCGGCGGCGGCGGGTCTTTTGCCCTGTGAGCAGGGGCGCATCCTCTGGCAGGGCGAGGACATCGGCCGTTGTCGCAGCGATTATGCCACGGACATGAGCTATATCGGCCACGCCGCCGGCCTCAAGATGGCGCTCAGTCCTTTCGAGAATCTCGAGTTTCTGCTCGCTTTGCGCGGACTGCGGCGCACACGCACACAGTTGCGCGCGGCGCTGGCCGAGGTCGGTCTGGTCGGTGAGGAGTACACGCCGCTGGCGCGTCTGTCGGCAGGGCAGAAGCGCCGTGTGGCGCTGGCGCGTCTGCGCCTCGAGGAAAGTCGTCTCTGGGTGCTCGACGAACCTTTCACCGCCATCGATCGGGACGGCGTCAGCGCCCTCGAGGAGAGGCTGGTGCGGCACGCCGGCGACGGCGGCATGGTCTTGTTCACGACGCATCATGTGATGCCGGCGCGACCGGGTCTGCAGCTGCTCGATCTGACCGCCTATCGTGTCCAGGTGGCGGCATGAGGGCATGGCTGGCGGTGCTGCGCCGTGATCTCAGCCTGACCCTGCGCTCCGGCGGCGACTGGCTCAACCCGCTCGTCTTCTTCCTCATGGTCATCGTCCTCTTTCCTCTGGGCGTCGGTCCCGAACCGGCCCTCCTGCGCCAGATCGCCCCCGGCGTCGTCTGTGTGGCGGCGGTGCTCGCCGTGCTCCTGTCGATGGACAGTCTGTTTCGTCAGGATTTCGAGGATGGCACGCTCGAGCAGATGTTGCTGACGCCGGCCTCGCCCTGGCTGTTGGTCATGGGTAAGGTACTGGCGCACTGGCTGACCGGCGGTTTCGCCCTCGCCGTGCTCAGTCCTTTGGCAGCGGTGATGCTCGACCTGCAGACGCGCGCGACCCTGGTGCTCTGGCTGGCCTTGCTGCTGGCGACGCCGACCCTGGGATTACTGGCGGCACTGGCGGCGGCTTTGACCGTGGCCCTGCGGCGTAGTGGCGTGCTCTTGCCGCTGATCAGCCTGCCGCTGATGATCCCGGTGCTGATCTTTGCGACGGCGGCGGTGCAGGCGGCGGCTGTCGGGCTGCCGGTCGCCGGATTTCTGGCCTTGCTCGCCGCCATGCTGGTGGCGGCGCTGACTTTACTGCCCTGGGCGATCATCGGCGCGTTGCGCCTGGCTCTGGCGCATTGACGAGGTGTTTATGATGTTGTGGCAAAGACTCTGGCAGGGCTTTCTGAAAACGGTCAGCCCCAAGCATTTCTATCGCATCAGCGGCTTGTGTCTGCCCTGGCTGACCGTCGTGGCGGCGCTGGCGCTCACCACGGGCCTGGTCTGGGGGCTGGCTTTTGCGCCACCGGACTATCAGCAGGGCGACAGCTATCGCATCATTTTCATCCATGTGCCGGCGGCAGCCCTGGCCATGGGCGGCTATCTCATCCTGGCGATCGCTAGCCTCATCGTCCTGGTCTGGCGAGTGAAGACGGCGGAGTGGGTGGCCGAGGCTCTCGCCCCTATCGGGGCCTGGTTCACCCTGCTCAGTCTGGTCACCGGTTCCCTGTGGGGCAAACCGACCTGGGGAACTTACTGGGTCTGGGACGCACGCCTGACGTCGATGCTCATCCTGCTCTTTCTCTACTGGGGCGTGATCGCCCTGCAGCAGGCTTACGCCGAAGGTAGCCATGCCGGGCGCGCCGCTGCCTTGCTCAGCCTCGTCGGCGTCGTCAATCTGCCGATCATCCATTACTCGGTGCGCTGGTGGAACACCCTGCATCAGGCTTCGACCTTCAGTCTCGGGGCGCGCCCGCAGATGCCGCCGGCCATGTATCTGCCTTTGCTGCTCAGTCTGCTCGGTTTTTATGCATTGTTTGCGGTATTGCTGATCCTGCGTACTCGACAGCGCATCCTGGTGCATGAGGCGCGTACGGCGTGGGTGCGTGAGATCGTTCAGGCGGAGGTGCAGGCGCGTGGCATTTAAAAGCTGGCAGGATTTCTGGTCCATGGGACACCATGGCGTTTATGTGTGGAGCGCGTACGGCCTCTTCGCCGTCATCGTGCTGTGGAATATTTTTACGCCCTTACGGCAACGGCGACGCTGGTTGCAGGAGCAGGCGCAGCGTTCCCGTCGTTCTTAACAGGAGATCCCATGAAACCGCAACGCCGCAAGCGCCTCATCATTCTGGCTGCCATCGTCCTCGCCGTCGCTCTCGCCGTCGGGCTGACCACCTATGCCTTGCGCCAGAATATCAACCTGTTCTACACCCCGAGCCAACTCGTCGCCGGCGATGCGCCGTCGGGTGTGCGTCTGCGCGCCGGTGGCATGGTGGTGAAAGGCTCGGTGCAGCATAGTGCCAACTCGTTGACGGTGCATTTCATGATCACCGACTTTCAGCATCAAGTGCCGGTGGTCTACACCGGCATCCTGCCCGATCTCTTTCGTGAAGGTCAGGGCATCATCGCCAGTGGCCGTTTCGAACATGGCGAAGTCGAGGCCGATCAGGTCCTGGCCAAACATGATGAGAAGTATCAGCCGCCCGAGTTGCGCGGCATGAACGCTCCCGCGCCGACGCGCGGCTGATCAGTCCAGCTTCAGCCAGCGCAGTCGGCTGGCATTGAGCACCACGGTCAGCGAAGAAGCGGCCATGGCGGCGGCGGCGAGCATGGGGTTGAGCTGCCAGTGTGTCCACGGATAGAGGGCGCCAGCGGCGACAGGAACAGCGATCAGGTTATAGATGAAGGCCGCCCACAGATTCTGATGGATATTGCGCAAGGTGGCGCGTGATAGACGGATGGCGATGAAGATCTTGTTCAGGTCGCTGCCGGTGAGGGTGATGCCGCTCGCCGCCATGGCGACATCGGTGCCCTGGCCGATGGCGAAGCCGACGTCGGCGGCAGCCAGGGCGGGAGCGTCGTTGATGCCATCGCCGACCATGCCGACGATCTCGCCGCGCACTTGCTCCTGATGCAGGAGGGCGAGTTTGTCGGCCGGCGACTGCCCCCCCCAGAAGGTTTCGATGCCGAGAGACTGCGCCAGCGCAGCGGTGTTCTCGCGGCTGTCGCCGCTCAACAGGCAGGTGCGCAGACCGATCTGGCGCAAGCGGCCAAGGGCGATGCGTGCTTCCGGGCGCAGGGTGTCGCTGATGCCGAATAGACCGACGAAACGCGCGTCGACACTCATCAGGATGGGGCTGACGCCGGCGCTCCCCCAGGTCAGCAGGCTGGCGTCGAGATCGGGCAGACTGACCCCCTGGGCGCGCAGGAGGGCGGCGTTGCCGAGGACGATGTCGTGGCCTTCGACACGTGCCTGGATGCCGCCACCGGCGATGCTCTGAAAGTTCTCGGCGCTCGGGCGCAGCAGGTCGGTGCTGGCGAAGTGGGCGAGGATGGCGCGCGCGAAGACGTGTTCCGAGGCGAACTCGGCCGCCGCCGCCCAGCGCAGCAGGGTCTTGTCGTCATATTCGGCGTGGGCTTCGATATGGGTCAGGGAGCCGCGTCCCTGCGTCAGTGTGCCGGTCTTGTCGAAGATGATGCAGCTCATGCGGCTGGCCATCTGCAGAGCTGCGCCATCGCGGATGAGGATGCCATGACGTGCGGCGAGGCCGGAGGCCATCATGATCGACATCGGCACGGCGAGACCGAGGGCGCAGGGGCAGGCGATGATGAGTACCGAGACGGTGGCGATGAGAGCGTGCGCGAGGTGGGGTGATGGGCCGAGAAGCAGCCAGAGGCCGAAGGTCAGGGCGGCGATGAAAAGGATCGCCGGCACAAAGGCGGCGGCGACACGATCGACGCGATTAGCGATCGGCGGGCGGGCATTCTGCGCTTCACGGACGCGGCGAATGATCTCGGCGAGGCTGGTCTCGGAACCGATATGGGTGACGATGATCTCGGCGCTGCCGCTGAGAACGAGGCTGCCGGCATGCAGCTGGGTGGCGACGGCTTTGAGCACCGGCTGATACTCACCGGTGAGCATGGATTCATCGACGCGCACTTCACCTTCGGCGACTTCGGCGTCGACGGCGATGCGTTCGCCGGCGCGTAGGAGCAGGCGGTCGCCGGGGCGCAGCTGGGTGATGGCGACGCTCCTCTCGCCGTCACCGTCGCGCAAGGTGGCGGTGTCGGGTTGCAGCGCCACCAGCTCGCGGATGGCGCCTTGTGCTTTGCGCCTTGCACTGCTTTCGAGCAGGCTGCCGAGGTTGACCAGGGCGATGATCATCACCGCTGCCTCGAAATAGACGTGGCGGGCTTCCGTCGGCAGGCTGCGTGGCCAAGTGACGACCACCGCCGAGTACCCCCAGGCGGCGAGGGTGCCGAGACTGATCAGGGTATCCATGCTGGCGCTACGCTGGCGCAGCGCTGCCCAGGCGCCGGCAAAAAAGTGCCAGCCGCTGGCGAGCATGACGGCGGCGGTGAGCGCCGCCAGGGTCAGCAACTCGTGGCGCTCCGCCGCGATGAGGGCAGAGAGGCGTGCCAGGTGGTGCATGTGCAGCATCAGCCAGGTGCCGTAGCTCAGGCCGAGCGCCGTGCGCCAGAGCTTGCCGCGGTACTCGCGCCGACCGGCGCGCTCCTGTACGAGCAGGGCATCGCGCTCATCGTCGACGACCCAGGCCTGAAACCCCGTCGTCCGTACCGCTTGCAACAGGGCTTCGGGGCTGGCCTCGCCTTGCACCATGGCGCTGCGATCGGCGAGGTTGACCGTCGCTGCGCTGACGCCGGGCACCGCCATCAGGGCGGTTTTGACGCGTTGGACACAGCTGGCGCAATGCAGGCCGGCCAGGGCAAGTTGCGTCGATGCGGGCATGGCTCACTCCTCTTGCTCATCCTCGACAGTGTAACCCTTTCGCGGCGACGGCTATAGCATTTGCACCTGAAGGCGGCGCAACGGTAAGATGTCGACTTTCATGGGTGGAGAGTTTCTGATGATAGCGGGCAGTCTGGTGGCCATGGTGACGCCCATGCATCGTGATGGCAGCGTCGATGATGCGGCGCTCGCCGCCCTGGTCGAATGGCATGTCCAGGAAGGGACGCACGGCATCGTCGCGGTGGGCACCACGGGGGAGTCGGCGACCCTCGACGTCGAGGAGCATCTGCGCGTCATCGAGCGGGTCATGCAGGTGGCGGCGGGGCGTCTGCGGGTGATCGCCGGGACCGGTGCCAATTCAACGCGCGAGGCCATCGAGCTCACCGCCGCAGCAGCCCGTCTCGGGGTCGATGCCTGCCTGCTGGTGACGCCCTACTACAACCGGCCGACTCAGGAAGGGCTCTATCGTCATCATCGTGCCATCGCCGAGCAGGTCGACGTCGCCCAGATACTCTATAACGTGCCGGGGCGTACCGGCGTCGATCTCAGCAATGAGACGGTGCTGCGCCTCGCCGAGGTGCCGGGTATCGTCGGCATCAAGGATGCCACCGGCCAGATCGCTCGTGGTGTCGAGCTCATGCATGGCCTGAAAGGACGCATCGCCGTCTACTCCGGCGATGACGCCAGCGCAGGCGAGCTCATGCTGCGCGGCGCGCGTGGCAATATCTCGGTGACTGCCAACGTCGCGCCAGCGGCCATGGCGCAGCTCTGTCAGGCGGCTCTGGCCGGCGATGAAGCGGGTGTCCTGCGTATCGATGCGCCTCTGCGCGCTCTGCATCGTGACCTCTTTGTCGAATCGAGCCCCATTCCCGTCAAGTGGGCCTTGCACGCCATGGGCCGCATCGATACCGGCATACGTCTGCCGTTGACCTGGCTGACCGAGGCATCACAGGGCGTGGTGCGCGCGGCCCTGCAGCAGGCGGGCCTGCTGTGAACTTTAAACGACTCACCAGCATCTTGCTGTTGTCAGTGGCGCTCAGCGCCTGTCACTGGTTGCATCGTAAGCCGGTCTTCATGCAAGCCGGCTCGATCAAGCCGCCGGTGGCGCCGCCAGGCATGAGCATACGTCCACCGCAGGAACTGTTTCCGGTGCCAGAATTGTCGCCGCAGGCGCAAAAAACGGTGCATCATGGCGAGGCCGAGCTGCCGCCGCCGCAGCCTTTGCAGGTTTCACAGAAAGATGCCAAGGCCGAGGCACAGCAGGCCGGTGCCGTCATCCACTGGCAGCTCAGTCTCGGTCGCGACGGTAATGGCTTTCCGGTGCTCTATGTCGGTGGCAGCGGTTTTGATCTGACCTGGGATCAGCTCAACTTGGCCCTGGCGCGCACGCAGACGCCGATCAAGGACAGAAATCGTTCGCTGGCGCTGATCTACGTCACCCTGCCGCATCAGACGAGCAGCGTGCAGGTGCGTCTGTCGCGCAGCGTCGACAACTGGCAGATCGCCTTGCAGAATGATGATGAAACGCCGGCCGATGCGGTCGCCAGTCGCGTCTTGTTGCAGCGGCTGCAGAAAGTTTGGCCGGCGACGACCCCCTGAGAGAGATGACCATGCAAAAAGGGCAATTGCTGTACAAGGGCAAGGCTAAGTCGGTGTATGCCAGTGAAGATCCCGATCTCCTGGTCATGGAATACCGCGATGACACATCGGCTTTCAATGGCCAGAAGCTCGAACAGCTCGAGCGCAAGGGGCGGGTGAACAACACCTTCAACACCTTCATCATGACGCGTCTGGCAGAGGCGGGCATCGCTAGCCACTTCGTGCGCCAGCTCAGCGCGCATGAGTCGCTGGTCAAGCGTCTGCAGATGATCCCGGTCGAGTGCGTGGTGCGCAACTTTGCCGCCGGCTCCTTGTGCAAGCGCCTCGGTGTCAGCGAAGGGCAGGAGCTGCTGCCGCCGACCTATGAGCTGTTTTTGAAGAATGATGCGCTCGGTGATCCGATGATCAACGAATCGCACGCCCTGTCTTTCGGCTGGGCGACGCCGGTGCAGCTGGCGCGCATGCATGAGCTCTCCTTGCAGGTGAATGCGGTGCTCAAGGAGCTTTTTGCCGGCGGTGACATGCTCCTGGTCGACTTCAAGCTCGAATTCGGCCTGCACCACGGCGATATCCTGCTCGGCGACGAGTTCTCGCCGGATGGCTGTCGGCTTTGGGATCGACAGACGCGCAACAAGCTCGACAAGGACAGGTTCCGCCAGGGTCTGGGCGGGGTGGTCGAAGCCTATGAGGAAGTCGGGCATCGCCTCGGTATCCAGTTTGACTGACATGAGATTTTCAACAGGGAGTAGAGAGATGCAAGTCATGAGTACCCAACAACACACCAAAGTGCTGCCCTGGATGGCGCGCACTGCCGTCCTCGCTGTGCTGGTGAGCAGTCTGAGCGGTTGCGTGCTGACCAAGCTGGTGACGGTGCCGATGCGCTTGGTTGGCGCCGTCGTCTCCATCGTGCCAGTGGCCGGAAATACCGCCAACAAGGCGATTCAGACCGCCGCCGACACGGTGGATGACGTTCCTCTCTGAAAAAACTTGTCAGCAAGGGGCGAAGCAGGTATCTTTGGCGCCTCTTGCGGAGAGGTGCCGGAGCGGCTGAACGGGTCGGACTCGAAATCCGAAGTAGGGGTCTCCCCTACCGTGGGTTCAAATCCCACCCTCTCCGCCACTTCCCCTTGCTGACGCATCGCCGCTGCTCCTTGCAGATCTGGCTTTTCAGTGCATTGAAGTGCACTCTTTTCCCGCTGTTCCCTATAGATCGCATGCCCTGGCAGGGTATGGGCGGCTCGCCTCTGCGTGTCCATCACGATGCCAACGTCCAGGCCAAGCCCAGCTCGGCTTCCCTTCGGTGACGGCTCTGCAGCGGCTCGTGATCAGCCCAGCGCTCAGCGGGGGGGGGTCGCGCCGGCGATACGCAGGATGGGGGCGGATACGGATGGCGCACTATGTCAAAAAGAGCCTGCGCAGGGTCAATCAGTCTGACGTGAGACGCGCGATCCTGCGAGACTCAAGCCGGAGACCCTATCATGAACGACATTCTGCACGCACTGGGCTTTATCCTCATCGCCGGGAGCTTCTTCCTCGTTCTCATCGCCCTCGAACGTAGCTACTGGCGCCGCCACCAGCGTCCCCAGGCCTACGATCTGCGCGAGACTCTCGCCAATATCACGACCGGCCTGCTCTACAAGGTCACGGACGGCATCGTCGTCGCCATCTTCGTCACACATTTCTACGATCGCATCGCCGCGCACGGCCTGCATTACCATCCCGCGCAGCGCTGGCTGGGCATGATCGTGCTCTTCTTCGCTGTGGATTTCATTTTTTACGGGGTGCATACCTTTTTCCATAAGGTGCGCTACGGCTGGTGCGTGCACGCCGTGCACCACAGCTCCGAGCGTATGAATCTCTCTACGGCGTTGCGCCAGAATTTCCTCTTCGATCTCTCCGGTTTAGCCATTCTCTGGTGGCTGCCGCTGGCGCTCATCGGTTTCGACAAGATGTCGGTGGTGGTGATGATCGAACTCAATCTGTTCTACCAATTCTTCCTGCACACCGAAGTCGTAGGGCGCCTGCCAGCCTGGTATGAATTCATCTTCAACACCCCCTCGCACCATCGCGTACACCACGGCCGCAACCCTGATCAGCTCGATACCAATTTCGGTGGTGTGCTCATCATCTGGGACCGTCTTTTCGGTACCTTCGTCGACGAATCTGCCGCCGGCCGCATCGACTATGGCATCACTTTCCGCCAGCCGCGCTCCCTCAATCCGCTGCGCCTCGATCTCGACGAATTTTTCAGCATGTGGGCTGATGCCTGGCGCTACAAGACCCTGCGTGTGCTCTGGCACAGACCGAACTGGGTGCCACAGCAAGCCGGGAAAAAGTCGACGGAATGGGTGTCAAGATGAAGATTTTTTAAAAAAACACAAGGCTGCGCTTGATCTGCGTCAGGGAACCAGCGCCTTCTGTCCGTTCTTCATCGGCGATTGTGACAAGATGATGATGTCGGCTCTCTCCAAGGTCCGACATTCAGTTGATTTTAGGAGGTTTTATGCGCTCGCTTTATCTCGCTGTTGTGGCGATGGGCTGTGTGGCTAACTGGGCTCATGCCGATGTCAATGATGGCTCCTGGGAAGTGCGTATCCGTGCATTACAGGTATCGCCGTTGACCGAGACCCATGGTGCTGATCTGCGCAATCTTGACCAGCTCTCGGTGCATCATGCCACCGTGCCAGAGATTGATCTGTCGTACTACTACACGCCAACTTGGGCGGTTGAGCTGATCGCAGGTACGTCGCGGCACGCCGTCGATCTGGGCGGCAAGAAGCTCGGTAATGTTGCTGTCCTGCCCCCCACATTGACGGCGCAGTATCACTTTCTGCCAGGCAATCCCTATGTGCAGCCCTATGTCGGTGCGGGCCTGAACTACACACGCTTTTATGCCAGCAACCTGGGACCGGGCATGACCACGACGCAAAATAGCTTCGGCCTGGCCTTCCAGGCGGGGATAGACATTCCCTTGCTGTCCTATGGCTACTTCAACCTTGATGTCAAGAAAATCACCAACGATGGATTGGAGGTCAAGGATGCCGGCAGTGTCGTGACGCATCTGCACATCAACCCCGTGATCTGGGGTGTGGGGTATGGGTACCGCTTCTGATGCGTGCCCGCAGGCGCTTGTTGGTGTAGGCCGCGTGGAGAGGGTTCAGCGCCCTCGCCACGCTTTTCCCTATCCATCCTCGAGATGATCGCGCAGCAGTACAGCGATCCAGTCAGCAAAGGCGCGTACGCGCGGCGCCAGGTACTGGCGGTGCGGGTAGACGATCTGCACGGGGAGCGCTGGCGCTGGCCATTCCGGTAGCACTTCCACCAGAGCGCCACTGTGCAGGTGTTCCTGCACGTCGAAGGCTGGCACCTGGATCAGTCCGAGGCCGGCGAGCCCGCAAGCGATATAGGTTTCGGCGCTGCTGACCGCAATTCTGGCCGTCAGTGTCTGGGTCTGCAGCCGCCCCTGATCCAGCCATGACCAGGGTATGACATGGCCACTGTTGGGGGCGATGTAATGTACGGCCTGGTGTCGGGTGAGTTCCATCGGGTGCTGTGGTCGGCCGTGCTCAGCGAGATAGTGCGGGCTGGCGCAGCTGGCGAGACGAAAGTGTCCCAAAGGTCTGACGATCAGGCTACTCGCCTCCAGGACGCCGATGCGCAGGGCGCAGTCGATGCCCTCGCGCACGAGATCGGCGTGCCGATCGCTGCCGCCGAGCTCCAGTGCGATACCGGGGTGGCGCGCCAGAAAATCTGGCAGTGCCGGTGCCACTTGGCGACGGGCGATACGGCTGGGTAGGTCGACACGCAGACGGCCTTGCAAGGCCTGTGCGGCGGGAAGGAAGAGCTGTTCCAGCTCCTCGCTGTCGGCGATCAGAGCGGCGGCGCGGTCACGCAAGGCGCTGCCGTCCTGGGTTAGGCTGACGCGTCGCGTCGTGCGGTTGAGCAGGCGCGTTCCCAGGCGGGTTTCCAGTTGTTGCAGGGCCAGCGATACGGTCGGTCGCGGTAGACCCATTTGTTCGGCGGCGGCGGTGAAGCTGCCGCTGTCGCTGACCCGCAGGAAAATGCGCAGCTGTGAGATGAGTTCCATGATAGGTCGTGATTTCTGTACAGTCTATCCAGTTAGGAGTGATTTATCAGGATATCATCAAACAATAGAATGGTCGCTGTCACGCTCTGCGAGGGATGTCGCCTCTCAGGCGTTCTGAGCCGCTCACACAAGGAGATCACCTCATGAAAACCACCGATCAAACCATCCTCATCACTGGCGGCGGATCTGGCATTGGCCAGGCGCTGGCGCAGCGCTTCCATGACCTCGGGAATACGGTCATCGTCGCCGGGCGACGCCTGGAGGCCTTGGCGCAGACGTGTGCGGGTCGCCCGCGCATGCACGCCTTGAGCCTCGACATCGACACCCATGCCGGCATCGCCGACTTCGTGCAGCGTCTGCTCGCCGAGCATCCTAAAATCAATGTCCTCATCAATAACGCCGGCATCATGCGCTTCGAGGACCTTGCGCAGGGACGCGATCTGACCGACGCCGAAGCGACGATCACCACCAATCTGCTCGGTCCTCTGCGCCTGATCGATGCGCTGATCGATCATCTCACCGCCCAGCGCGACGCCGCCATCATCAATGTCAGCTCGGGCCTGGCCTTTGTGCCATTGACCTCAAGTCCGACTTACAGCGCGACCAAGGCGGCGCTGCACTCCTACACGCTGTCACTGCGTGCGGCCCTGCAGGGCCGGGTCGAGGTCATCGAGCTGGCGCCACCGGCCGTACAGACCGACCTGACGCCAGGGCAGGCGACGCGGCCGGGCTATCAGCCGCTCTCAGCTTTCGCCGATGAAGTGATGACGCTTTTGCGACAGACGCCGACACCCGCAGAGATTCTCGTCGAACGTGTCGGCTTTCTGCGCTATGCCGAGGCAGAGGGGCGTTTTGATCAGACCCTCGCCGAGCTCAATGCCTTTGTCGCTCAGGCGCGATCATCTGCCACATAGGCGTGCGTGTTGTCATCCTCCCCCGTCCTGTGAACGACGGGGGTTTTATGCACAAAAATATAAAGTGCATTATAGATGTATTTTATTTGGGTCATCTGAACGTTCGAAACATGGCATTCATCCCCCCTTTCGAAATTTCACATGAGGGTTCAACGCGCTGCGGATTTTTGCAAGGCATTAGCCAGTTTTTTATCGGTTGCCATAATGTGCCGGGCCAGCCAGTCGCGCAGAAAAGTCATGATGTCCGATGAGATCGTTGCCTGCCCCTGATCAAAGCGTTTTTTGAAGCTGCCCACCTCCTGGACAAATTTCTGATGCTCATTCTTGTGAGCTGCACTGAACTCGTAATGATGTTCCGCCATAAGACGTTCTTCCGTGCCAAAATGATAGACGGTGTAATCCACCAATTGCGTCAGCACATCATTCAGCACTTCTTTGCTGTGTCCGGCACGCATGGCATCATTGAGGCGATTGACCAGATCAATCAGTTTTTGATGCTGTTCATCAATGGTCTTGTTGCCCACCTGCAATGCAGGCCCCCAAGTAATCAACGGCATGATATAAACCTCCTTTATTGATCATCCACCCTGGACGGTGCGCTGAGTCTAGGCTACGTGGCATGACCTAGATCAGTGCGTCAATGGGTTTCCGGCTGCGCCGCATTCATCAGTTCCAGCGCCCCTGACTGGACACGCTCGGCGACTTCATCAAACGAATTCATGGCATCGAGAATTTGAGCAACTTCGGCGATCACATCGCTGATTTTTTCCGACTCTTCCATGATTTCCGTACGCAGGCTGGAAATCATCTGCATACTGTGCTCTGAGTGGCTGCGAATCTGGGTCAACAGAGCCGATGCTTCCTGGGTGATATGAACGCTCTCCTGCATGACCGGCAGAGTCTGGGCGATCTCACCGACAGATGCGTGCGTCTCGCCCTGAATGCGCGCAATCGCCTTGCTGATATTGACCGTCGCTTCAGCTGAGCGGCTGGCAAGGCTGCGCACTTCATCCGCAACAACGGCAAAACCACGGCCAAAATCACCGGCGCGCGCAGCCTCGATAGCAGCGTTCAGTGCAAGAAGATTGGTCTGATCGGCAATGCCCCGAATAACACCGGTTGTATGGCCGATTTCCTCGATGTGTTGAGCCAGGGTCTGCATCCGTCCCGAAGTCCGGTCAAATGCCTCTGCCATACGGGCAATGCGCATTTGTACTTCAAGCACGGCTTGTTCCCCTGCCAGAGCAGCTGCATGATTGTTCGTTGCTTCCTGCTCACTTGTCGATGCCAGCCGGGCGACTGTTTGGGTGCTCGCGCTGAGACTGTCCATATTCACACGCGCCTGTTCAGTCAGGGTCCCCTGAATCTGAGCATTGAAGAGAATCTGGTTTGCCTCAGCAGACAGACGCTCGCCTAACGCAGCAAACGCATCAGCATTGATTCCCTCGGGAACGACCCGGTTCGACTCATGCCATGCCAGCCAGTCTGCGAGAATTGAGTCTGCCGAGTCCTGGTGTGCAGGTAGGGGCCACCCGGGTGCCTGCCGACGCAGGAGGGGCACCAACATCCGGGCATGATTCCACGACCTCAGCAGTCCGGACACCACCCACGAGAAGAGTACCCCACCCACCATTCCTGCCCCAAATGCTGCCGCCACCATAACAGATACTCCAGGCAATGCACGTCACCAGGTCATCTCCCCACCTTGCGACCATGATGTCTACGGTGCAGGCTCCGGTGGTCGAGGTGGGGTCTTCATGCGGCGCCGCCCGTGATGCTTACGATAACCCGCCCTGATCCACGCTTACCCTGGCGTATATGCGGCATATAACCGACAGTCAACAGAGCCGCCTCACCGTGCAGGGATAGGATGTTGGGCCAGGCCACCTTCAGTGTAGCAGGCGTGTTGGGCATGAGCGACGGTGCTTCCCGCGCGCTGTCATAGTGTGATGGGTTGGGATGTTCAGCAAGCCAAAATCGACGCACGCTGGACGGATGCCCATGACCATGGGGAGCATCACAGGGAGCACCGGGAGTTTGATGCCTTCAAGCGTGATCGACGTGAACTGGCGCCGTGGAGCGAGCTTCCCGGGCATGGGACACTAAACTTCGGCATGGGCAGGTTCATGCAGGCGTGTTCAGGTGCCTGGTGTCAGTGCAGGCTAGCTTGTTTTCTAGAGCCTGTGCTGATGCGGAGTCATGGAGGCGGATGCGGGATTAAAAAGTGGTGGCTACGGCGGGACTTGAACCTGCGACCCCAGCATTATGAATGCCGTGCTCTAACCAACTGAGCTACGTAGCCACGCGAGGGTGCAAATTCTCGCGGTGGCGCTGTTTTTTGTCAAGCCTATTTTGGCGTTTCAGGAAGCCCGGGTGGATATGCCCGGGCTGCGGTTGATCAGTGGCCGATCTGCTGGCTGACGGCGTTTTCCTGCTGATTGAGCTGTGCCTGCTGTTGCGGTGAGATGGTGCCGTGTTGGTGGCGCGCCATCTGGCGTTCCTCACGGCGGATCTGGTGGTCTTCATGGTGCATCTGCTGCGCCTGGGCGGGACTGATGGCGCCTTCACGGCGTTCCTGACGAATGCGCTGATTCTGACGCTGTAGGCGGTGATTGACCTGCGCCCGTCGCGGGTGATTTTGGTTCCAGTTGTCGTCGGCGTGTACGAGCAAGGGGGCCGCGATCATCAGGGCCGCGGCGAAAACGGTGCTGAATCGGACATTACGCATGGTGTATCTCCTGTGTTGTGTCCAGCGCATAACGGCAGGTCCGTCACGCGCGTTGACCACCACATCCTGCATCTGTGATGGTGTCGACACAATAGGACAGGATACTTCACGATGCCAGAAGAAACTCGAGCAGGGCCTTTTGCGCATGCAGGCGATTCTCGGCCTCATCCCAGACCACGGCGCGCCTGTCGTCGAGCATGTCGTCGGAGATCTCCTCGCCGCGATGCGCCGGCAGACAGTGCATGAACAGGGCATCATCGGCAGCGAGATCCAGCAAGCGCGGTGTGATCTGGTAGGCGGAAAAACGACGTTTGCGCACGCTGCTCTCGTTCTCCTGACCCATCGAAGTCCACACATCGGTGGCGACGAGATGGGCGCCGCGCGCCGCCTCTTCAGCGGTTTTGACCAGTTCGACGTGCGCCTGAAAGCGGTTGATCAGGACGGGGTCGGGTTCGAAGCCGTAGGGGCAGGCGATCTTGAGCTGAAAGTCGAAACGATGCGCCGCATGAATATAGGAGTTGCACATGTTGTTGCCATCGCCGATCCAGGCAAAGGTCTTGCCGCGCAGATCGCCGCGCAGCTCCTTGAAGGTCTGCAGGTCGGCGAGCAGCTGACAGGGATGGTGGGCATCGGTGAGTCCATTGATCACCGGCACTTGCGAGACCGCGGCAAAACGCTCGACGATGCTGTGTTCGAAGGTGCGGATCATGACGGCGTCGCACATGCGCGAGATGACGCGCGCCGAGTCCTCGATCGGTTCTCCACGGCCGAGCTGGGTGTCGCGCGGTGACAGGAAAATGGCGTGGCCGCCGAATTGCGCCATGCCCGCTTCAAAAGAGACACGTGTGCGCGTCGAGGATTTCTCGAAGATCATCGCCAGGACGCGACCGCGCAAAGGCTCATGAACGACACGGTCGCGATGCATGCGCTTGAGCTCCATGGCGCGCTGCAGAATGTATTCCAGCTCTTCCGGCAAGAGATCGAGCAGGGTGAGAAAGTGCCGGGGAGTCATGCCGTCACCCCGGTGCTGAGAAAGTCACGGATCAGTCGACTCAAACGTTCGCTCAGTTCGTCGGCCTCATGCTCGTTCATGATCAGCGGCGGCAGCAGGCGGATGCGCCGTTCCGCCGAGACGGCGAACAACAGGCCGGCTTCGCGTCCGCGCTCGACCAGGGGCGTCGCGTCGCAGGGCAGGACGATACCGATCATCATGCCGAGGCCGCCGACTTCGATGTCCAGCCCCGCCAGGCGTGAGCGCAGGCTTTGCTGCAAGGCGGCGCCGACGTGCGCGGCATTAGCCATGGCGCCGTTGCAGAGGAGTTCGATGGTGCACAGGGCGACGCGGCAGGCGAGGGGGCTACCGCCGAACGTCGTACCGTGCATGCCCGGTCCGAAAAGATCGCTGGCCTTGCCGGCGACGAGGACGGCGGCGATGGGAAAGCCATTGCCCAGGCCTTTTGCCGTGCTGACGACGTCGGGCAGGATGGGGCTGTGCTGAAAAGCGAAATAACGACCGGTGCGGCCATTGCCGGTCTGCACCTCATCGAGCATCAGCAGCCAGTCGTGGCGATCGCAGAGCTGGCGCAGGGCGGTCAGATAGGCGGTAAGGCCCTGTGCTGGCAGGCGTACACCGCTCTCGCCCTGAATCGGTTCGACGAGGATGGCGGCGATCTCAGGGTGCTCTTGCGCCGCTCGCTCGATGGCGGCGAGGTCATCGAAAGGGACACGGATGAAGCCCTCGACCAAGGGTTCGAAACCCTTCTGCACCTTGGGGTTGCCGGTCGCCGACAGGGTGGCCAGGGTGCGGCCGTGGAAAGAGTTCTCCATGACCAGGACGGCGGGGCGGGCGATGCCGCGCCGATGTCCGTGCAGGCGGGCGAGTTTGAGTGCGCCTTCGTTGGCTTCGGCGCCGGAGTTGCCAAAGAAGCAGCGCGCCATGCCGCTGACGGCGCACAATTGCGCCGCTAGTTGCTCCTGCAGGGGGATGCGGTAGAGGTTGGAGGTGTGGATCAGGGTCTGCGCCTGTTCGGCGATGGCGGCGGCGATGCGCGGGTGAGCATGGCCGAGGCCGCAGACGGCGATGCCGGACAGCGCGTCGAGGTAGCGGCGCCCCTGCTCATCTTCCAGCCAGACGCCTTCGCCACGAACAAAAGCCACGGGCTGCCGTGCATAGGTCGGCATCAGGGACGTGCTCACAGACTCCTCCGCAGGCCAGGGCTGCGCGCAGTCCCGGCATAATGGATCAAGCCGCCGATGATAGCCTCTCGCTCGGTGGCGCGTCTAGGCGCCAGCGTCGCAGGGGGCTTGGCTAAAAACCGAGTAATACAGTAGTATATGGCCATGCGCGGTTCATCGCCGCCCGTCTCAGCAGTGCAGGTGAGTTTTATGGATACTGAAAGTCTCATTCGTCAGCAGATCGCCGAAAACCCCGTCATCCTTTATATGAAGGGGACGCCCGATTTTCCTTCCTGCGGTTTTTCGGCGCGCGCCTCGGAACTGGTAATGGCGGCCGGTGTGCCCTTCGCCTTCGTCAACATTCTCGATAATCCGGAGATTCGCGCTACTTTGCCGCGCATCGCCAACTGGCCGACCTTCCCGCAGCTGTGGGTCAAAGGTGAGCTCATCGGTGGCTGCGACATTCTCGTCGAGATGGCGCAAAAGGGTGAACTCAAGCCCTTGATCGAAGCGGCCGTGTCGGCTTGAATCAGTCCTGGGTTGCCGTCTTCGATCGGCGGCAGCCTGTCAACCCCACCCTCCAAGGAGAACATCATGGCAGTATTGGTAGGCAAGCAAGCCCCTGACTTTACGTGCGCCGCTGTCCTCGGCAACGGCGAGATCGTCGATCAGTTCAATCTCGCTTCTGCCCTCAAGGGGAAGTATGGTTTGATCTTTTTTTATCCCCTCGATTTCACCTTCGTCTGCCCCTCCGAGCTCATCGCCCTCGATCATCGCGTCGATGAGTTCAAGAAGCGCAACGTCGAGGTCGTGGCGGTGTCGATCGACTCGCAGTTCACCCACAATGCCTGGCGCAATACGCCGGTCAACCAGGGTGGTATCGGTCCGGTGCGTTACACCATGGCCGCTGATGTGACGCATCAGATCGCCAAGGACTATGACGTCGAAACCGCCGGTGGCGTGGCTCTGCGCGGCGCCTTCCTGATCGACCGCGCCGGTGTCGTGCGCTCGCAGATCATCAATGACCTGCCGCTCGGCCGCAACATGGAAGAGCTGCTGCGGCTCGTCGATGCCCTGCAGTTCACCGAAGAGCACGGTGAAGTCTGTCCGGCCAACTGGAAAAAAGGCGATCAAGGTATGAATGCCTCGCCAGCCGGTGTCGCCAGCTATCTGTCGGGACACGCCGACAAGCTCTGATGGCGTATGAGGGCAAAACTGCCGGGTTCGTCCCGGCAGTTTCGTTAGGAGTGGCGTCATGGCGACGATGCGCCTCGACAAGTATCTGGCGCGCTCGCTGCAGCTCAGTCGTAGCGCCGCCCGGGCCCTGATCCGTTCAGGCGAGGTCGAGGTCGAGGGACTGCCCTGTCGTCACGCCGACGCTGCCGTCGCGGCAAGCGCGGTGATCCGCTATCAGGGACGATGCCTGTCATCGCCGCAGGAAGCGCCGGGCTATTGGATGCTGCACAAGCCAGCCAGCTACCTTTCGGCGACGCGCGATGATCATCAGCCAACCGTTGTCGATCTCTTGCCCGTGCATTTGCGCGCCGGCCTGCAGGTCGCCGGTCGTCTCGACAAGGACAGTACCGGGCTGCTCCTGCTCACCAGCGATGGCGCCTGGTCGCATCGCCTGCGCCGTCCGGGCCGGCACAGCAAGGTCTATCTGCTGCATCTCGCTGAAGACGTCACCGCCGCCATGCTGCAGGCCTGGTTGCAAGGCGTCGATTTGCATGCCGATGGGCTGGCGCGAGCTCTCGCTGTCGAGGGTCTCGATGCGCGCTGCGTGCGTATGACCATCGATGAAGGGCGCTATCATCAGGTGCGGCGCATGTGCGCCGCCGTCGGTAACCATGTGCTGAGCCTGCATCGCGAGCAAGTGGCGGGTATCCGTCTCGATCCTGATCTGGCGCCTGGGCAGTGGCGGCCCCTGTCCCTTGAGGAGATCGCCTGTGTCGACACGTGAACAAAGGATACGCTTTTACGTCCAGTGGATACGCGCCATGATGCTGACCGGGTTCGCGCTTATCGCCTGGCTTTTTCTGCACGCGCTATGGGCGCATCGGCAGGAGGCGACCGTGCTGCATCTGCAGGCACCGCCTTACGGCGACGCCGCGCTGCAGGTCAGTGCTGGTGTGAGTGGCGGGCATTCTTCGCGCATCCTGCTCTTTTGGCAGGGCGAGCGCTTGCGCGTCTACGATTTTCCTTACGTCGATGGTGTCTACGCCCTGCCGCAAGGCGTGTGGTGGCAGGTCGGTGCCATGTGCGCGCGTCTGCGCCTGCAGCGTTCGCATGACTGGATCGGTTGCGACGACACACAGGTGGCGCATCGCTGGCATCTCGACGGCCGTTCCTGGAGTGCGGCGCAGCCCGCCCTCATCGCCCTCCACGCCACCCCCGATGGACGCGGTGGCTGGTGGGTCGAGATACCGGCGGCGCTGAACTAACGCCGCAGTTCGTAGTAAGCCCAACCGGCGGCAAGCAGTAGAGCCAGCAGGGGCCAGCCCTGGCGCAGGCCGACGCGCCAGTCCTGGCGGCTGGGCAGGGTGGCGATGGCGAGGTAGCAGAGGAGCGCTGCCTGCGCCGCCAGCCAGGCGGTGTGTGTCTGTGGATCGACGTGGTGGCGGTAGACCAGGTAGAGCAGGGGCGGGCAGATCAAGGTCGGCGCCAAGGCCACGGGCAAGGCATTGTAGAAACGCAGATGACGAAAGCGCACCTCGCCCAATCGCCAGGATTTCCCTTGTGCCTGCGGCCATAAACTGAAACTGTAGGGTTGCGCCATGAGCAGCCCGCCGACGCCGGCGTGCAGCAGTTCGTGCATGAAGGTGGCGGGCAGGGTGGCGATGGCGTACAGGCGTGGCCAGGGGCGTAGCAGGCGCAGCAGGATCATGCCGGCGAGTATCGCCAGCCAGAGGTCGGCACGCGCGAGCAGGGCGTGGACGAGCCCGGCGAGGAGGTGGTCGAGGCGCGTCAGCAGAGCGAGGATCATCGCGGGGTGAACTCCTGTTGTTGCCGCCAGGTCAGGGGGCTGATTTTCTTCCAACGCCGGAAGGCGCGGTTGAAGGCGCTCTGCTCGGAATAGCCGAGGAGCAAGGCGATGTCGACGAGGCTGAGCGCAGGATCGCTCAGGTATTGTTCGGCGAGAGCGTTGCGCGTGCGATCGAGGAGATCCTGAAAACTCAGGGTGCGGACCTTGAGCTGGCGCTGCAGGCTGCGCGCCGACATCGATAGATGGTCGGCACAGAACTCGAGGCTGGCGCGCCCTTCCGGTAGGGCGGCGAGCAGGATCTGCTGCAGGCGGCTCTCGAAGTCATCGGCACTGGGCAGGGCCTGCAGCAGGGCTTGCGCCTGGCGCGCCAGCAGATCGCGCAGGCCGGGATCGTGCTGCGGCATCGGTAGCTTGAGCAGGTCGCAGGGGAAGCGCACGCGCGTATGGCTGTCCTCGAAGCGCACCGGGCAGGCGAAGAAGTCGGCGTGTGCCTGGGCGATGCTCGGGCCCGGGTGGGCGTGCACGAAGCTGATCAGCGTAGGTGGTGGCGGGTTGTCGATCTGACGGCGTAGAAAGCTGACCAGGGCGGCGATGGCCAGGGAGTCGGTCATGGCGTTGAAACTGCGCGCATCGCGCGGCCAGCGCAGTTCCACCTGATCACCCTCATAAGTCAGCTCGACGAGATCGACGCCATAGAAGAGTCGCTCATAGCGTTGGTAGACCAGCATGGCCTCGGCCAGATGGGAGGAGGTCAGGGCGAGATAGCCGAGGACGCCGACGTGGCGCGGCTCGACCAGGGCGCCGATGGCCAGTCCCGGCGCGATCAGGTGCGGGCACAGGGCGGCGGTCTGCTCGAGCAGGCGATGCCAGACGCTGATGGCGACCACCTCCTGAGGCGCTAGTTCCTGCAGCTCCTGGCGTAGATCGGGCGCTGCCAGCTGCTGGTTGTCGAGAAAGGCGAGGAGGAGTTGCGTCCACGCGCCGGTGATGCGAACGATGCTCATGTGCAGAGTCCTGGTTGCGATCTCGCTTAAATGCCATCAGAGTGCTTGACAAGTCAAATGCCAGGCATGAAAATGTGCGGCCTTGCTCTGGAGGGGTTCCCGAGCGGTCAAAGGGATCAGACTGTAAATCTGACGGCTCAGCCTTCGAAGGTTCGAATCCTTCCCCCTCCACCACTTCTCCGTCAATCGATGTGAGTGGCCGTGAGAAAAGCGGGTGTAGTTTAGTGGTAGAACTTCAGCCTTCCAAGCTGATAGTGCGGGTTCGATTCCCGCCACCCGCTCCATGAGCGGACAAAACAAGGAAAGCTCATATAGCTCAGCAGGTAGAGCACTTCCTTGGTAAGGAAGAGGTCACCGGTTCGAATCCGGTTATGAGCTCCAGTATTCAAAGGGTCGGCGTCAGGCCGGGATGGAGATGTCAAAATGGCAAAGGCAAAGTTTGAACGTACCAAGCCGCACGTGAACGTGGGCACCATCGGTCACGTGGACCATGGCAAGACGACGCTGACCGCTGCGATCACCACCGTCTGC
>JAKBFV010000060.1 GCA_021833365.1 Pseudomonadota bacterium | reverse complement strand
AGCCTGTGGAGAGGTGGTGCAGTCAGGCCCCTCTATGAAGCAGGAACCCACCGAAGCGACTATGTGCGGAGTCATCCATGCATAGCACCGTAGGAATCTCCGGCCTTCAGGCCGGGGAGGATGTCAAATGCCTTGCTCCAATGACTCTTGTATATGGCAGCAGTATATAGTCGCGCTTAGCTCGTCAAGACGGGGCCACTCTGCACTTACAGCTTGCCTTCCAACCCTGTTGTGGGTTGCGTGGAGCGCCGAAACTACCGGGATGAACTGCAGCGGCCGGAAGCAGGAAAATCGCGCCGCAAGGCTCCGAAGCGCAGTGCCTTAGAGCCGAGAGTCGTCATTTAAGGCAGATTCTCCTGATCACCGAACATGCCCTCGAACAGCGGCGAGGACAGATAGCGCTCGGCGCTGTCGGGCAGCACCACCACCAGCATGCGCCCCTCCATTTCAGGCAGGGCTGCGATACGTGCGGCGGCGCAGACGGCGGCACCACAGGAGATACCGGCGAGGATGCCCTCCTCCTGCATGAGGCGACGGGCGTAGACCATGGCCTCCTCATTACCCACCGCCTCGACGCGATCGACCAAAGACAGATCGAGGTTGGCCGGAATGAAGTTGGCGCCCAGCCCCTGAATCTTGTGCGGCGCCGCCTGCAGCGGCAGACCAGCGCGCGCCTGGCTGATCAGCGGCGAGGCCGCCGGCTCCACCGCCACTGACACGATGGCTTTGCCGCAGGTCTTTTTGATATAACGCGAAACCCCGCTCAGGGTCCCGCCCGTACCGACCCCGGCGACGAGCACGTCGATGGCGCCTTGCGTATCCTCCCAGATCTCAGGTCCAGTGGTCTGCTCATGGATGCGCGGATTGGCGGGATTCTCGAACTGCTGCAGCATGAGATAGCGTTGCGGCTCCGCCGCGATCATCTCTTGCGCCTTGTCGATGGCCCCACGCATGCCGCGAGCCGGCTCGGTGAGCACGAGACGGGCGCCGAGGGCGCGCAGCAGCTTGCGCCGTTCGAGACTCATCGAGGCGGGCATGGTCAGGGTCAGGGGCAGCCCACGCGCCGCACAGACATAGGCGAGGGCGATACCGGTGTTGCCGGAAGTCGGCTCGATCAGCTCGACGCCGGGCTTGAGCAGACCGCGCTGCTCGGCGTCCCAGACCATGGCCGCGCCGATGCGGCATTTCACCGAATAGGCGGGATTACGCCCTTCGATCTTGGCGTAGACACGCGCTCCCGCCGGCACCACGCGATGCAGACGCACCAGCGGCGTATGACCGATCGACAGGGGGTTATTTTCATACAAAGCCATCAGAACATCCTCACTCGGGTCAGCCTGCCTGCCAGTGTGGACCCTGATGCCCTGGCCTGCAAGGGCAAGGACTTGGCCCGGCGTCCTATGGACAAGCGCGCCGGCATCGGCTGCAATGGGCGCCTGCTGGCAGAGGAGAACACCATGGAACGTCGTGAAGGTCGCATCAGGCATGGCGACATCGAGCTGTACTACGAGGACTGGGGGCAGAGAGAAGATCCCGCCCTGCTGCTGATCATGGGCCTCTCCGGTCAGCTCATCCACTGGCCGGAGGCGCTCGTGCGCCAGCTGGTCGAGCGTGGCCTGCGCGTCATCCGCTTTGATCATCGCGACATCGGCCTGTCCAGCGCCCTACCCAGCTCTGGCCGCTACCACCTGCCGCGCGCCATGCTGCGCGCCAGCTTTGGACTGGCGGTGGACGCACCTTACACCCTCGATGATCTCGCCGCCGACTGCCTCGCCCTGCTCGATGGTCTGGGGATCGCGCGTGCCCACATCGCCGGCATCTCCATGGGCGGCATGATCGCCCAGATCCTCGCTGCCGACCACCCGGAGCGCGTCGCCTCGGTCAGCATCATGATGAGCTCACCGCTCATGCCCGGCCTCGTGCCACCCAGCCCGCGCATGCTCTGGACTCTGTTCAGTGGCGGCTTTGGCGGACGCAAACCGAAGGGGCTGGCGCGCCCACGCCCACAGGACATCGCCGACTTTCTGCAACGACTGAGCGGTCGCCAGCACCGCAGTCCGCACGACCATCTGGTCAGCGTCGCACAACAGGCCCTGGCGCGCGCCTACCGGCCCGCCGGCGTCATGCGGCAGATGCTCGCCATTCTAGCGACCGGCGACCTGCGCCCACGTCTGCACAAGATCCGCGCCCCGGCCCTGGTCATGCATGGCCGCGACGACCCCCTCCTGCCCTGGTGGGGCGGCTGGATCATCGCTCGGCATATCCGTGGCGCGCAGTGGCGGCTCGTACCCGGTTGGGGGCACGACCTGCCGGAGAGCATGCACGCCGAACTGGTACAGCGCATCGGCGCTTTGACCGGGACGGCGGGCTGAGCCTCAGCTCAGATAGTAGGTGGTCAGCGGCGGAAAACCGTTGAACTCGACCGAGGAGTAGGAGTTGGTGTAGGCGCCCGTGGTCAACCAGTAGACGCGGTCGCCGACCGCCAGATTGTGCGGCAGGGTATAGCTCGCCTGCTCATACATGATGTCGGCGGAATCGCAGGTCGGACCGGCGAGCACCACCGAACCCTCACCCGGCGGATTCGAGTCCATCTTCTCGCAATAGATCGGATACTTGATCGACTCGCCGAGGGTCTCGATCAAGCCCTGAAAGAGCCCGACGTCGCAATAGACCCAACGCTTGAGGTCGGTGCGCGACTTGCGCGAGATGAGGACCACCTCGGACACCAGCACGCCCGACTCGCCGACCAGGGAGCGCCCTGGCTCGAGGATGATCTCAGGCAGCTCATCGCCATAGTCGTCATGCAGATAACGCAGGATTTCCTCGGCATAGACATTGATCGGATTGACTTCCGAGATGTAGTTCGCCGGAAAGCCGCCGCCCATATTGATCATCTTGAGCTCGATGTTCTCTTCCAGGCGCATCCAGTCGAACATGTACTTCACCTTCGACAGGGCAGCGTCCCAGACGGCGATGTCGCGCTGCTGCGAACCGACATGAAAGGAGATGCCGTAGGGAACGAGGCCGAGGTGCTTGGCCTGCACGAGCAGATCGATGGCCATGTCGGGATGGCAGCCAAATTTACGCGACAACGGCCACTCCGCCGTCTCACCGCCTTCCACCAGAATGCGCACGAAGACGCGCGAACCGGGCGCCTGCTCGGCGATATTCTGCAGATCGGCCTTGGAGTCGGTGACATAGAGGCGCACGCCGCGCTCGTAGGCGTAGCGGATGTGCGCCGCCTTCTTGATGGTATTGCCGTAGGAGATGCGGTCAGCGTCGACGCCCGCCGCCAGCACCTTGTTGAGCTCGTAGATCGATGCGATGTCGAAATTGCTGCCGAGATCACGCAGGAGTTCGATGACCGGCGCCCCAGGATTGGCCTTGAGGGCATAGTGCACCTTGGCCATGGGGAAACAGTTCAACAATTCCTTGTACTTCTGACGTATCACCTCGAGATCGACGACGAGAAAGGGCGTCTCCTTGCCATCGGCAAAAGCCTTGATCTTGGTCCACTCTTCAGCAGTGCAGTAATCGGTGATACGGGTCGACATGGCTGGCGGTCTCCAGGATGGCCAGAACTTAAGGACACGCCAGATGGCCTGGCAACCGCTCGCGCGCGAGCTTGCGATCGCCCGCTGCCGCGCTGCGGGCAGAATTTAATGGCAAAGACGCCATGAATCAAGAGCACGCCGGCTGAATTTTCACAGCCGGCGCCGACCTCACAGATGCACTTCGGCATATTCCGCCAACACCGATCGCGGCACCCCTTCGAGCTGCATGTGACCACCATGCTGAAAACCCTTGAAACGCTCGGTCATATAGGTCAGGCCCGAGCTCGTCGGCGACAGATAGGGGGTGTCGATCTGCGCCAGATTGCCGAGACAGACGACCTTGGAACCTTCGCCGGCACGCGTGACGATGGCCTTCATCTGATGCGGCGTCAGGTTCTGGCACTCGTCGATGAGGATGATGGCGCGCTGAAAACTGCGTCCGCGGATGTAGTTGAGCGCCTTGAACTGAATGTTTGCCTTGCTGCGCACATAGTCGATGGACCCGGATGGGCTTTCGTCATTGAGGTGCAGTGCCTCGATATTGTCGGAGATGGCACCGAGCCAGGGATCCATCTTCTCCTCCTCGGTGCCCGGCAAAAAGCCGAGCTCCTCGGCCAAGGGTGGCGTCGAGCGGGTGGCGATGATCTTGTTGTAGCGCTTCGTCTCGACGATCATCTCGATGGCCGCGGCGAGCGCCAGGATGGTCTTGCCCGAACCCGCCGGCCCGGTCAGGCTGACGAGATGGACGTCGGGGTCCTGCAACAGATGCAGGGCCATGGCCTGATGCAGGTTGCGCGGCCGCAAGCCCCAGGCGCGCGCCGCCAGCAGGCGCTCGCGCGGCAGATCCTCGAGCACCACTTTTTCCTGATCGACCGCGCGCACGCGTGCGACGAAACCCTCTTCGTCGCAGATGAACTGATTGACGTAGAGGGCTACCGGCAAGTCCTGGCGTGCCAGAAAGTGCAAAGTCTGACCGAGGCGCTGCTGCGTCTCCACCGCCGACACCTGATGCCAGAACGACGCGGCGTAGTGCAGATAGCCCTTGCTGATCTGGCGAATGTCCGATACCAGCTGGTCGGTGTGGTAGTCCTCTGCCGCCAGACCACAGGCACGCGCCTTCAGGCGCATATTGATATCCTTGGTGACCAGCACGACCTTGCTGCTGATGTCGCGCGCCTGCAGGACAACGAGCTGATTGATGATCTTGTTGTCGTTGAGCTCGTTCGACAGATAGTCCTGTTTGTCTTCGCTAACCGGATCCATGAGCACCGACAAGGTACCGCGACAGCCCTCTGGACCGCGCCTTATCGGTACACCTTGACGCACCTGCTCGGGTTCGGCGGCACCGAGGACCTGATCGATGAGACGGATGGCGGCTCGGCAATCGGCAGCGACCGCCGACTTGCCCGACTTGAGCTTGTCGAGTTCCTCGAGCACGGTCATCGGCAAGATGACGCGGTGCTCCTCGAAGTTGAGCACGGCATTGGGGTCGTGGATGAGAACATTGGTGTCGAGAATATAGGACTTCTTGAACAGAGGGGCCGCCAGTACGTCGCTTCGGTGATCTTCCATGCTTCGTCCTCACGCTGGGATGATGAAAACGCCTCCACCTACCGCCTGCGCATCAGCCACACAGGCAAGATCCTCAGAATGCCATTTCATAAGCGTTGCCGGGATGACGTTGCGCCTCGCGCAGAGCCTCATCAGCACGCCGGATGAGATCCCAGGGGGTGGCGTCAGCGTGCGCCATCACGCCACCGATACTGACGCCCTGCTGCAGGCTGACCGTATCATTCTGATCGAGTCCATCGCAGATCTTCGCCGCCAGGGTGATCGCCTCGAGGGAACTGCCCACCTCCTCGAGCACGAGGGCGAAGACATCGCCACCCAGACGCGCCAAGGTGTCCGAGCGCCGGACGCTGGCGCTCAGACGCGCCGCGACGCGCACCAACAAAGCGTCAGCCTCGTTCTCGCCGCGTTCGCTGCGACAGGGCACATAGTCATCCACCGAGATCATCATCACCGCCACCGCCGTCTTGTTACGGCGACTGCGCGTCAGCGCCAGCTGCAGGCGATCCATGAACAGGGCGTGACCGGCGAGTCCGGTCAGAGCGTCGCGGATACCGTTGCCTTCACTCTCCGGCAGAACCTGTAAAGACATTAGAACGCGCACCGGCTGGACCCCTTCGACGCGCTGCAAAGCCACCAGAGTGTTCAGCTCCTCACCGTCGAGACGCCAGACCCAGGGCACCTGCCGCACTGCTGTGCCCGCCACGGCGCTGGCAAAGCTCTCGGCGAAGTTGGCCGTCGCCTCCAGGCTCGCCTGCACCGGCTCACCGACGCGTGCCGCCGTGCCGAGCAGACGCTGCAGGTTGTCATTGACCTGCCACCAGCAGGCGTGCTCATCGAGCAGGGCCAAGGCATTCATCGACTGCATAAAAATCTGCTGATGCAAAGTCTCGACAGCCTGCTTGCGTGATGCCGCCATCTGCGCTCCCCCCAAACGATCATGCCCTCAAGCATAGAACATTCTGCTCATCTTGCCGTAGCGCCGGGCGCGTCGCGGCGACCAGTGGCAGGGGCTGACCGAGGTCACCGCCGAGCGAACCGGCGAGCTCGGACTGCGCCAGATCCTTGGGCACATAAAAGCGGCTGGGGCGACCGGGAGCGAGAAACTTCCAGCTGCGCAGGACATCGACGACGAAGGCACTGCAGAAGGTGCCGCCACCATGCGTTCCCCACCAGGCCTGCAGGTGGCTGCGCACATAGTCGAGATAGGGGCGACGTTGATGTTCATGGATGGCGCTGAGCACCTGACTTGAGGGGGGGCGCAGGGCACGTGTCCAGCAGCGCAGAGCGATGCGTCCGGGATAATGCGCCAGCTTGTCGCGCAGACGCACCAGCTGCACACCGTCACCGATGCACACACCCTGGCGGATGTCCTGCAGCGGTGAGCAGCGCGTCGCCTCCCAGACCAGGGGTTCTGGCGCCAATTCCGGTTCATGGATGAGCAGGGCGACATGCGACCAGGGCGAACGCGTCGACCACTTCACCGTCCGCGCCGCCCAGGTGTCCCCGGAAAACAAAAGAATGTCACCCGTACCCCCGATGCTCTGTCTGCTCATCGGGTCCTCGCCAGCCAGTGACAGCGACCATGGTGGCTGTCTCGTCGAAGACAAGTTTGCGCATTCCATGAGCGCAGGCTAGGCGGACGGCATGACCAGGTGGTGACAGATTGAAGACGTCTTGACGACATCGGCGTGCCGGCGCCGCCCAAATCCGGGCCAAATCCAGGTAAGATGCGCCACCCATCCTTATACCCGGAGTACCCCATGAACCAGTTCGACGGTGTCAGTGTTGTCAAAAAGAGCAACGTCTATTTCGAGGGTCGCTGTATCAGCCACACCGTCCTGTTCGCCGACGGCAGCCGCAAGACCCTGGGCGTGCTACTGCCCGCACAGCTGACCTTCCAGACGGGAGCTGCGGAAATCATGGAGATCGTCGCTGGCCGCTGCCGCATGCGCCTGCAGGATGGCGCCTGGCAGGAACTCGGCGCCGGTCAGTCTTTCAGCATCCCCGCGAACAGCGCCTTCGACGTCGAAGTCTTGGAAACCACCGACTACGTCTGTCACTTCGCCTGAGACAGGCGCTGCAGCAGGCGCTGGTGCAGGCCGGCGAAGCCGCCATTGGACATGATCAACACCTGATCGCCGCGGCGCAGCATGGCCTGCAGGCGATCGATCAGGTCATCGACGCTGGCGACGACCTCGCTGCGCTGGTCTTGCCCGACGCTGGCACCGAGATCCCAGGCGAGGTGCTCGGGCTGATACCAGAAAACATGATCTGCCGCCGCCACCGCTGCCGACAAACTGGCCTGATGCACGCCCATGCGCATGGTATTCGAGCGCGGCTCGATGACGGCGATGATGCGCGGTCCCGCCCCGACTTTCTGGCGCAACCCCTGCAAGGTGGCGTGAATGGCGGTCGGATGGTGGGCAAAGTCATCATAGACGGCGATGCCGCCGGGTGTCCCGAGCAGCTCGAGACGACGCTTGACGCCCGGAAAACTCGCCAGTGCCGCCAGCGCCACGTCGCTGGCGACGCCGGCATCGACCGCTACCGCTAAAGCTGCGAGCGCGTTCATGCGGTTGTGGGCGCCGCTCAACGGGCTCTGCAAAGAACCGACGCTGCGCCCCTGGAAGCAGATCTCGAAATGGCTGCCATCCTCGGCGACGGCACCGATCGACCAGTCCTGCGCCGCCGTCATGCCCAGGCTCTGCCGCCGGCTCCAGCTGCCGCGCGCCAGCACGGCATCGACCGTGGCATCGGCGCCCGGATGCAGGATGAGGCCGGAACTCGGCACGATGCGCAGAAGATGATGAAACTGCGTCTCGATCGCCGCCAAATCAGGGAAGATGTCGGCGTGATCGTATTCGATGTTGTTGATCAGGAGCGTGCGTGGCCGATAGTGCACGAACTTCGAGCGCTTGTCGAAAAAGGCGGTGTCGTATTCATCGGCCTCGACGACGAAGTGAGCTCCCTGTCCTAGGCTGGCGCTGCCGGCAAAACCGAGCGGCACACCGCCGATCAGATAGCCCGGCGCCAGGCCGGCGCGTTCGAGGATCCAGGCGACCATGCTCGTCGTCGTGGTCTTGCCGTGGGTGCCGGCGATGGCGATGACGTGCCGACCACGCAGAACCGCCTGCTCCAGCCACGCTGGCCCGGAAATGTAGTCGATGCCCTGATCGAGGACGTACTCGACGGCAGGATTGCCGCGGCTCATGGCATTGCCGATGATGACCAGATCAGGATGCGGCTGTAGGTGCTCGGCGCGGTAACCATCACACAGGTGGATACCGGCAGCGGCGAGCTGAGTACTCATCGGCGGATAGACGGCGCTGTCCGAACCTTCGACGCTATGGCCGAGGGAACGCGCGAGCAGGGCCAGTGAGCCCATGAAAGTGCCGCAGATTCCGAGTATATGTATGCGCATGAGTTCTCCCAGCGGCGGCGCCGTCATCATCGCCGCGATTATGGCGAGGCGGCGCGACAACTGCAAACATCCACCATGCGTGCTTGGCGCGTGACGCCGCCTGGACAAAAACGACGAGAGTATTTGACGTCGGCGATTTTTTGCTGACAATACACGGTTTCCTGGCAGTGACGACGATCATGCTTCCGAACGCTTGCAAAATCGGCATCATCATGGGCTCGCAGTCTGACTGGAGCACCATGCAACACGCCTCGGCCACCCTGCGCGAGCTTGGCGTCGCGCACGAAGTGGAGATCGTGTCGGCGCATCGCACCCCCGACAAGCTCGCCGACTACGCCAAATCAGCGCGCACACGTGGCCTGCAGGCGATCATCGCCGGTGCCGGCGGCGCCGCGCATCTGCCCGGCATGTGTGCCGCCTGGACGAGTCTGCCCGTCCTCGGCGTGCCCGTCGAGTCGCAGATCCTGCGTGGCCAGGACTCCCTGCTGTCGATCGTGCAGATGCCGGCCGGCATCCCCGTCGGCACCCTCGCGATCGGCAAGGCCGGAGCGATCAATGCCGCCCTGCTCGCCGTCGCCATCCTGTCGCTGCAGGACCGCGAATTGCAGCAGCGTCTGGACGCCTATCGCCGCGCGCAGAGCGAACGCGTCCTCGCCCACCCGCATCCCGAGGATGCAGCGTGAAGCCGCTGCCGCGCCTCGGCGTCTTCGGTGGTGGTCAACTCGGCCGCATGCTCGCCATGGCCGCCCTGCCGCTCGAAGTCGCCTGCAGTTTCTATGAAACACAGGCGGACGCGCCGGCGGCGGTGCTCGGCCCGACCTTCGGCGACAGCAGCGACAGCGACGCCGCCCTCGCCGCCTTCCTGGCGAGCGCCGACGTCTTCACCTACGAGTTCGAAAACATCGACATCGCCCTGGTCGAACGCATCGCCGCCAGCAAACCGGTCTATCCGGGCATCGCTTCCCTGCGCCAGGCGCAGCACCGCCTGCAGGAGAAGTCTCTGTTCGCCGAACTGGCCATCCCGACTCCAGCCTGGCGGGCGGTGCACGCTTTGTCCGATCTCGAGGCCGCCGCACGCGACCTCGGGCTGCCGCTGGTGGTCAAGACGACGACCTTAGGCTATGACGGCAAGGGCCAGTACGTCGTGCGCACACCGGCGGACATCAGCGACTGCTGGCAGACCCTGGGCGCCCAGGCCAGCCTCATCGCCGAGAGCTTCGTGTCCTTTCGCCGCGAGCTGTCGATCATCGCCGTGCGCGGCAAAGATGGCGAGACCGTCATCTATCCGCTCAGTGAAAACCAGCACCAGCAGGGCATCCTCGCCCTGTCGGTGGTACCAGCACCGGCTCTCGACGACGCCGTACGCCGCCAGGCTGAGGACTACATCCGCCGCCTGCTCGAACACTTGCAGCACGTCGGCGCCCTCACCCTCGAACTCTTCGAGACCGCCGATGGCCTGCTCGCCAACGAGATGGCGCCGCGTGTGCACAACAGCGGCCACTGGAGCATCGAAGGCGCCGACTGCTCGCAATTCGAGAACCATGTGCGCGCTGTGCTCGGCCTGCCCCTCGGTAGCACCGCCTGCCCACGCCCCACCGCCATGCTCAACGTCCTCGGCCAGCATCCCAAGCGTGAACAGGTCCTCGCCGTGCCCGGCGCGCACCTGCACCTCTACGGCAAAAGCGCCCGCCCCGGCCGCAAACTCGGGCACATCACGGTCAGCGCCGATACGCTGGCACAGCTGCAGGTGGCGATCGCGCGCCTGCGCGCCTGTCTGCCGGGCTAGTCGACGGCGACGATGTCGACGGCGAAGCCATTGAGCACCGCCGTACCGCTGAGCGCATCGACGACGCTGCTGTCGCACAGATCGTTGAAACTGACGCCAGGGCGCTGCTGCGCCACCGTCAGGCGGGTGCCGGGGCGATCATGACCATAGCCGTGCGGCAGAGAGACGACGCCCGGCATCATGCGCTCGCTCAGCGCCAGACCCACCTCGAGTGCGCCCACGCGGCTGCTGATGCGCAGCTTCTGCCCTTCCTGCCAGCCCTGCCGGGCGGCATCCGCCGGGTGCATGAGCAGCTGACAGCGCTCCGGCCCCTTGATCAAACGGCGGGCATTGTGCATCCAGGAGTTGTTGCTGCGCAGATGACGGCGTCCGATCAGCAGCCACCTTGGTGTTGGCTGCTGCAGCTGCCGGCGCAGGCGCGGCAGATCATCGCGATAGAGCGTCGGCATCAGATCGATACGCTGGTCATGGGTGAGCAGGCGCTGCGGCAGGGCGACGCGCAACGGCCCGAGGTCGATGCCATGCGGATGGCGACGTAGTTCCTCCAGACTGAGACCGGGGCCTGGAGTCTGGCGCCCCAGCGGCGTATGCACGAGGGCCCGACTGAGGCGGTGCTGCCGCACGACCGACGGGATCCAGGCGGTGAAGCGCTGCCCGCGCGCGAGTAGAGTCGGCCAGCCCGGCAAAGCCTTGCCATAGGGACCGGTGCGCAGCAGTAGATCGAGAACACCCTCCATGCCTTGAGCGGCGAGACCGCGATGCAGGGTCTGCGACCACAGGCGGCGCGCGCCGCGCGTGCTGCTGAGACGGCGGGCGAGTTCGGCGAGGATGTCGAAATCCTGTCGCGCCGTCGCCGGCAAGGGCAACATGGGCGGCGAATAGCGCGCCACATTGCGCACCGCCAGCATGTTGAAGATGAGGTCGTAGTGGCCTTGTTCAAGCGGTCCGGCAGGCGGCAGGATGATATCGGCGTGACGCGTCGTCTCATTGAGATAGAGGTCGATGGCGACCATGAACTCGAGATCACCGAGGGCGCGATCGAGGCGCCGGCCATCCGGCGCTGACAGGACGGGATTGCCGGCATGGGTGACCAGGGCGCGGATCTGCCCCGTCCCCGGCGTCAGGATCTCATCGGCCAGCGTCGCCACCGGCAGCTCGCCACCGAACTCGGGCAATTGCCGCACACGCGAATGGAAGCGCGCAAAACCGCCGGCCTGCAGGCCGAGGCCGACCGGGTCGATGGCCGGATGCGTGAACATCACGCCGCCCGGGCGATCGAGATTGCCGGTGACGATGTTGAGTACCTGCAGGAGCCAGGCCGTCAGACCACCGAAAGCCTGCGTACAGGTGCCGACACGACCGTAGGCGATGGCGCGCGGCGCCTGGGCAAAGTCATGCGCCAGACGGCGCACGGTGGTGGCCGGCATGCCGATGCTGTCGGCCACCGCCTCCGGTGTCAGCCCATCGAGGGCGGGCAGCAGATGCTCCCAGCCCTGCGTCAGATCACGCAGACGTTCCGGCCGCGCCCACCCCTCGACGAGAATGGTGTGGATCATGGCGGCGAGCAGCAGTGCATCGCTGCCGGGGCGCAAAAAATGATGCTCATCGGCCTTGTCGGCGGTCTCGCTGCGGCGCGGATCGATGACCACGACGCGACCGCCACGCTGGCGCAGACGCTGCAGGCGCGTCATGACGTCACCGGCTGACATCAGGCTGCCCTGCGAAGCGGCGGGATTGGCGCCGATGCAGAGGAAATAGTCGGTGCGATCGAGATCGGGCACCGGCAGCAAGAGCTGATGACCATACATCTTCAAGGCGGCGAGCATGGCCGGTAGCTGATCGACCGAGGTCGCCGAGAACTTTTGCCGCGCCCCCAGCGCCTTGATGAACAGCGGCCACATGAGCATGGCGCCGGTATGATGAACGGTGGGGTTACCTGCGTAGACGGCCAGAGCGTCGCCGCCATGGCGCTGGCGTACGGCGAGCAAGCCCTGCGCCGCCGCGCTGAGCGCCTCCTCCCAGCTGATCTCCTGCCAGCCATCGGCCGTGCGCCGTAGCGGCTGGCGCAGACGATCGGGATCGTCCTGGATATCCTGCAGGGCGACCGCTTTCGGACATAGATGACCTTGCGAGAACGGGTCTTCGCGATCACCGCGGATCGCCGCGATGACGCCATCGCTGTGCTCGATTTCGATACCGCACATCGCCTCGCAGAGCGGACAGGTGCGAAAATGCTTCTCCATGATCAGCCCCCCGCAGCCTGCAGACGCGCCAGCTCCAGCGCATCGTGGGCACAGAAAACGCGCATCTGCGCGATCGCCTGCGTCGCGAGGGTGCGCAGGCGATCGCGATTGGCGAGGCGCAGGCCGCGATCGGTATTGAGCAGGCCCTGCAAAGCCTCGATGGCAGCGGGGCGCTGCGGCGGATCGCTCATCTCGCCGTGATGAAAATAGGCGTCACCTGCATGCAGCAGCCATCCCTGCGCTGCACGCACAGCGACGGCACAGTGGCCACGGGTATGACCAGGCAGGGGGACGAGCTGGACGTCATCCGACGTCCCGGGGAGAGTCTTCAAGCCGCGCAGCCCGAACCAGTCCTCGCCGGCACCGTCGTGCAGCTGCCAGCGCACCGCGTGCTGCCACTGACAGGAACGATAGCGCCCGCGCTCGCGCCAGTGCGGATGCATGGCGGCGGCGTGCTCGGCGGCGTGCACATGCACCCGCGCCTGCGGAAAGTCGCTGAGTCCGCCGGCGTGGTCGAGATCGAGGTGGGTGAGGACGATGTCGCGCACGTCGCTGGCGCGAAAACCGCGCGCCTCGATCTGATCGATGGCGCACAGGGTCTCGTCGCGGCGTGGCCGGGCGATGGCAGTGAAGGCACGTCCCAGGCGCTGCACCGGCGCGCGCAGGTCGGCGCGACCCAAGCCGGTATCGACGAGGATGAGGCCCTCCTCGCCATGGATGAGCAGACAGTGACAGCAGATCTCGCCCATGGCCGTATCAGCAGCGGCGCCGACCAGCCAGGGCCAGCCGCGCGGACACAAACAGGCGCAGTTCAGGTGTTCGACTCGCATCAGCGCATCCTCCGTGACTTGTCGGTCTTGGCGACCTTGCCAGCCTTGCCCTCGTTCTGACGCGCCAGGACGCTCTCCACCTGCTCGCACAGACTGCGCAGGATCTTGATGCGGGCAAAATACTTGTTGTTGGCCTCGATCAGGGTCCAGGCCGCCGTCTGCGTGCTGGTGCGATCGACCATGTCGTTGACGGCGACGACGTAGTCATCCCAACGCTCACGGTTGCGCCAGTCCTCAGCGGTGATCTTGAAGCGCTTGAAACCGGTCTGCTCGCGCTCCTCGAAACGCCGCGCCTGCTCCTCCTTGGAGATAGCCAGCCAGAATTTGACGACGATGATACGCTTCTCCGCCAACTGATGCTCGAACTGATTGATCTCGTCATAGGCGCGCATCCAGTCAGCCGGCGAACAGAACTTTTCGATACGCTCGACCAGGACGCGGCCATACCAGGAACGATCGAAGATGGTGACGCGACCGCGATGCGGCAGATGCCGCCAAAAGCGCCAGAGATAGGGATGCGCAGCCTCCTCGGGCGTCGGGGCGGCGATGGGCACGACGCGAAAATGGCGCGCATCGAGGGCCTGGGTGATGCGCCGGATGCTGCCGCCCTTGCCGGCGGCGTCGTTGCCCTCGAAGACGACGACGAGAGCATGATCTTTCTGGAAAGCCGGCTCGCGCAAAAGCTGGTTGAGACGCCCCTGCCAGTCCTCGAGCTGGGCCTTGTAATCCTGCTTGCTCAAACGCTGCCGCAGTTTCAGCATATTGAGCAGATTACGGCCGTCAACCGCCTCGAGCAGGGCTGGTGCCTGCACGCGGCGCTGCGGATGGCTGTTGTTCTGCGCCTGGCCCAAGGCATCGCTGAGATGGCGACCGACACTGAGGTTGCGATAGGCCTCCTGGCTGCCATCGATGATCACCCAGGGATTATCGCCAGTGCTGGTGAGGCGCAGGCAGTGCTCCGCCGCCGACCGATACTCGCTGTAGTGACGATGGCGATACCAGTCCTGCTCGCTCACCCGCCAGCTGCTGCGTGGCGAGGCGGCGAGCTTGTCGAGGCGGCTCTTCTGCTCGGCACGGCTGAGATGGAACCAGTATTTGAGGATGAGCACCGACTCCTGGTGCAGCATGTTCTCGAAATTGATGATCGCCTGGATGCGCGCATCATAAGCCGCCGCGTCGAGACGCCGCCTTGCCCGCGCCTCGATGGCGTCGGAATACCAGGAATCAAAAAAGATGCCGATGCGACCACGCTCCGGCAGAGCCTGCCAATAACGCCAAAAAGCTGGCATCGCCTCCTCATGACCTTGCGCCTGGGTGAAGGCGGTGGTCTCGATGGTGCGCGGATCCATCCAGGCATTGAGCAGATTGATGGTTTCGCCCTTACCGGCGCCGTCGACACCGGCGATGACGATGAGGACGCTGCGCTCCTTGTGCTGCTGCAGTTCGAACTGCAGCTCGAGCAATTTTTCGCGCAGCTGCGGCACTTCCTTACTGTACTGCGATTTGCTGATCTTGTGATGCAGCTCAGCCGACTCGAACATGCCATCCATCCCGGTCAGAAGATCGCCTCAGTCTAACAGATCGCCATACCATGGCATGCCTGAAAGCGCTCAGGGGGGCAGCCGCAGGATTGTGTACTGACTTATGTGCACTGGAGCGGGGTGCTGCGGGTTTGCGGATGTTTATCACCGAGAGAGCCGTTCAACGTAGGCTTGGTAACTGTAACTCCGGTTTTTTTTCTGCCCGGTCATTTCCGTCACGATGCCCAAGTCTTCCAGTACCTTGACCGCCGCCGTCGCCGTAGGGAAGCTGGTATCGAGTTGCTGGCGAACGCGTTCGATGGTGAAGCGCGGCATCATCGGCAGCATCTCGAACAGCCGGTAGCTGGCCGGGCCGGCCTTGGCAGATTGCAGCAAGCGTCTGCGATCTGTAGCCACAAGGCTGGCAACTTCAATGATGTTTTTCTCCGCATCGGCAGCCGCCGTCGCCACCCCTTCCAGAAAGAATCTGACCCAAGACTCCCAATCGCCATCCGTGCGGATAGCCGACAGGCGACGGTAGTACTCCGTCTGGTGTTGCTTCAGGTAGCCGCTGAGGTACATCAAAGGCTCGGACAGCAGTCCCCAATGCTCAAACAGCGCTGCGATCAGCAGTCGGCCAATGCGTCCATTGCCGTCGAGAAAGGGGTGGATCGTTTCAAACTGGGCATGGATCAGGGCCACCTTGACCATCGGCGGCAAATCAGTCGCCGTGTCGTGAATGAAGCGCTCCATATCGGCCAGCAGTGTGGGGACGTGCTCCGGCGGGGGTGGCACGAAAACCGCATTGCCGGGCCGCGTGCCACCCATCCAGTTTTGCGACCGACGCAACTCCCCGGGTTGTTTGCCTGCGCCGCGAGCCCCATCCAGCAGGCGTCGATGTGCCTCACACAACAGCCGTACGCTAATGGGCAGCCCTTTCGGATCGCGCAGTTGCTCCTGCGTCCAGCGGAAAGCGCGCAGGTAGTTGGTGACTTCTTCCACGTCGTCGGTGTTGCTGACCTTGAAGCCAGCTTCCTCGTCGAACAGGTCGGTGAGCGTGGCCTGCGTGCCCTCGATCTGTGACGTAAGCAGGGCTTCTTTGCGGATGGCGCTGTACAGCAACCAATCTACCGACGGCACCAAGCCAGATACGCCAGCCAAACGTGCAAGCGCGAGTTCTGCCAGCCGATTGAGGTCAGTGAACACCTCGGGTGAGAGGACAGGATCAGACGGCGGCAAGGCGTGGGGCACGAACGCGCGCACCGATTCGCCCAGTGTCGTGGAAATTGAATAGGTCCCGGTCATGCGTGTCATTGAAAGCTGTCTTTAGTAGAGCGCAACTAAATTAAAGCATTCTTTGATTTTAATAACGACAATTAAAGATGACTTTCATTGTTCATGATGCATCACCAAACCAGCCTCCGACCAGAAATGCTCGAAGTCATCGCCCACGCCCCAGCCGACGTTCTGCCCCAGTTGCCGCACCCAATCCAGCCGGGCAAGGAATGTGTGTTGAGTTGCACCCAATACTGAGCCACGATCGTGGATCGTGTCCCAGGAAGTGGTGTAACAGCGCCGGTCACGCTTGCCTCGGGTAGGCATGGTTTGCTGTTCGATCAGGCTGCCATGGTGGGCAACGTGACCATCGCATCATCGCTCAAAGGAGCCATGGTTTCCAGCGTCATAGAGCGCGCCCGTTGCACGGCCCACTCGTCGTTTTGCTCCAGGAGTATCACCCCGACCAGTCGGATGATGGCGGCCTCATTGGGGAAGATCCCTACCACGTCGGTGCGGCGCTTGATTTCACCGTTCAACCGCTCAATGGGGTTCGTGGAATGCAGTTTGGGGCGGTGCGCAGCCGGGAAGTTCATGTAGGCCAGCACGTCCGTCTCCGCCTCGTCCATCAAGGCTGCCAGTTTCGGTACCTTGCCCCGAAATGGAGCACCTCGCGCAAAAACGGGTGGCACCCACGATCACCTGTTCGCGATCAGCAGGGTTCACCGCCTTCATGCTGATCACACCACGTAGCGCGGATGAGGAGAGTGACGACGACGCACCGTTCCGCCAGACCTACGCAAACCTGCTCATGTCCGAGCAAATCTGCCGCTGACTTCCTGCTTCGATGAGGACGGTTTCGCGCGCGCCTTGCGGCACACGCCAGCGCCTTCCTCTCCACAGG
>JAKBFV010000059.1 GCA_021833365.1 Pseudomonadota bacterium | reverse complement strand
ATCAAACGCCCGCCGACAATCCCGGGCAGGCTGCGAATATCAATGCCTTGCAGACCCTGCAGTCGCAGCTCGGCCAGTATCTGAAGAACATTCAGACGGCGGGAGGGCAGCTGTCCTCGGTGGAAACCACGCTGAGCAGCATCACCACGACGGTGCAATCCATCCGCAGCCTGACGGTTCAGGCCGGTGATGGCACTTTGACGCAGGCCAATCGGCAAGCCATAGCGACCCAGATGACGCAGCAGATGAACGCACTGGTCGGCCTGATGAATAGCAAGAACACGCTCGGGCAATACATGTTCGGTGGCAGTCAGGAGGTGTCGCCGCCTTATGCGACGAGCGCCAATGGTTCGTACACCTATCAGGGTGACCAGGTACAGAGTGTCAGCCAGCTCAGTGACCAGGTGCAGGTGCCGACGACGTTCAATGGCGCGGCGATCTTTGACGCCGTGCCGGCGGTCGATAAAACCTTCGTTACTTCGTCCTCGCCGAGCAACACCGGCAGTCCTGCCGGTGTCATCAGCGCCGGCAGCGTCAGCGATCAGACGACCTTCGACGCCAATTATCCGAGCAATTACAAAATCGTTTTCAACGCCACCTCGGCGAGCACGCCGCCCGGACTGCAAAACTTCAGTGTCTATAACGCCAATAGTGGTCATCCGGTACTGCAAAACATCACCTACAGCGCCGGCGCGTCGATCAGTTTCAATGGTCTGTCGGTGTCGATCAGCGGCAATCCCGCCGTCGGCGACAGCTTTTTGGTCAACAGCAGTCCGAATCAGAGTCTGCTGACCACCGTGCAAAAGGCCATCCAGGGGTTCAATAGCCTGAGTAATTCGAGCAGCGACAGCGCTCAGCTGAGCACACTCATCGCCTCGACCCTGGGCAACCTCGACCAGGCTGTCGCCTCGATCAGCGAGGCGCAGGCGCAGGTCGGCGCAGCGCAGAACACCACCAGCGCGACACAGTCGGTGAACTCGGCGGTGACCCTGAGTGTCACCGGGACGCTGAGCAATCTGACCAATGTCGATTACGCCCAGGCATCCAGTCAGCTCAGTCTGCAACAGACGGTGTTGCAGGCAGCACAGGAAAGTTTCGTGCGCATCGCCGGCCTGGATTTATTCACTTACATGGGCACCACCGGTGGCTGAGGTTCTCCAGCGCACAGCTGTGACGGCGCTGATAGAACCCAGCAGGCGCCGCTCAACCGATCACCACACCCGCAATCAAGACCGTGATGGCGACGCAGCGGATTCGTTGGATCCTGCCGCGAGCAGTTCCGCATAGATGGCCGCCAGACGCCCGCCCAAGGCTGCGGGCAGATAGTTCAGGGAGCGCTGATAGGCGCGTTCGAGGCGTGTTTGGACCATGGCGGGGGCATCGGCAAGAAGGTCGAGGACGCTGCTGAGGTGTTCGTCCAGACGATCGAGCTGCGCGCTGGCGACGGGAAAACTGACTTCGGCATCGGCGATTTCCGGCAGGCCGCCGGCGTCCGAAGTGACCAGGGGGCGGCGCAGGTGCATGGTCTCGAGGGCGAGGAGGCCGAAGGCTTCGCGGCGCGAGGGCATGACCACGAGATCGGCAGCGGCCATACGGGCGCGCAGCTGCTCGGGCGTGATGAAGCCGGAGATGCTGATGAGCTCATGCTCAGAGCTGAAGTGTTCCATGCCGACGCCGCAGAACTCGAAGCGTGCGCGCCGCTGCGCAGCGAGGCTGTGCGCCGCCTGCAGCATCTCATGCACGCCCTTGTAGTCGTAGCCGCCGCCGGCGTAGAGGATGAGGGGGAGAGCGCCGGGCTTTGTCCAGGTCGGCAGCGGCTCTCCGGCCACCCAGGTCGGCAGCGGGTTGGGCAGGACCTGGATGGTCGGCACGATGGCGCTGTGCCTGCGCACATGCTCGGCGAGGTCGTGACTGACGCAGAGGACGAGATCGAGCTCGCGCGCCACATGTACATGGTCGAAATGATAGTGGTACTGAAAAATGCTGCGCGGCCGGTAGGAGAGGCGGGCCAGCACCGCCGCGACCAGATCATCGCGACTATGAAAGTGCAGGATGGCCGGGCGTTCCCGTTCGATCAGGGCGATCAGTTCCTGATAGGTGAAGACGCTGAGTCCGAGGATCTTGTTGCAGATACGGTTGGTCAGGCGGTCTTCGCAGAGGTCGACACAGTCCAAGCCGTGCTGCTCGTAGCGCTGTCGCCGTCGTCCGGCACCGACGAGGAGGGTTTGATAGCCGGGCAAATGCTGCGCCAGAGTGTGCATGACGGTGACGAAGCTGCTCGATATATCGTTCATGGTGTGCCAGAAGTCGATGTGCATCACTTTCGGCGGGGTGGGCATGCTCGGTATCCTTGGCGTCGATGGATGTGGATAGGCGCAAGCCTTGCATTGTGCGGTATCCTGCGTTAAGATGCCCTTTCTTTTCATATCACATTGATTTATAAGGTTTTGCATGCCTTTGTCGAGGTGGCGATAAGATGGCTTCGACCTCGGGCAAGCCGGAACGGACAGGACCGATGATGCAGCCAGAATCGCAGCGGCGGAAAGATGAGGTGTTGCTGTGGCCTGAGGATAGATCGGCGGTGCGCCGTATCCTCGCCATCCAGGTGACGCGTATCGGCGATACCGTCCTGGTGACTCCGTCCCTGCGGGCCCTGGCGCAAGCTTTTCCGGAGGCGCGCATCGACGTCCTCGGTCATCCCAAACGCGTCGAGGTCTTGCGCCATCTGCCCTTTCTTCACCGTGTCGCCGCCATCAGTAAAAAATCTGCCTGGTGGCGTGGGTGGGGGCCGCGCACCTATGACCTCGCCCTGGTCTGGGGGCAGGATGAGGCGCTGGTGCGTTATGCGCTGCGCAGTGCGCGCGCCGTCGTCGCCTGTCGCCAGAACAGCGCGGCGCTCAACGCCCGCCTGCGGGCGGTCGTCGATCTGCCTTCCGATGAGGCGATCAGTCTCTCCGCCTGGCAGTCGCAACTGCTCCATCTCGGTCTCGGTCTGCCGGTCGAGACAGGTCCCGTCGAGTATGCCCTGACCGCCGATGAGAACGACTGGGCGCGGCAGTATCTGCGCCAGCGTCTGCCGTCTGGGGCCACACCGGTTATCGGTCTGGTCGTGACGACGTTTCATATGGCGCACCGTGATTGGCCGATCGAGTACTTCAGGCGCGCTTGTCTGGACTTGCGCAGCCGTTTTCCCGCTGCGCAGTTCCTGCTCATCGGCGCCGACCAGGCCGACGCGCGCGCCGCCGTGCTGCGTCAGGCCCTGGGGGAGGGTCTGCATGTGGCACGTCGTCTGAGCTTGCGGCAGAGCGCCGCGCTCATGGCACAACTCGACCTCTATCTCGGCCTCGACACCGGGCCGAGCCATCTCGCCGCCGCCCTCGGCATCCCCATGGTGGCCCTGTTTCATTGCCTGCGCCGTGGTCATCTGGTGCTGTCGCCGCGCTGCCCTGAGCGCCTCATCATGCTCGATCACCCCTGTGCCACGACCGATTGCGATACAGGGGTGAGCATGGCCGCCATCCCGCCTGAAGATGTGGTGGCGGCCTGCTGTCGCCTCTTGCAGGGATCGATGTCATGATTTACATCCTGCTCACCTGGGTGTCGGCGCTGCTCTGGTGGCCGATCAGCCGTCTGCGCCGCCGCCAGCCGGTCACCCGCATCCTGGTGCTGGAGATCGCCGGCATGGGCGACGTCGTCTGCAGCACACCGGTCTTTCATGCCCTGCGTCAGACCTATCCGCAGGCGCGTATCGATCTGCTCACCGACCAGGCCTGGGTCGAACTCTTTCAGGCCGGGATCGCCGAGTTCGATCATGTCATCGGACTGCGTCCGCAGCATCTGAAAGGCTGGCGTGGTCGCCTGCGCCTCGCCAGACGCCTGGCGTTCTATGACACGGCCCTGTGCCTAAATCCGGGAGCGGCGCAATTGACGGCGATGTGCTGGGCGGCTCTGCCGCGGCGCATGAGTGTGCTGCCCGATATCCGTTCACGCAGCTATCGCCTGCTCGCGCCCCTGCTCAGTCACCGCGCATGGCATGAGCGTGGCAAGAGTTTTCTGCATACACAGCTGCGTCTGGTATCGACGTCTGAGGACGCACGTGCCTCGCCACGACGTATGCAGGCATCAGCGGCCAGCCTCGCTAAGGCCGCCGCCTATCTGCCGACCAGCCAGCTGCGCACCGTCGGTATCGCCATCGGCAGCGGCCGCAAGATCAAGACACTGCCGTTTGAGTTGTTGCGTGAGGTCGTGCAGACGCTGTTGCTCGATGAGAGCTTGCGGGTCGTCCTGATCGGCGTCGCCAGCGACGGCGAACAGGCGCAGCGTCTGCTCGCGCTGTGTCCGACATCGCGCCTGGTCGACGCCACCGGCCGCTTTGCTCTCGCCGACATCCCTGGGCTTTTGTTGCAGTTGCAGGTCTTGCTCGGCGTCGACTCCGGCCTCACCTATCTAGCGCAAGCGCTCGGTGTGCGTGTCGTCTGTGTCGTCGGTCCGGTGGACATGGGGGAGACTGGGTTGCAGGGGCCGGGTGTGCGTCTGATCGACCACAAGCCACCTTGTGCCCCCTGCTCCTGGGTGTTCGCGACGACGCAGCGTTGTCAGCAGGCACGCCAGAGCTGTCTGCAGGATCTCGGTGCCGCCAGCATCGTCGCGGCGGTACAGGACTTTTTGTATCAGGAGGTCGGTGCGTCGCCGTCTTGAGCCGCGTCGTCGCGGATTTTGCGGATGATGGTGGTGGTACTGCGTTGATGCTGAAAGGGCACGATCACCACTTTGCCGCCGCGCTGTGTGACGATGTCGGCGCCAGCGATCTGCTCCGGTCGATAGTCGCCGCCCTTGACCAGAACATCGGGCTGCAGGGCTGCAATCATCTGGTAGGGGGTGTCGGCGTCGAAGACGCTGACGAAGTCGACGCTGCTCAGGCCGGCGAGCACGGCGCTGCGATCCTCCTGGTTCTGGATGGGGCGATCCGGACCTTTGCCGAGACGCCGCACCGAAGCGTCGCTGTTGACGCCGACGACGAGGTAGGCGCCTTGCCGACGAGCCTCTTCCAGGGAATGCACATGACCGCGATGCAGGATATCGAAGACGCCATTGGTGAAGACCAGGGGACGCAATCCGCGTGTCAATTCCTGCAGGACCGTCCAGTCATTCTGGATCTTCTCCGGGCGCTGGTGGCCGATACGGCGTAGATAGGTATTGAGCGTCGCAGCCATGACCTCAGCCATGAAAACGTGAAAATGAGAGGACGGCATGGCCCATCCCGGGCTGTGCAGGACCATGTCGTAACGGCCAAGAACGGCGTGCAGCGCTGTGCAGGCTTGATCCATGAAGAGCAAAATCCGCAGACCGAGGCTCTGTGCCTGACGGATGTCGGCGATCAAGGTACTCACATGGACGGTGTCGGTGAAGAGTACGAGCAGATCCCCAGCGCTGGCGTAAGCGGCGAGAGAGCCGGTGAATACCCCCTCGGGTTGTCGATCGACGCCATTCAGCCAGACGATATCGGGTACCAGCACGATGCAGGGCAGGGCTTGTGGGCGGGCGGTGGCAGGTTGCACCAGCGGCGCAGCGAGGAGATGGGCGCAATGCGCCGCATGGCCCGTGCCGGCGACCAGGATCTTACGCTGCATGCGTACCGCCGCCGCCATGGCGTGAGCCATCTCAGCCATGTCCTGTAGCATCGGTGCGGCGAGCGTCTGGGTGTAACCGAGGCGTGAGATCTCGGTCTGGATGATATCGAGCATGCCTCTAAAACCTCTCCGCAAATGAAAGACGGTACCGCTGCCCGGCGGCTTTAGCCGATACTGTTGAGCTGGCGCAAAGACTCATCGAGGATGAGCAGCTGCAGGATCTGTTCATCTTGTGCGCCGCATCCGAGGCGCCAGCCTTGTATCATCTGATCTGTGCGCCCGGCATCGATTTGGCCGAAACTCAAGGCTTTCAAGCGTTCGCCGAGACCGTCCAGGCGTGCGCCCATCTTCAGACGCAGACCTTGCGCCAGGGGCGGTGAGAAGCCGCGTTTCTTGTTTTTCAGCAATTGCATCTCGTCGATGAGCGGGCAGACCTGACGCAACAGAGCCTTGGGTGGCTGCGTGTAGAGTTGCCGGCTGTCGAGACAGGTCAAGGCCTCGATGAAGCGATGATCCATAAAAGGCGCGCGCAGTTCGACGCCATGCGCCATGGAGCAGAGATCGGCTTTGCGCAGGATATAGTCGGGCAAGGCATTCATGCGATCGATGGCGAGCAGCTGCTGGCGTGGGTCAGCCGGTAGCGGATCGGGATAGCGCCAGTACGTCCGCCGGCCGTGAAAGTCCGGTTGTAGCCAGTGACGCTGATTCGGGATCATGCCGGAAAAGCGCAGGCTGTAGGCCTCGGTCCAGTGCATGCTGGCCTCGCACAAGGTCTTGCGCCAGCCCTTGGCGCGGGCATCGGCGATGACCGGCAGAGGCAGGGCGGGTCGCCAGGCAGAGCGCAGATGCTGGCGATAGCGTTTATAGCCGGCGAGCAGTTCATCGCCACCGTCACCACTGAGAACGACCTTGACCTGGGGACTCAGCTGACGGATCAATAACCATAGGGGAAAAGCGCTCGGATCGGCGAAGGGCTCGTCGAGAGCGGCGACGATCTGCGTGAAGTCCTCGCACCAGTCGCTACAGAAATCGAGGGTCTGCACTTTCATCTGCAAACGCGCGGCGATCTGACGGGCGAGGGGCGCCTCATCGAAACTCGGGTCGGCGAAGGCAACGGTGTAAGCGGTGATGTCGCGATGACCGGTTTCGGTCAGCAGCCAGGCGAGGACCGTTGAATCGATACCGCCGCTGAGCAGGAGACCGATGGGGCGATCCGCGACGGTGCGCAGTGCCACCGCCTGCGTCAGCTCGTCCTGCCAGGATGGCGCATCATCGGCGGCCGTGCAGGCCTGCCAATAAGACTGAATCTCCACCTCGCGGCGGCGCAGGTCGAAGCGCAGGTGATGGCCAGGCGGCAGGCGGCGAATACTCTTGATGATCGTCGCCGGTGTCGGGATATAGCGGTGTGCGAGATAGGCGTCGATGGCGTCATGGTCGAAAGACCGCTGCTCGATGGGCAGGAAAGGCAGCAGAGCGCGCAGTGTTGAAGCAAAGCTGAAGTCCTCACCATCATGGTGATAGACGATAGGTTTTTGTCCGAGGCGGTCGCTGATCAGCCACAGGCATTGCTGGCGCAGATCGAGCAGGGCGATGGCGAATTTGCCGCGCAAGCGCGGCAGCATATCGATGCCCCAAGCCTCATAGGCATGCAGGATGAACTCGGTATCGCAGCTGGTGTCGAAGGTATAGCCCATCGCCGTCAACAGGCGCGCGTCCTCCTGCCAGCCATAGACCTCGCCGTTGTAACTGATCCAGACATCGCCGCGATGATTGCGCATGGGCTGATTGGAACGCGGATGCGGATCGATGATGGCCAGGCGTGTATGCAAGAGGGCGTTGTGCACGCCGCCGGTGCTAGCCTGAAAATCAGCATCCCAGAATTGGCCAGCCTGTGCGTCGGGGCCGCGCGGCGTCAGGCTGGCGAGCATGCGTGCCGCCACTTCCGGCGAACGTGCCGTCGTGCTGAAGAAGCCGGCGATGCCACACATCAGGCGCGTACTCCGCAAGCGTTACGGAAGATCTCTTCCATACGATCGAGCATGCGATCCATCCCCATCTGCTCCTCGGCGGCGCGGCGCCCAGCCATGCCCATGCGCTGGCGTAGTGTGGCGTCCTTCATCAGACGCACCAGCGCTTCCTGCAGGGCATGGACATCGCGTGCCGGTACCAGCAAGCCGGTCACCGCATCGCTGACGATTTCTGCGATGGCACCGACCGGCGTGCTGATGACGGGCAGGGCAGCGGCCATGGCCTGCATGATACTCTGTGGAACGCCTTCGTGACCGAAGGAGGGTAGAACGAAAAGATCGGCACTCGCCAGCCAGCTTGGCACGTCGTCGACATTGCCGGCGAAAATGACACGCTCCTGCAGTGCCAGTTCGACGACGCAACGTTCGAGATGGGCGCGTCGCGGGCCATCGCCGACCACCAGCAGTTGCCAGTCCGGCAGGTTTTGCGGCAGGCCTTGCAAGGCCTGCAACAGATCATCATGGCCTTTCCAGTCACGCAGGGTGGCGACGATGCACAGGGAGAAGCGCTCAGGCAGATGCAGTCGCTGACGGGCGATGCTCGCCTCCTGGCGGCGCTGAAAACGCTGCAGATCGATGCCGGTCGGCACCGAGCTCATCTGCTGCAGAGGAATGCCATTGTCGGTATGCAGTTGCTGCCGCAGGGCCTCGCCGGTGACCACGACATGGCGACAGGCGCGCGTATACAGCCAAGTCTGCAGGGCGCCCGGATGTACGGCCGTCGAGACATGACGGGTGCGCACCACCGGTGGCGCCGCCCTGAGCCCGAGGCGGGCGAGCGCGACCAGCCAGGAGTCGGTCGAGCTGTGCGTGTTGATGACATCGAAGTCGCCACCATGGTTAGCCAACCAGCGCCGCAGGGCCCACAGTCCCGGCAGGTTTTTGCGTGCGATGGGCAGGGGCACACAGGGCACGCCGAAGCGCTGCGCTGCGCTGGCGATCTGCGCTTGCGCTGGGCATACCAGGGTCACCCGATGGCCACGCTCGATCATGCCGCGGGCCTCGCTGAGGACGCGGATCTCCTGGCCGCCCCAGCCGAGTGAGGACTCCGTGTGCAGCAGGTTCAAGGCTGGCATCGTGTGCTTTATGCTCCTAAGGAGAAATCGGGGGCGTGGCGCTGCAACCAGCGCTCGAGAACGAGCAGGGTCCAGAGGCGACCGGCGTGATGGCGCCGCCCGGTGTAGTGTTCCTGCTCCAGGCGATGTAGCGCCGCCGGGAGAAGAAGGCCGCGATGCATCTGGTTTTGCAGTGCCATCGCGACCGGTTGGCGCAGCGGGCCGGCCAGCCACTCGCGCAAGGGCAGCACGAAGCCCTGCTTGTTGCGGTGGACGATGGCTGCCGGCAGATAGCGTTCGGCCATGCGCTTGAGCAGATATTTGCAGTTCTTGCCCTGCACTTTCAAGGCGGAGGGCAGGCCGCAGCAGTGCGTGACGAAGCGATGGTCGAGATAGGGCACGCGCGCTTCGAGGGCGTGCGCCATGCTGGCGCGATCGACTTTGCAGAGCAGGTCGTCGGGCAGCCAGAGGTTACGGTCGACATGCAACAGATGTTCCAGATAATCAGGCGAGTCGCATTCAGCATCATGGCGCTGCGCGTAGTCGGCCATGCTCTCGTGATGGACGGCGAGAAAGGCCGGCGTGAAGAGTTGCTGACGCAGCTCGGCATCGAAGACGCTGGGAATGGTGACATAGCGGCGTGAACGCGTGCAGCTGATGGCCTTGAGCAGGCGATCTTTGCGCAGGCGCGGGGGCAAGCCGCGGATCAGCGTCGGCAAGGGCGAAAAACGTCCACCCAGCCAGGAACTCCAGGTTTCATCGCGCAGACGGCTGGCATAGTTGCCATAGCCGGCGAAGACCTCGTCGGCGCCCTCTCCGGTCAGCACGACGGTGACGAAGCGGCGTGCATATTCAGACAACAGCAGGGTTGGCAGGGCGGCGGGGTCGGCCAAAGGCTCATCGAAGATGTCGACGAAGCGGTCGAAGGCGGTCAGGACGTCATCGGCTTCTAGCATCAGGCAGTGATGGCGACTGCCGATATGCTCCGCCACCCGCGCTGCCACCTCGTGCTCGCTGCCGGCAACCGCGCCGGCAAAGCCGAGGGTGAAAGTATCGACGGCGGCGGCTTTCTGCTCGCACACCAGGGCGGCGATGAGGCTGGAATCGACGCCACCACTGAGAAAGACGCCGAGTGGAACATCGGCGACGAGCATGCCGGCGACGCTCTCGCGCAGGGCGGCGAGGGTGCTGTCGATGGCCCTGGCTTCGTCGATGTCGGCGCAGGCTCTGGCACGCGCCGCATAAGGCGCCTGCCAGTAACGCTGCAGCGTCAGCTCGCCATTTTCGATGCTCAACCAATGCGCTGCCGGCAGTTTGTGCACGCTGGCGTAGACGCTGCGTGGCGCTGGGATATATTGGCGTTCCAGATAGAGGCCGAGGGCTTCCGCATCGAGATCCGTGCTGATCTGCGGATGCGCCAGCAGGGCTTTCAGTTCGGAGGCGAAAACGAAATCGCCAGTCGCGGCGGCGAAGCGATAATAAAGAGGCTTGACGCCGAAATGGTCGCGTGCGACCAGCAAACGCTTGCGCTGACCATCCCAGAGGGCGAAGGCGAACATGCCGCGCAGTTCATCGAGCAGGTCGGTGCCCCAGGCTTCATAGCCATGGATCAGCACTTCGCTGTCGGTGTGGGTGGTGAAGACGTGGCCGAGGGCGAGCAGGCGTTGCCGCAATTCACTGAAATTATAGATTTCACCGTTGAAGACCAGGGCGATCTGGCCATCTTCATTGAACAGGGGCTGGCGACCGCTATCGAGATCGATCACCGCAAGTCGGCGATGGCCGAGATGAACTCCCTCGCCGTGAAAAACGCCCTGTGCATCCGGGCCACGGTGCGCGAGGCGGTCGGTCATCTGTGTCAGCACCAGGTCCGACTCTGGGAGATTACCCAAAAAACCTGCAATGCCGCACATGGGTGATCCGCTTGCCTAAGGTGCCTGGATACTAAGATATTTGCATGAAAGTTGCCACCTTGGCCGTCAAAAACAGCGATCAGCAAGGTCCCCGCATCGTCACGGTGCTGAGACCGAGACGGTGCTGCGCAGGCCTCAAGTGACGAGAGCGACGCTCTTGATCTGGGCCCAGACTTGCTGTCCAGGCTGCAGGTACAGCTCGTCATAGGAGCGGTGTGAGATGCGCGCCAGCAGGGTGCTGTCACCTACTTGTAGGTTGAGCAGCACCTGCCCTGGATAGTGGGCTGGCGAGACGTCTTTCAGGCGAGCGCATAGACGGTTGAGCACGCTGGTGTCGGTGGCCTGCGTGAGTGCGATGCTGACGTCGCGGGCGTGCACGGCGATGCGCACCGGCTGGCCGACGTGCAGGGCTTCCTGCAAGCCGGTGTGGATGCTGCCGCCTTCGAAGTCGAGGCGCATGAGGTGATAGTGCGTATCGAGGGCGCCGACGGTCGTTGTGATGACGATGGCGGCATCGGGATCTTGGGCGAGAGGCAGATCCAGGCGCGTACTGATCTCGGCCAGGCTGGCGTGGGCCAGGACGCGGCCCTGGTCGAGCAGAACGACGTGGTCGGCCAGTCGCGAGACTTCATCGACGCTGTGGCTGACATAGAGCATGGGGATGTCCAGTTCATCGCGCAGGCGTTCGAGATAGGGCAGGATCTCGCGCTTGTGCTCGCGGTCCAAGGCGGCCAGAGCTTCGTCCATGAGCAGCAGGCGTGGCGAGGACAACAGGGCGCGGGCGATGGCGACACGCTGGCGTTCACCACCCGATAGTCGAGCAGGCTGGCGTTGCAGCAGTGCGGTGATGGCGAGCAGTTCGAGTAATTCCTGTCGGCGCTGCTCGGAGAGCGGGGCGCGACGACTGCGTTTGAGGGCGTAGTCGAGATTGCCTTGCACGCTCAGATGCGGGAAGAGGTGGGCATTCTGGAAGACATAGCCGAGGGCGCGGCGATGGACGGGCAGAAAATGAGATGCGTCCTGCCAGCACTCGCCAGCGACGAACAGGTGGCCATCCTGGACCCGTTCCAGACCGGCGATACAGCGTAGCAAGGTGGTCTTGCCCGAGCCCGAGGCGCCCCACAGAACGGTGACGCCGCGAGCCTTGAGCTGCAGGTCCACGGCCAGGGAAAAGGTCGGCCAGCGCACCGTAAAGCGGGCATCGATGCTCATCGTTCAGCCTGATATGACGCGGGTGACTGGAAGCGGAACAGCAGCCACAACACCACAAAGCTGAACAGCAACATGGCACCAGCGAGCCGGTGCCCCTGGGTGAATTCCAGGGCTTCGACATGGTTGTAGATCTGCACCGACAAAACACGCGTCGTACCCGGGATGTTGCCGCCGATCATGAGGACGACGCCAAATTCACCCAAGGTGTGAGCGAAGCCCATGACGCTAGCGGTGATCAGGCCGGGGCGCGCCAGGGGCAGAGCGACGCTGAAGAAGCGGTCGATCGGGGAGGCGCGCAAGGTGGCGGCCACTTCCAGTACACCCTCGCCGATGGCAGCAAAAGATTGCTGCAGGGGTTGCACGACGAAGGGCAGTGAGTAGAGCACCGAGCCTACGACCAGTCCGGCAAAGGAGAAAGGCAGCAGCCCCCAGCCCATGAACTCAGTGAAGCGCCCCACCGGCCCTTGCGCGCCCATAAGGACGAGTAGATAAAAGCCGAGGACGCTGGGCGGCAGGACCATGGGCAGAGTGATCAGGGCGCTGATCGGTCGCTGCAGGCGTGAGCGCGTACGCGCCAGCCACCAGGCGATGGGCGTGCCGAGCAGGAGCAAGAGCACGGTGGTGAGTCCGGCCAGTGCAAGAGTCAGGCGGATGGCTGACCAGTCGTCGCTACTGAGCATCATGAGGACCTAAGACGCCTAGGTCATAGCCAAAGCTTCGTATCACGTGTTGCGCTGCGGGAGAATGCAGGAAGGCCAACAGCGCCACCGCGGCGCGGTCATTGCGTCCCTTTTGCAGGAGGATGGCGTCCTGACGTAGAGGCGTGTAGTCAGCCGCAGGCACGACCCACATCGACCCGCGCGCAGACTGCCCCTGTTGAGCCATGACCTGTGACAGGGCGACAAAACCCAAGGTGGCGTTGCCGGTGGCGATGAACTGATAGGCCTGTGCGATGCTCTCGCCCTCCACCAGTTTCGCCTGCAGGGCGGGCAGCAGCCGCAGGGATTGCAGCGTTTGCATGGCGGCGGCGCCATAGGGGGCCAGGCGCGGGTTGGCCAGGGCGAGATGGGCAAAAGCTCCACTTTGCAGCACACGGCCCTCAGCATCGACCACCTTCGGCTGTGCTGACCACAGGACGAGCTTGCCGACGGCATAGGCGAAGCGGCTGCCGGCGACGCCAAGATGTTCCTGTTCTAGTTTCGTCGGAGTCTGTTCATCGGCGGCCAGAAGCACCTCGAAAGGAGCGCCAGCCTTGATCTGGGCGTAGAAGTTGCCGGTGGAGCCGAAGACCAGGATGACGTGATCACCGCTGATCTTCTCAAACTGATGGGCGATCTGCTGCATGGGTTGGGTGAAGTTGGCGGCGACCGCCACGGTGACGGTATCGGCACAGACGAGCTCGGACAGCATCGTCAGGAAAATCATGATCCACAGCTTCATCCACGGCATGAACAGCCTCCTGCGCGATCCTTCAATCAAATACGGCGAGAATCACATCGTTGGCCTTGATCGCGGCGCAGACCGGCCCCCCCACGGTGAGCGCCAGTGTCGACAGGTGCTCCGGGGTGACGATAGCCGTGAGGCAACGCCCGCCCGGCAAGGTCAGGGTGACTTCAGTGCTGACATCGCTCGGGTCGATGCGTGTGACCTCGCCGCAGAGATGATTGGACGCTGTGGTCGGCCTCGGTGCCGCGCTCAGCAAGAGCACTGATTGTGCCTTGACCAGGGCATGCACCTCCCGGCCCATCTGCAAACCGAGGAGCTCGGCGCTCTCGCGCGTGATGATGGCGGTCAATTCGGTCTGCTCGTCGAGGCGCAATCTCACCTCACAATTGACGCCGACGCTGCGCAAGCTCGCTACCCGGCCAGCCAACTGGTTGCGGGCACTGGTCTGCACCGACAGCCGTTGCATCAGACTTTTGAACCAGGGCACATCGCCGCGCCCGGGCCCATCGAGGCTGGCGCTCAAACGGTTCAGGCTGCTTTGATAGTCCTGTTCCATGGCCCGATACATGGCGATCACCTTGCGCCCGTAGTCGGTGAGACGGGTGCCGCCACCGTGCTGTCCCCCCACCGAGCGTTCCACCAGGGCGGTGTCGAGAATGTTGTTCATGGCGTCGATGGCATCCCAGGCCGCCTTGTACGACATGGGAACGGCTTTTGCGGCTTGTGAAATGGAGCCGTGCTCGGCGATCTTCTCGAGCAGGCGAATACGGGTGGCGCCGAGAAAACTCCCACTCGCCGTTTCCAGCGACAGCTTGCCGACCAGATGCGGAGCAGCGGCGGAGGTGGGCATGGAGCTTCCCTTCAATAGTAGCTATCTATGCCAATATATAGCGCGATGCGGATGAAGGGCAATGCCGTGTGTGTTCATGCGCGTACGGGGGGCATGATCTGCGGCGGACGCGGACCACGTACAACGGGTGCATGAGGCTGCGAAGGAGCTGGGCAATACATCGAAGATCCAGTGGTTTCGCGGTATCGGTGAGTATGTGATCGATTGGGGGCCAGGTTATCGCATCTACTTGGCTCAGGATGGCGAAGCGCTGATGGTGCTCTTCGGTGGTAGCACGAAGAGTACAAGGCCAGAAAGAAGCTGCTGGCAAGCAAGAAGGGGAAGAAGTGCTGAGCCTCACAAGAGATTTCAAACAGACTGTAGTCGAGCGCGTCGCGCGTGATCAGGACTTCGCAAAGACCCTTTTGGACGAGGCAGCGACTCTGTTCCTCGGTGGTGAGCCGGACGCCGTGCGTCTGATCCTGCGCGATCTCGTCAATGCCACGGTAGGCTTCGAGGAACTGTCCACGATGACTGAGAAGCCCAGCAAGAGCCTGCATCGCATGCTGTCCTCGCATGGCAATCCCAGCATGGATAACCTTGCTGCGATCTTCGGTGCGCTCAAGAGGGTGCTGCATGTCACCTTCGATGTACGTGTGATCGAGGCCGCTTGACGGCCTCGTTTCACGTCATGCGCCTGCATAGGCCAAACGAAGCCATGCCAGCCACCGATCGCGGCACTGAAGTGGGTTCAGGTCAATGTCGCCGCGTTCGGCGGCGACCCGGCCAACGTGATGATCTTCGGGAGTCAGCGGGCGGCGCGTCGGTGAACAACCTGATGGTCTCCGACCTGGCGCATGGCCTCTTCGCGAAGGCGATCACGCAATCGGGGCCTGTGACGTTCCCGCTCAAAAGCCTTCAGTCGGCCGAGACGATCGTCGGCGCATACAAAAACCCGATCGACATGGCGCGAGCGCCCCGGCGACCATCATCGATGGTGTCATCGTCCCGGATTCGCCTCGCAAAGCGATCGAGGCCGGTCGCGAGGCGCAGATTCCCTGGATGATCGGGACGGTGGAATCCGAGGCGGCGCATTTCCCCGAGCAGCTCCGCGTCGGCTATCTCGCCACGCTGCCGAAGCCGCTGCTGGCGACGCTGACTGTCGTCCCCGGATCGATCTCGTCTTCCAGTCCAGGCCGAGGCGTGGGACCATCTGATTGAAGCGCGCCTAGCTATGGCCTTCGAGCAGTTCGACGGCCGCGATCAGTGTGGGACGTGAGAGCGGCCTCGTTCGTATCAGGTCGCCCCGCGGATCGGATTGATGATCTCGATGCCCGCGAAATCGCGCTCGTTGTCGGTGACGACAACGCAGTCGTTGGCGGTCGCGATCGCCGCAATGATCGTATCAAGCCCGCTGCGCGGCCGGCCGGCAGCTCTGCCTTCGGCCATCAGTTCCGCCCAGGCGAGACCGGCCCGTTCGTCAAATGGGAGGATGCGACCGGCGAATAGCGCCTGCGGGCCTTGGGGGCCGCTGAACCAGGCGTCGAGCTGATCCCGGCGCTTGCTTGCGGGCTTCTCAAGCACTCCTCGGCGAAGCTCCGCCAGCGTCAGCGAGGCGATGAAGAGGTCATCGTCCGACTGATCGGCCATCCAGGCCACCAGCGAATCCGCTGGCGCAGGCTTGGTGAAATTGCTGAGGATGTTGGTGTCGAGCAGGTATCGCATCAAAGATCGACCTTCCGCCCTTCCTCACGCGGACGGGTCAGGTCGAGTTCGGAGCCAATCAGGGGCGAGGCCAGCAGCGCCTTGAGAATCCCTCCCTTTTTGGGCGGTTCGCCTGAAATGGAGTGGGTGACAGCCGCGCGCAATCGATCGGCGTCGGCACCGCCCTCGGCGAGGCGCTTGGCTAGCGAGCGGATCAGCTCGCGGTCATTTTCCCGACCGATCACCTCGAAGCGGACCATGCCTCGCTCGGTCAGGCGGCTGCGGTAATTGTCGATCGCTCGGCGCTGAGGACTCTTGCTCATTCTGAGTTCTCCGGACTATAACCGGTAATATAGCCAGAATACTCGAAATCGGCAAGACCGGAAGGCCGCGAGGGCGGATTCGGACTTCGCCAGGGATACACCCAATGCGCACGAACGCCGTCAAACTCACTACGCCGCCGGCCGATAGCGCCGCCGTGCGCACTTCGTTGCACTACGCCACAGCAGAAGGCCAAAGCGAACCCCGCCTTGGCAGCGCCAGGGCGTGTCGCCCTCTATCTCCGGGTTTCGACCGGACGCCAGGCCGAATACGACCTGTCCATTCACGACCAGCGTCGCCAACTTCGGACCTATTGCGAGGCAAAGGGGATCGAAGTCGTCGCCGAGTTTGTGGCGCTCGGCGCATCTGCGACCGATGATCGCCGGCCCGAGTTTCAACGCATGATGGATGCCGCGTCGGAGAAGCCGGCGCCGTTTGATACAATCATCGCCCATTCCTTTTTCCATAAATCCCCTGTGCGCCTGCCCGCGGTAAGCGCGGTAAAGTCGGCAAGCAAGCGCCGGCACATAGCGAGGCAGATCTGCGACGGGACGAGTGTGTGATCAGGGACTGACGGAAAAAGCCCCGCATGGTGCGGGGCTCTGCGCGCCTCCCAGGCCTGCTAAGCAGGTGAGAAGGACTTGTAGTGGTGGTGAGAGAGGGATTAACTACATCATAAAATTCAATGGCTTGTGTATTAAAAGCACAATTATGCCAACAGAGATGCCTACAGAGAAATTTGCAGCATCCTCTGCTAAACCTCAAAGCCGCCCGATGTTCGCCTGTATCCGGCCCAGCACATCCTCAAACGGCGGCTGCCCCTGATAGTAAAGCGCAGCACTTTGCTCATACGCCCGCCGGAACTGGTCTCGCTCAGCTGGATCATCCAGCAGGAAGGCAGGATTCTTGGCGATGATCAACTCATCCCCTTGGCGGAAGCGCTGTGACTTGCGCACCTCGTAGGCCGGCGTGTCGATGAAGGCCTGAACCT
>JAKBFV010000058.1 GCA_021833365.1 Pseudomonadota bacterium | reverse complement strand
GCTACAATCTGCGACCTCGCCCCGGTAGCTCAGTTGGATAGAGCGGTCCCCTCCTAAGGGACAGGTCGCACGTTCGAATCGTGTTCGGGGCGCATATCCCGCTATTCCTCAATCCCCGCCCAGATAAGCCTGTAGGTCGATGGTCTGCAGATGCTCGGCGACGCGCGCCTCATAACCCAGTTGCCGCTTCAGACAGGCGCGCAAAGCATCCGCGGCCGTCGGCTCACCATGATTGATCAGGGTCAAGCGTGGCGGCCTGGCCAGGCTGGCGAGCCAGGTGAGCATCTCCTGTTGATCGGCGTGCGCTGACAGGGAGGCCATGTTCTCGATATGGCAGCGTACTGGAATGTCCATGCCGAGCAGCTTGATCGTCGTGGCACCGCGCACGAGCAGATCGCCGCGCGTTCCCGGCGCCTGAAAACCGATGAAGAGCACGGCTGAATGCGGGTCCGGCAGCGCTTGCCGGAGATGATGCAAAACACGTCCACCGGTGGCCATGCCGCTGGCCGAGACGATGATCATCGGACCGGGGCGGCCACAGAGCGCGATCGAGTCCTGCGTTGATTCGACATAATTCACCGTATGCCGCAATTTCTCGACATCGCTCGCCTGCAGACGATGCTCATCGGCGTGATGGTAGAAGATCTCCGTCGCCTTGACCGCCATCGGGCTATTGAGATAGATGGGTAGGGCGGGAATACGCCTCGCATCGCGCAGCTGACAGAGCAGATAGAGGATGGTCTGCGCGCGCCCGACGGCGAAAGCCGGGATGATGAGTTTGCCGCCACGGGCGGCAGTGCGCCGGATGAGGGTACTTAATCGGTCGGCGACGTCTTCATGGGTGTGCAGACGATCGCCATAGGTCGACTCGAGCACCAGGACGTCAGCGGCGGTCAAAGGGCGGGGCGGGCGCATGATCGGATCCAGCGGGCGCCCGACATCTCCTGAAAAGACGATGCTTTGATCGCGCCAGAGCAGACTCAGGCAGGCCGCGCCGATGATATGTCCGGCTGGCGAAAAATGTCCCTGCAGGCCCCCCGGCAGCGGCAGCAGCTGATCAAAATCGACCTCGCGCAGCAGGCCGAGAGCTTGCTGTGCATCCGCCAGTGTGAACAAGGCCTGAGCCGGCTGATGCCGGCTGAAGCCCTTGCGATTGGCATAAGCTGCGTCCTCCTCCTGCAGATGGGCAGCGTCGGGCCACAGAACCGCGCAGAGTTCGCGCGTCCCTGGCGTGCAATAGACGGGGCCGCGATAACCCTGGCGGGCGAGTACAGGGACATACCCACTGTGATCGAGATGGGCATGCGTCAGGATGACGGCTTCGATCTCATCGACAGGGATGGGCAGATCCGCCCAGTTACGCTCGCGATAGTGCTTGACCCCCTGGAACAAGCCACAATCGACGAGGATGGCGTGACCGTCGTAGCGCACGACCGATTTTGATCCAGTGACGGTGCCAGCAGCACCGAGAAATTGTATTTGCATTTCGCCCACCCCAAGATGTATCTGCGCTTCATAGTAGATGTTTTTTTGCCTGACGAGCTTTGATCTTGGTCAGTTGCGGCCAAAGCGCGATATTCTATTCTGATCGCCATGAACCTGAAGGAAGAGGTGTGAGCGAGATGGAGATGCAGCCCTTGAAGCAACTCAAAGTGCGTTGTCTCGGCATCGGCACGCACTGGCATCCGGTGGTTTTCCTGCATATCGACTCAGGCATCGCGCGCTCGGAAGGACTGGCGACGCAGTCCAGAATCGAACTGGTCGCCGGTGAACGGGTGTTGACCGCGACCCTCGATATGGTTACCGATCATTTTATCGCTGACGATGAAATCGGCTTATCCGATGCGGCGGTGGCGGCTCTGCAGGTCAGTGAAGGCGATCTGATCACGGTACGGCATGCCCCCGCCATCGACTCCCTGCATCAGGTGCGTAGCAAGCTCTATGGCCATCAGCTGGGGCGCCAGGCGATGCAGGACATCGTCACCGACATCGTCGCCGGCCACTATTCCGACATCATGCTGGCAGCCTTCGTCACCGCTTGCGCCGGCAGTCGTCTCGATGTGCGCGAGATCACTTATCTGACCGATGCCATGGTCAAGTCCGGGCAGCGCCTGCACTGGCCGCAGGCGGTGATCGTCGATAAACATTGCTTAGGCGGACTGCCGGGCAACCGCACGACGCCGATCGTCGTCGCCATCGCCGCCGCCGCCGGCTTGACCATGCCGAAGAGTTCCTCGCGGGCCATCACCTCACCTGCCGGTAGCGCTGACACTCTGGAGACGATGATGCCCGTACAACTGGATGTCAACGCTATGCGCCAAGTGGTGGAGCGTTGTGGTGCATGCATGGTCTGGGGCGGAGCAGTGGCGCTGTCGCCTGCCGATGATCTGTTGATTCGCGTCGAGCGCGCCCTCGATCTCGATTCAGAGGGACAGATGATCGCCTCTGTGCTGTCGAAAAAGATCGCCGCCGGCTCGACGCATGTGCTCATCGATCTGCCTGTCGGACCGACCGCCAAAGTGCGTTCGGAAGCGCAGGCCCGACATCTTGCCGAGATTCTCGTGCAGGTGGGGAGCGAACTTGGATTGACGGTGCGAACGCATCTCAGCGATGGCAGCCAGCCGGTGGGACGCGGTATCGGCCCGGCCCTGGAGGCGCGCGACGTCCTCGCCGTCCTGCGCCGCCAGCCGGAGGCGCCGCAGGATCTGCGCGAACGCGCCCTGACGCTCGCCGGTCTGCTCCTGGAAATGGGCGGCGTGGCTGAACCCGGGCAAGGCCAGGGGCGGGCGACGCAGATTCTCGACAGCGGCGAGGCGCTGGCGCGCTTCATGCTGATCGCTGCCGCGCAGGGCGGTTTTCATGAACCGGGCATCGCACCTTATCAGCATGCGGTGCTCGCCGATCGCGATGGCGTCGTCACCTTTATCAACAACCGTTTTCTCTCGCGTCTGGCCAAACTCTCCGGCGCCCCCGCCGACAGCGCCGCCGGTATCGATTTTCATATCCGTCTGGGTGAGCGGGTATCGCGTGGCGATCGCCTTTACAGCATCCATGCGACTTCACCTGGAGCTCTCGCCTATGCTCTGGATTTTCTCGCCCAACATCCGCACGAAGTACGGGTGGAAGGCGAATTCGTTTGAGATCAGGCTGCCCTGGCAGCGATGACTGGGAGGATGCTGGATGAATGACTGTGACAGGCCGACGGTGATCGTCGATATTTCTGCCCGTCCGCTACTGACGGCGGCTTTAGCGACCGCGCTGAAAGCAACAAAGATCGCCCTGGAACTGCGCCAGTTCCCCGATGGCGAACACTATGTGCGCCTGCTCGCCGAAGTGTCAGGATGCCGCGTCATCCTGCTGGCTGATCTCCGCACCCCGGATGTTGTCATCCTGCCCCTCATCTTTGTCGCCGATCTTCTGCATGAGATGGGGGCGGTAGAGGTGCTCCTGGTAGCGCCTTATCTGGCCTATATGCGCCAGGACATCCGCTTCAAACCTGGGGAGGCGATCAGCTCGCGCAGCTTTGCGCGTTTGCTGTCGCAGCACGTCGATGCACTCCTGACCATCGATCCGCATCTGCATCGCTATCATGCGCTCTCGGAAATCTACAGCATTCCCGCTTTGGCTTTGAGCTCCGTCGATTTGATCGCCGCCTGGATCCGCACACATGTCGATCGACCGGTGCTGATCGGCCCCGACGCCGAGTCCTCGCAGTGGGTTGAAGCGGTGGCTCGTCTGGCTGGTGCGCCGGCGACGGTTCTGCACAAGACACGGCACGGCGATCGCGATGTCGAGGTCAGCGCGCCACCGCAAGGTGACTGGAATGGATATACCCCCATCCTCGTCGATGACATCGTCTCTTCCGGGCATACCTTGCTTGAAACTCTGCAGCATCTGCAGCGTGGATCCTGGGCACCGGCGGTTTGCATCGCCGTGCATGGTCTTTTTGCGGAAGACTCCTATGCTCAACTGAGGGCCGCCGGAACCCGTGCCATCATCACCTGCAATACCGTGCAACACCCGAGCAATGCGATCGACATCACGGCAGTCCTGGTCGATGGCATCCATCAGCTGAGCAGGGCCTAAGGAGCATGACGATGGCGAGCTTGCAACAAAGCTTTGAACAGGCTCAGGGCCTGACAGCGCACTCACCGCAAGTCTGCGCTGACGTCGCCCGCCTCGCCGATCGTCTGGTCACGACCGGTCTGCAGCCTTCCCGTGACGCCGTCTACGCCATCTTGCTGGCGGCGGACAGCCTCAGTCGCGCTGCCTGTTGGCTGGTTATGCATATGGTCTATGCACGGCATGTCTTTCTCGATGGCCGAGCGCTCGCCGAAGCTGACTTCAAGATCGATCCACAGGGCCACGCCGGCGGCTCGCTGAACATGGTGCCGGCGTATGCCGCCTACATCGCGCTCAATGCTCTCACCGGTACGACACGCTCGTGGATGATGGGGCAGGGGCACTGTGTCGCCGCCATCGATGCCTGCAACGTCATTCTTGGCAACATGCATACGGCGCACGCGCAACGCTATGATCTTTCCGACGCTGGCCTCAGCACCCTGGTGAAAGACTTTTACCGCTACACCGTGCGCCCGGATGGCCATCCCGAATCCCCCCTGGGGTCACACGTCAACGCGCATACCGCTGGCGGCATGCTGGAAGGCGGCTATCTCGGCTTCGCCGATCTCCACTATGTGCATGCACCCCTGCCCGGGGAAACCCTGGTCGCTTTTCTCAGTGATGGCGCCTTCGAGGAGCAACGTGGTGCCGACTGGGCGGCGCGCTGGTGGCGAGCCGATGATTGCGGGGTGGCGTTACCGGTGATGATCGCCAATGGCCGACGCATCGATCAGCGCAGCGGCATCATGCAGGCGGGCGGAGTGAACTGGTTGCAGCAGCACCTCACCCTCAATGGCTTTAGTCCGCGCTGCATCGATGGTCGCGACCCCGCAGCCTTCATCACCGCCTTGTTCGCGGCGGAAGAGTCGGTACACGCTGGCGCCACGGCTTTGCCTTATATCATCGCCGCCGCGCCCAAGGGCTATGGCTTTCTCAATTCCGGCACCAATCAGGCACATGGCACACCGCTGACCGTCTCGCCCTATCATGATGCCCTCGCACGTGCCGCTTTCAATGACGCCATGGCCGCCTTGTGGACACCTTTACCGCAGTTGCAGGAAGTGCAGGCATGCCTCAACAATCACCAGCGCAATGGCCGTGTGCGCGAACGCGACCATGCCCTGGCGCGGCGTGCACCCGCGGACTTGATCCTGCCGGCGCACACAGACGCGGCGGCGTGGCCGTCTTCGGCGATGGCGGCGATCGACGTCTGGATGCAGGAGCTCCACCGTCTCAATCCTGAACGCCGCTGGCGCATCGGCAACCCTGACGAACTGCGCTCCAACCGTATGGCCGGTCTTTTGCATCGTCTCAAACATCGTGTACGAGATCCCGAGCCTGGCAACGATGAGGACCCGCATGGTGCAGTGATCACCGCGCTCAATGAGGAGGCCGTCGTTTGTGCTTGTCTGGCCAATAAGGCCGGCGTCAATCTGGTGGTCAGCTACGAAGCCTTCGCCGTCAAGATGCTCGGCGCCATACGCCAGGAGATCATCTTCGCCCGTCATCTCAAGGAGGCTGGACGCCCACCCGCCTGGCTGTCATGGCCCCTGATCGTCACCTCACACACCTGGGAAAATGGCAAGAACGAGCAGTCGCATCAGGACCCCGCCCTGGTCGAGACCCTGGCCGGTGAAATGAGCGATATGGTGCGCATTCTTTATCCCGCCGATGCACAGTCAGCCGTCTGCGCACTGGCGCAGATTTACCAGGAGCGTGGCCGCATCGCCATCATGGTGGTCGCCAAACAGGACCTACCCGCACAACTGTCCCGGACACAGGCGGAGGAACTCACCGAACAGGGTGCTGTGTTCATGCACGAAGGCCCCAGCGATGCCATCGAGCTGGTCGCCTGTGGCAGTTATCAGCTCATCGAGATGCGCAAGGCACAGGGTCGCCTGCAGCAACTGGGGGTGCCCGTACGCTTGATCTATCTGCAGGAGCCTGGGCGTTTTCGTCAGGCACGCGACGCCGATGAAGCCGCCGTGGTACACACCGATGAGCTTCTGCACGCCTATTTTTCACCACAGGCGCGAGCACGCATCTTTCTCGTGCATGGACATCCAGAACCCTTCCTCGGCTATCTGCGCCGCCTCGATCTCGGTGTCGATCGTTGCCGGGCGCTCGGCTACCGCAACCATGGCGGCACGTTCGATGTCGGCGGCATGCTCTTCGCCAATGCCTGCACCTATGCGCATGTCCTGATGGCTTTGGCCGAAGTGCTCGATGAATCAGCCGAGCGCTATCTGCACGCTGAGGAGTATGCCGCTGTGCTGGGTCTTGGGTCACCCTATGCCGTGATCACCCAACCCCATCAAACTGCTACCTAGCCTCGGGAGTCCGCATGATCAAGGAGCCGGCGTTATTGCTTGGAGTGGTGGTGGGCGTGATGCTGGCCTTGCTCTTGCGTTTTGTGCTGCCGCGTTTTCGGCGCCGTGGATCATCGATCAACCCCTGGTCCTATCATCTGCGAGTGGCACAAGAACGCGCCGCTGCGCAAGGGGGGCAGGTCTATCTCTTGCGCATCCAGCTGACGGCATGGGAGCAGCAGGAAGTGGTCATGAGCGCCGCCCACCATTATCTGCAACACTGCACGCGTCGCGAAGAAACTCCACTGCGCCAGGGCGATGACAGCATCGTGCTCATCCTGGTGACACAGCCGGCATCGGCACAGGCGGCACAGGTGCGCCTGCGTGAGCAGATGCAAGCATTACGCGTTCTCGATGCCACCGGCCAGCCACTACCTTTTGAGTGGTGCCTGGAATGTCGCGAGGCCTCTATGTGATCCTAAAAGATGGTGAGTCGTGTTTTTCTTCAGTATCATCGCTAGCGAGATGGCGGAGACCGTATTCCTTTCATGGATATCGAAAAAATTCTATTGATCCGACGCGATAATATCGGTGATCTGGTCTGCACGACACCGATGTTCGAAGCCCTGCGCCGGCACTACCGACAGGCACGCATCGACGTCCTGGTGAATAGCTATAACGGGCCGGTGATCACGGCCAACCCTTATATCGATCATATTTACAGCTATACCAAGGCCAAACATCGCACGGACGGTGAATCGGTCCTGCGCGTACATCTACGCCGATTGTTTCTGCTATGGCATCTGTACCATCAGCGTTATGACGTCATTATCGTCGTCGGCGCCGGCTACCTGCCGAAGGTCATTCGCATGGCCTGTCTGCTGCGCCCACGCCAGATCATCGCCTTCGCTGCGCCGCAAACACGGCCTTGTCGGCGACGTCTGCATGCCGTCAATGGTGCCAGCACACAACCTCTGCATGAGGTCGAGGACGTCTATCGTCTATTAAATCCTCTCGGCATCACCACGCCACCGCCGGCCACTCTGGTGGTGCCCGATGCCGCGCTTGTCGCGGCCTTGCGCGCACGGCTACCTGGCGGAGATGGCGCATGGATCGGCATCCACATCAGTTCGCGACGCCCGAATCAGCGCTGGCCGGTCGCATCTTTTGTGAGCTTGATGCGCACCTTGCATCAGCGCCATGGACTGCGTTTCATCCTGCTCTGGTCGCCAGGGGCGGCGGACAATGCCTTTCATCCCGGCGACGATGAGAAAGCTGCCGCCATCGTCGCGGCGCTGGGCGATATGGCGACCGCGATCCACCCTTGTCCTACCCAGGAGCTCCCTGAGCTGATCGCGGCCCTTACGCTGTGTCAGAGTGTCATCTGCAGCGATGGCGGCGCCATGCATGTGGCCGCTGGTCTCGGCAAGCCCATCGTCTGCTTTTTTGGGGGCAGCGATGCGCAGCGCTGGTATCCCTGGCAAGTCCGGCATGTGCTTTTGCAAAAGCCTTCATCGAGCGTCGCCGACATCACTCCGGAAGAAGCCGTGCAGGCTTACGAGTCGCTGCGGCAGGACGACCAAAAAATATGAAATCGGGTGTTGACACCAGGGGGGGCGAAACATAAAATGCGCGCCTCAGCTGACGTGACAACCAGTGGTCAGCTGGATGTGTGGGGCTATAGCTCAGCTGGTAGAGCGCTACAATGGCATTGTAGAGGTCAGCGGTTCGACCCCGCTTAGCTCCACCAAATCTAGGTCCCCATCGTCTAGAGGCCTAGGACATCGCCCTTTCACGGCGGTAACCGGGGTTCGAATCCCCGTGGGGACGCCAACTCATCGAGCTGGCAGAGTAAAAAAACAGCGAAAACACGGTCACAAAGTGCGCTCTCTGTTATGTCCAAGGTGTTCAGGCTTTGACTTGATCACGATCTTTAAGTGGAGCAGCAGCTCCCAGCCTCAATCTACGGTCATGTCACTCATTTTTTCGACGCATTGACGTCGTTAAATCCAAGTGTTCAGTGTGCTCGACGGCTCTCTGAGAGACCCAGACCAGGAAGGGGAATGCGCGGGCATATCGGCGAGTTTCAAGGACGCTGGACCGTTGCCAGTGGCAAGAACAGGGTCAGCGGCGAGTCTGGCAAAGCAATGAAGCCGTGATGCCCGTAGAAAGCCGCTGCCGCCTTGTCTTTGGCGTCCACCATCAGGGCGAAAGCGGCAATTTCCGAACGGGCGGCACGGTCGAGCGCATCGGCCAGCAGCGCACCACCAAGACCTTGGCCTTTGAGTGCTTGATCGACAGCCAAGCGGCCCATACGAACGGCGGGTACGGTCGGATAGCGCGGCAGCTTCTTGCCGCTGCTGGCCGGAAGATCGGCCAACAGCAGGCTTGCTGATGCCAAGGTGTAGTAACCAGCGATGCGCTGCCCATCTTCCAAGGCCACGAAACAAGCAGCCACGCGGCGGTGAATGTCTTGAATGACCTGCTCGCGCAGGTAGCGATTCAGGGGCTCCGAATCGCTATTGAACCCGGTGCGGTCATGTGCCGCATCGAACGGCACGAGCCGGAACGGTGCGCTGCTCATTCAGGGCGCAGGAGCTTGCTGCGACGCGCGAAAGCACGTTCCAGGGCCGGGGCCGGTTTCGGTGGCGACAACAGGGCTTGCGCAAAGCATTCCTGATCGGCCAGAGACAGGCGGATGACTTCAGCTTGCTCGATAGCGCGTTGCGCAGCGTCCTGCACGGCGGCCACCACGAAATCGGTCATGGTGCGCCCCTGAAGTTCGGCGGCACGCTTGAGCATCGAATGTAGATCGGTGCTGATTCGGGCTTCGAGACGAGCGGTAGGGCTGGCGACAGTCATGGTTTTATCCTCCTGATGCCATCATACGGCTAATTGCCGTACAGCTCAAGGCGGAATTTTTGGCAGATCCGGTTTAGCGTGCTTGGTTTTCCGTTCTCTGAGGCGACGCCCATCACGCATTAAAGTCAACGGAGCTGCCCTTATGAACCATACAAAGCCCCCCTCTTGTCTGTGCGCGGCAAGTGCACTCAACGCTTTCGCCAGCGCTCGAGAAGATTGATGATCAGATGGGTGCAACGCTGCAGCAGGCGATGCCATGCGCTGTGGGCAGCGGCAGGCAAGCGTTCAGCCGCAGCGAAGTCCGTCGTCAGCATCGCTACGATCCGGTCGGAGAATTCCGCTGAGTCGACCTCGAGATTGGCTTCGAGATTCCAGAACATCCCCCAACGATCCATATTGCTCGATCCGAGCGAACACCACTGGTCACACAGATAAACCTTGGTATGCAGAAAGCGCGGGCGATACTGGTAGGTCTTGACACCATGTGCACCGAGACGGGCGAGAAAGCTATGGCTGAGCAGGCCGATCAGGGGGTGATCATTGTGCCGTCCTGGGATGAGCAGGCGCACGTCGACACCACGTCGCGCCGCTTGCCGTAGGGCTTTGCGCAGGCGCCGTGGGGGCAGAAAATAGGGGGTAGCGATCCAGATACGCTGGTGAGCGTGCGCCATGGCGCGCAACAGACTGGCCTGAAGATGCTGCGGCAGGTCAGCCTGGCTGGCGTTGACACGAGCGCTGAAGGTGCCAGCGCGCGAGCTGGGAATCGGCGCTAATGTCGGCTGGCCCTGCCAGACACTATCGAACAGGCAGCACCATTGAGCGACGATGTCACCGCGCATCGCCACCATGGTCTCACGCCAGGGCGCTGGCGATGACTGGGCAAACTCATCGCTGATGCCGGCACCGCCGGTATAGGCGAGATCATCGATGATGAGGATCTTGCGGTGATCGCGCAGCAGACTACGCAGCGGGTGACGCCAGTCGGGGGGGTTGTAGACGCGTAAATCGACACCCGCCTCGCTCAGATGTCGCCGATCAGTATGGCTCATGCCCTGAGCACCGAGACCGTCGATGAGCAGACGAACCTCGAGGCCGCGCCGCTTGGCGGCGACCAGGGCCGTGATGAGATGCGCGCAGATATGCCCGGATTCGACCAGATAGAGTTCGATCCACACACGTTGCACAGCGGTCGTGATGTGGGTAAGAAGATGCGGGTAGAACGTAGCGCCATCGACGAGCAACTCGAGATCCGTCGCCGTGCTCCAGTCAAAAATAGGTGTTCCTGGAGGATGCCGCAGAGCCGGCCGTTTATCGGCGGGCATCGGCGGGCATGGACATGGCAGACATGGCGGACATGCTCATCTGCATCGGCATGGGCTGTCCGTGCATGACATGATGCATCATGCCCACAGCGAGAGCCGTCCATAAGCCGAGGCCGATGAGCAGGATTCCACTGATCTGGCGCAGATGATAGGTCGATAAAAATCGTTGCAGGCGCTGCGCCATGCCACCAGCGAGCAACATCATGGGCAAGGTGCCAAGGCCGAAGGCGAGCATGGCCATGGTCGCCAGACTGCTGTCGGCGCTGCTTGCCGCCAGGGTCAAAGCGGCATAAACCATACCACAAGGCAGAAACCCCCACAGCATACCGGCCAGGAGCGACTGCGGCAGATGGCGCAGAGGCAGAAGACGACGGGCATACGGCGCGATACGCCGCCACAGTGGTGTACCGAGAGCCTCCAGGTAGACCAGCAGGCGCGACCAGCCGGCCAGATAGAGGCCCATCAGTACCATGAGCAGGGCACTGAGCAGACGCGGCCAACGCCAGAAAGAGATGGGCGGCAACAGATGCATACTGAGCGTACCGACCAGCAGGCCGAGCAGGGCATAGGTCAGAATACGGCCGAGATTGTAGGCCAGGATGCGCGACCAGCGCTGTAGGCGGGTGGTGGCCTGTACGCCCATGCCGAGGGCGGAGCTGATGCCGCCGCACATACCCAGGCAGTGGCCACTGCTGAGCAGGCCGACACTCAGATTACTGATGAGTATGGTGGTTACAATCATGGCTCACGGGGGGGCTCATCATCATGCGCTGATGGCGTTTTGTTGCGGCGATCGCGGTCTTCATAGATGACTCGCCACGAGGCGCCCTCGGGATCGTCATATTGGCCATTGTTGATCGCCCAGATCAAGGCCCAAGCGCCTATGCCCAGCATCAGCAAGCTCAATGGGATGAGAAAATACATGGCCTGCATGGCATGGCCTCCGGCGATCTCGATGTGACGATCATAGCATGCACCATCGCCCCATGGTGCTCACAGGGCTTATGCCTTTTGTTTCATGAACTGCAGGAAAGCCTCGGTCAAAAGCGGATCAAACTGGTGGCCGGCCGCATCGGCAATATAATCGAGAGCCTGTCGATCTGACCAGGGTTCGCGATAGGGGCGCTGGCTGGTCAAGGCATGGTAGACATCGAATAGGGCGGTGATACGAGCGCTCAGAGGGATGCTATCGTTGCTGATCTGATGCGGGTAACCGCTGCCATCGAAGTGTTCGTGATGATACAGGGCCATCTCGGCGGCCATACTCATGAAGCGTGAAGCTCCCTCGATCGAGCGTGCCGCCACCAGCAGCTCACTACCACGCCGCGCATGCTCGCGCATATGCTCCTGCTCATCGGCATCGAGAGCGGCAGGCTTGTTGCGGACCTGACTATGGATGGTCAGCTTGCCGAGATCATGCAGGAGATAGGCGATGCCGATCTGCTGGATGAAGCGCGTGTCTATCTGCGCTTCAAAGCCAGGCTGCTGACGCAGGAAAAGGCAAAAATCTTCGACGGCTTTTTTTTGCGCCAAAGCTTGTTGCAGGCTTTGCTCCGGATGATCATTATCGGCAAGACTGCAGAGCAGACTGACTGCAGCCGTCTGCGAACCTTGAATCTGTTCATGCAGCCAATGGTTGTCAAAAGCCAGGGAGATACGATCACAGAAGACTTCCAGCAAGCTGCGCTCGATCTCGCTGAGCGGCAGGCAAGGACTGAGATAGATGACGAACTCCTGCTGTTCCTGGACGACGATATAAAGGGTGTCGATAGGGTCGGCGTGGACATGCCGACGTTCCTGCAAAACCTGCTTCACCAGGGCGCGCGCCTCATGATCGGCAGGTAGTGCGTGACAACGGCTGAGATTTTCATAGATGCCGGTCGCGGCGATGATCTGCAGATCCTCCGCAGGTAATGCCTCGGAGCGATAGACGAGACAGATCGAGCCGTGCATGCCGATCTGCAACAAGGCATTGATCTGTCGCAGCAAGCCGGAAGCAAAATCACGCAGGGACTGGATATGATCGAGCGATGAAGAGGCACGGATGATCTTGTGCAGGCCGAGACGATGATTTTCCAGGGCATTGAGCGACTCGTAGGCGCGCAGGGAAGAGATGACCGTGGTAAAGAGTTTCTGGGTAGTGAGCTCGGTCTTAGCCTTGTAGTCATTGATGTCGTAACTGACGATGACTTCCTGCTCCGGTGCCTGCCCTGGCTGCCCCGTACGCAAAACGATGCGACAGATGTGATTGCCGAGTTCCTCGCGAATGCGATGTACCAGGCGCAGTCCAGCATCATCCGTTTCCATGACCACGTCGAGCAGCAGCACGGCGATATCGGATTGCTGGCTCATGATCTCAAAAGCTTCCGAGGCCGAATAGGCGCTGATCAACTCGAGCTTGCGGCCATGGTAGTCGATGTTGCGCAAGGCCAGACGCGTGACTGAATGAACGTCGGGTTCATCGTCGGCAATGAGGATTTTCCACGGCTCCTGGGCCGGTGGAGCAGGCTGATCAGGCGCATCATCGATCAGCCAGTTTTCGTCCAAGCCATCTTCCATTGTCGGCTTTCCTATGCGCAGTAGAACCTGTCATGGAGTCTAGAGTATCGCCACACAATTGTCAGGAAGGTCGCCGTTCGATTGCTCATTTATGCGCCAGAATTTGTCGCAATCTGCGTGCATTGAAGACCACCAGTAAGGAACTCGCCGACATACCGAGGGCTGCCAGATAAGGCGGAACATGCCCACTGGCGGCGAGGGGCACGATGGTGAGATTGTAGAGCAGGGCCCAGAGCAGATTCTCGCGCATGATGACTTGGCAACGGCGGGCGTGCGCCATGGCTCTGGGGATCAAATCGAGGCGATTATTGAGCAGCAGGGCATCGGCATGTGCACAGGCCAGATCGCTGCCTTCGCCCATGGCAATGGAAAGATCGGCGCGCGCGAGTACGGGGGCATCATTGATACCATCGCCGAGCATCAGAACACGTTGACCACGCGCTTGTATCTGTGCCATCGCCGCCAATTTGTCAGTCGGCGTCAGTTCTGCCAGAGCCTGTTCGGGCGGTAAACCCAGCTGTCGGGCGGTTGCAGCGACGCGCGCTGTTTGATCGCCGCTGAAGATGTAAATACGCCGTCCCGCCTGCTGCAAGGCATCGACACAAGCCGCCGCCTGCGGGCGCAAACTGTCCTGCAGACCGATCCAGGCGATGAGCTCATTGTCGCGCACCAGGGCCAGCCAGAGTTGCTCGGCAGCGAGATCTGGCGCCTGTACAAGACCAGGGCAGGCCCAATCAGGACGCCCGAGGCGATAAGACTGGCCAGCGATGCGACCACTGACGCCGTGCGCTTCCTGCCGGATATCTTCGGCGACCTGTGCCGGGTCTGCGGTCGACGACTTGAAAGCATGAGCGATGGGGTGCTGCGAGTGTGCTTCGAGAGCGTGGGCGATGGCGAGCACCTCATGATGCGGCAAGCCTTGGCTTTGGATCGAGGTGCATTGTAGTTGTCCGGTGCTCAAGGTGCCGGTCTTGTCGAAGACGACACTGTCGCAGTCGACCAGTCGATCGAGCACATGCGCTTGTGCGATCAGCAGACCTTCACTTGCGAGGGCGGTGGTGGCATAGGTCAAAGCCATGGGAATGGCCAGAGACAGGGCACAGGGGCAGGTGGCGACGAGGACCGCGACGGTGCTCCATAGGGCCCGGGAAGGATCATGCTGATGCCAGTAGAGCCAAGTGGCTGTGGCGACCAGCAAGAGACCGAGCACAATCCAGGCGGCGACGCGGTCGGCGAGCAGCGCCAACTTGGGCTTACCAGCCTGGGCACGCAGCAGCAATTGTTGCAGCTGCGCCAGAGTACTGTCTTCGCTGCGTGCAGTGACACGCAGGTGTAGAGCCTGGGCGAGGTTGAGGCTACCGGCCACAAGGCGCTGACCGCTGTGTTTGACGACTGGAAGAGACTCGCCACTGAGCAAGCTCTCGTCGACTTGTGCGTCTGCCGTCATCAGTTCGCCATCGCAAGGAATGCGCTCTCCTGGTTTGACCAGGAGGATGTCGCCACAGACGATGCTCAGGGTTGAAACACGCTGTGCCTGACCATCTTCGTAGCGCCAGGCCAGCCGGGGTGCCAGTGCTTCGATGTTGGCCTGTATTTCACCGGCATGCCGGCGTGCGCGCAATTCGATGAAGCGACCACTGCTGACGATGAAGATGAGCATACTGATGCTGTCGAAATAGGTCTCGCCCTGACCACGCAGCATGGCGTAGACGCTGGCCGCATACGTCGTTAGGACGGCGATGCTGAGCGGCAAATCCATATTCATATGCGCGTGCCGCAAGCCCTGCCAGGAACGCTGGTAAAAGGGCCAACCGGCATAAAAGACCACCGGGGTCGCCACCAGAAAAGTGATCAGCCGCAAAAAATCACGTTGCAGAACGCTGATATTTTCCCAGGCGCCGAGATACAACCCCATGGCGAACATCATCGCTTGCAAGGCACCGAGGCCGGCGATGGCAAGACGCAGCATCTCTCGCTTCTCGCTCTTTTGTGGAACAGGGTCACCGGCGATCTGAAACGGGCTGGCGCGATAACCGATGGCTTCGATGTGAGCGATGATATCGGCGAGAGTCAATCGTCCATCATAGTCCACCGTCAAACGCCCACTGGTGATATTGACATTGGCAGATTGCAGACCTGGTAGACGTTGCAAACAGTTTTCGATCAGCCAGGCACAGGCCGGACAAGTCATACCAGCGAGACTCAACTGGGCATGCTGATGCTGTCCTTGCTGCTGTACATAGAGAGATTGCAGGGCCGGATGGTTGAGAGCTGGCAGGTCAGGAAGTGGAGGGGGGAGCTGATCGACAGGCTGCGCCGGTTTTTGCCGGCGCAGATAGTAATCTTCACCGCCGTTATCGATGATGGCTTCAGCGACAGCTCGGCAACCAGCGCAGCACATCGGCCGCGCCTGACCCTGCCAGATCAGCTCGTAGCGCGGCCCCGCACGCAGGGCCAGACCACAATGAAAACAAGGATCAGCTGAAGTCGACAAGGCTCAGGGGGCGCTCAAAGTGGCATGGGTGAAGGGGAAATCGACATTGCCGACGAGCCGCCAATCATGCGTACTGAGAAGAATATAGTGATGGCCATGAATGTCTGCGGGCAGGATAGCCGCATAGCGCTGACCACCGAGACTCTGCAGATGCGGATTGACGTCCTGGTGTGGATCGATGGGATGTGGTAGGCGCAAGTTGAGATCCTGCGCCTGGAGAGGGGACGTGCCAAGGAACTGGATGAATAGCACATGCTGCATGGCGTCATAGTGAAGATCGGCATGCAGATTTAGCTGGTGCGCCTTGGCGTCGCGAGCGAGCTGTTCATTGATGTCGAGGCCACGGTCATAGGCATCAGCGACGACAGGGACATCGCGTCCATGCAGGGACAGATAAACCATGATCAAAGAGACGATGACACTGCCAAAAAGCAGTCCAAAAACCAACCAGAAGCCGGAGTGTCGCCAAGCGGGTAGCTGAGTCGTGCTCATCATCAGTTCCTGTGCTGGTAGGGCGCAAAAAATCGGCTCGGGCTGTCGACGTCGACACCGGGATCTTCTTCGACACGCGCATGAAAGTCCATATGCACGGCATTATTCTTGAGGTCATCAGGATCCTCGTCGAGGGTCTCAGTGACGCTACGCATTTCCCCAGGCTGCAGCAGGATACTCTGACGGCCTTCCATCTTAGTACCTTGCGGCATATGACTGAAAGACAGGTCGACATGCTCGGGCTGCTGACTCTTGTTCATCACATTGAGGATATAGCTGTTCTCGATGTCACCGTCGCTGGTTTCACGGTAGAGTGCGTTGCGGTCACGGATGACATCAAGACCGACAGGCGGTCGGGTCGCGATATCATAGACCATCAGTCCGATCATGACGCTGATGGCGGCGCTATAGCCCAGCAGTCGCGGTCTCAGGATGTGCGTATGTTGCCCGTGCTCAAGGGCGTTTTCCGAGGTGTAGCGGACCAATCCGGGCGCATAGCCCATCTGTTCCATGACCTTGTCGCAGGCGTCGATGCAGGCAGCACAGGCGATGCACTCGAACTGCAGGCCATCGCGAATGTCGATGCCGGTGGGGCAGACCTGGACGCAGAGCTGGCAATCGATACAGTCACCGAGTGCTTGTGCTCGTGGATCGGCATCACGCTTGCGTGCACCACGCGGTTCACCACGCGCATGATCGTAAGAGATGATCAGCGTATCACGATCGAACATGACGCTTTGAAAACGACCATAGGGGCAGGCATACATGCAGATCTGTTCGCGCATCCAGCCGGCATTGACATAAGTGGCGGCGGTAAAAATGCCGATCCAGGTCCACTCACTGGCGTTGGCCTGACCATGCAGCAGAGCGGGGATGAGTTCGCGAATAGGCGCAAAGTAGCCAACGAAGACCATCCCGGTCAGAAAAGAGACACCGATCCAACCGAGATGCTTGAGGCCACGGCGCCAGACCTTGTTCCAGGTGAGGTCGGCCTTATCGAGGCGCATACGAGCGTTGCGGTCACCTTCGATGAAGTTCTCGATGGCAATAAAAATCTTCGTCCAGATCGTCTGTGGGCAGGTATAGCCACACCAGACACGGCCGGCAAAGACGGTGACGGCGAACAGTGCAAAAGCGGCGATGATCAAAAACCAGGACAGGAGAATCAGATCCTGTGGCCAGATAGTCAAGCCAAAGAGATAAA
>JAKBFV010000057.1 GCA_021833365.1 Pseudomonadota bacterium | reverse complement strand
CGGCGTGTCGTCCATGACCGCCGAACAGATCCAGTTGTTCGCCGACCTGGGCATCGATAAGCCCACGAAAGTTGAGCAGCTGACCCTGTTGTAGGGGCATTTTTTTAAGTGGCGTCGTTATAAATCAGATAGTTACGGCATTAACTGTCGATGGGATGGACCCCTCCACACCTTGCGGCATCGATGTGCCAGACTGGAGGTGTTAACAACCAGTTACGGTGGGAGGGATCATCATGAATATTAGTCGTATTGGCCTAGATTTGGCAAAGTTAGTCTTTCAAGTTCATGCCGTTGATCGTTTTGAGAAAGTTGTGCTCCGCAAGCAATTGCCCCGTTCCAAGGTGTTAAGTTTTTTCAAGGAACTGCCGCCCTGCCTGGTTGGCATGGAAGCCTGCGGTGGAGCTCACTACTGGGCCAGGGAGTTGAGCAAGATGGGTCATACCGTCAAGTTGATAGCTCCTCAGTTCGTCAAGCCCTATGTCAAAAGTAACAAGAATGACCGGAACGATGCCGAAGCTATCTGTGAAGCTGTCAGTCGACCTCACATGCGCTTTGTGGCCATAAAAACTACAGCACAACAAGATATGCAGACTTTACATCGTGTTCGTAGTGAGTTGATTAAACAACGTACGGCCACGACAAATCAGACGCGGGGTTTTCTGGCAGAGAATGGCATCATAGTGAATCGACAAGTGCAAATCCTGCGTCGTGCCTTGCCCGATATTCTGGAAGATGCTGAAAACGGGGTGAGCGAAGCCATGCGGTCAATCTTACAAGGCCAATATGACGACCTACTGCATGTAGATAAGCGTATTGCCTGGGTCGAGGAAAAGATTGATGAACTGGCACGTAAAGATATTCGTGTTCAACGGCTCATGGCCATTCCTGGGGTTGGTGTACTCAGTGCCACGGCATTAGTCGCAGCTGTCGGTGATGCGCAACAATTTAAACGATCACGTGATATGGCTGCATGGCTGGGCTTAGTTCCCCGACAACACTCCAGTGGAGGAAAAGACCGGCTCTTGGGTATCAGCAAGCGGGGTGACAGCTATATACGAACGCTGTTCATTCATGGAGCCCGCAATGTGGTGCGCTGGGCGCCAGGCAAAGAAGATCCCCGGAGTCAATGGGTGTGTAAAGTGGCTGAACGACGGCCCAGTAATGTGGTGTCCGTCGCTGTGGCTAATAAAAACGCACGCATTGCTTGGGCTATCCTGACACGAGAGGAGCGATACCATCATGTCAAGACTGCCGCTTAGCTATCCGTGGTGGGACCAACATGACGGGCCGATGTGAAGTCTAAAGTTATTGCCTATTTCAACGATTGCGAGAAACCTTGATGTCATGGAATTACGGTAGAACCGGCACCCAGGAAAACCTGACGAGTTCGTTGTGCCTTTGAGCACGTACTGTCGATAAGGACCGGGTGCGCGGATTGCCCATGATGGCCAGAGCCATGAGCTCACCAACAGGCCGGATATACGTATGCAGTCGACCGTACGCCATGATCAACAAGAGGCTTGCAAACGTGGAGGGGTCCATATATGAACTCGGGAGTGCTGCCTCACACACGACAAGACGAGCTGAGCGCTACCCACCATAGAACAGCGAGACGCGGCGACTGATCGGCGCCTGTTCGTAGGAAAACTCTTGCACACGCCCTTCCTTGTCATAAAGGATGGTGAGCTCCTTTTTCGATCCCTGGAATGCGCTGGTGAACGGGATTTTTTGCGCCAAGAGCGTGAAATCATAGCGCCAGATCAAAAGACCACTATCCGTGAAGGACACCTCATCCGGCCCGCCCAACAAGGATCTGATCTCATCCTTGCCGGTCTTGCCGATGATGATGCTGGACCGGATCTCGCTGGCAGACATCGCGTGCAAGCGTTCATTGCCGCTCATGATGGCCGTGCACCCGGGCAGCAGAGTGAGCGCCACCGCCAGCATCCCAACATAGGCTTTCATCCTACCCTCCTCGACGGTTTGAGAGCACCGCCCAAAACCCACCGACCGTCATGATCAGTACGCCATCATAGCCTTCTCGAAGCTCGCGTCACCAGCCCTGCTCGCCTCATGGCGCGCCGTATCACAACTGGCTGGCTCCGACATGATTGTGTAGTATGCCGAGATGAGCTCCACATCCCCATCATCCACCGCGAGGAGGGCGCGCATGCTCCGTCCTGTTGTCAAATTTCTCGTCCTCGCCGTCCTGCTCGCCCTCGCTGGCCGCTTCCTGTGGCAGCAGCAAGAACAGGAGGTCGCGGCCCACCACGCCCTGCAACAAAGGCTGCAGCAGGAGGCTGTGGAGCTCGCCCAGCTCGATGCCCGTCTGACCGCGCGTAGCACCTGGGAGAAGGGCCTGAGCGACGATCACCGCCGCCTCGCCGCCTGGAAGATCGAGGAGATCGCTTTTGACCTGCACCTGGCCGAGCGTGAACTGCGCCTCGACCAGGACTTCGCCGACGCCGAGGCTCTGCTGCAATCGGCGAGCGATCTCGCCACCGGCGAAGAAGATCCCGCCTGGCTGTCCCTGCGCGCCGCTCTGGCTAGTGACCTGCTGGCGGTGAAGAGCCAGCCGCACATCGACGTCGCCGCCGCTTATCTGCGGCTGCAGGCGCTGACTGGTCTGATGGCACACCTGCAGGCACCCGCTCATCTGCCAGCGAGCTGGGCGCCACCCTCATCGCCGGCTGCTGTCCTTCCCGCCCAGACCACCTTGGCGAGCCGCTGGCAGGCCGGCTGGCAGTCCCTGCTCGGCCTGATCCGTATCCAGCACAGCCCTGACAGCGTCCCACCCCTGCCCAGCGACCTCGAACTCAGCGCCCTGCGTTTGCGTCTGCAGGGGCTGCTGCAGGACGCCGCCTGGGCTCTACTGCACCGCCAGACGGCGATCTATCATGCGGCGCTGACGCAGTGCGACGCGACCCTGTCAGAGCACGCCCTGCTCCTCGACACCGCTTCGCTCCAGCTTGCCCACAGCGAGCTGCAGGAACTCGCCGCGCTCAGCCTCGATCTGTCGCCACCGCGCCTCGACGCCAGCCTGCGCGCCGTCCATCAGCTGCAAGGAGGGGCGCAGTGAAGCTGAACTATCTGCTCCTGCTCCTCTGTCTCCTCGCCGGCGGCGCCCTCGGCCTGGCCATGCTCGAGGATCCCGGCTACGTCCTGCTCAGCTGGCACGGCCTCACCCTGGCGAGCAGTCTGTGGACCGCCCTCGTCGTCGCCAGCGTCGCCGTGACCCTGCTCTTTCTGTTTTTGCAAGCTCTGCTGCACCTCAGCCGCCTGCCACAGTGGTGGTCATCATGGTGGGGACGGCGACGTCAGAGCGTCGCCCTGGAATTGCTCGAACGCGGCAGCGACGCTCTCGAGATCGGTCAATGGACGCGCGCCGAGGGCCTGCTGTTCAAGGCTGCACGCCGCCTCGAGCGCCCCTTCAGCGCCTATCTCCTCGCCGCCCGTGCCGCCGCCGCCCAGAAGGCCATGGACCGCGCCCAACACTATCTCGCCCTGGCCAGCGAAGGCGGCCACCGCCTCGCCACCGGTCTGGCGCGCGCCCGCCTACAACTCGACGCCGGTGCCTGGGAGCAGGCCACCGCCGAGCTCCACCATCTGCACCATGATCATGGCAACCAGGTCGAAGTGATCAAGCTGCTGCTGCACGCCCTCGCCAAGCTCGGCCGCTGGGGCGAGATCGCCGAGCTCCTGCCCAGCCTGCGCCGTCATGCCCGCCGCCAGGATGGCGATGCCTGGGTGCTGGAACGCCAGGCGCACGAGCAGGTCCTCGCCCACATCGCCGCCAGCGGCACACGCATCAACCGCTCCCATACCGAGCAGCGCTTACGCGCCTACTACCGCGCCCTGCCGCGCCGACTGCGCGAAGAACCCGGTGTCGTCAGCGCTTACGCGCAGGCGCTGATCGATAGCGACCATGACGACCTCGCCGTCGCCCTGCTGCAAGAACGTCTGCACCGGCAATGGCAGAGCACCTGGGTCGAGCTCTTCGGGCGTTGCCGCAGCAGCGCACCGGCGGCAGCGCTGGAGAGCGCCGAGGCCTGGCTGGCGACGCATCCGCATGACCCCATCCTGCTGCGTGCTCTCGCCCGTCTCTGCCTGCAGAACCGCCGCTTCGGCGAGGCGCGCGCCTACTTCGAATCGGCCCTGCAGATCGACAAGCAGCCGGAGACTTACGCCGAGCTCATCCGTTTGCTGGTGCGCCTCAATGACCATCAGGCGCACCGCTATCTCATCGAAGGACTGCAGCTGATGTCCGGCAAGCTGCCTGATCTGCCGCTGCCCTGAGCTGCCACAGCTCATAGCGGCCATAGCGACCAAAGCGCCGGGCGCAGGCCCCGAGCAGAGCGTCATCGGCCTCGGCCGGGCTGACCAGCCAGGCCTGTGGCCAGCGCTGCGCCCACTGCGGCAGACTGTCACGCTCGGCGAGCACTCCACCACCCTGACGCGTAAAAGCGAGGCCATCGAGGAGCTGCTGGTCACCGTCATCTTTGTAGAAAGCCTGGCGTGCACGCCAGTCACCGAGGATGGGGATGGGCCGGCGGCTATCGAGATAGAAGGGCAGATCGAAAGGAAAGACCCGATAGCTGAGCACATGCTCGTGTTGGTGCTGATGCAGCAGGACCGCGGCGAGCAATTGCGAACCCTTGTCATCGGCACGCGCCGCCACCAGGGCCGCCACCAGAAACAGGGTCAGACCCGATTGCAAGGCCCAAAGCCGCAGCAGGGCCTGGCCGTGACCATGGCGATGCAGGAGGGGGCCAGCCAGCCAGAGCAGGGCGAGCAGGGCGCTGACGATGCGCAGACTGAGACCGACGACCGGCATGCCCTGCACCTGAACGCTGACGGCGAGCAAGGCGCAAGCCCAGATCAGCGCCCCGAGCAGATAAAGCACGCGCGTCGCGCGCTCGCCGGAAGCCGAGGGCCAGGCGATGGCAGTGAGCAGGGCGAGGGCCGGCAGGACGGGTAGGATGTAGCCGACCAGTTTCGACACCGGGATGCTGAAGAAGATCAGGATGCTGAGCAGCCAGATCCAGGCCAGACGGATGTCCGGGCGCAGGGCCGGCGTCGCCGCGGGCATCTTCCAGCGCAGCAGTGTGCTGAAGGGAAAGAAGCCGAGCGCCAGGCAGACGACATAAAAAGGCAGGGGCTGGCGATTGTTGAAGCTGCTGCCGACGTAGCGGGTGAACTGCTGCTCGATGAAGAAGTAATGAAAGAAGCCGCCGTAGATATGCTCGAGCGCGATGAACCAGGGCAGGGCAATCACCAGCGCCAGGAAGATGCCGCTGAACCAGGGCAGGCGCAAAAGATCGCGCCAGCGCTGCTCGGTAGCGACCCAGATGAGCAGGACGAGACCGGGCAGGGCGATGCCGATGAGGCCCTTGGCGAGCAGACCGAGAGCGGCCGCCACGAAGCCCCAGCGCCCCAGGCGCAGGGTCTCGGCGCCGCTGCTCTGCAGGGCCCAGGCGAAGCTCATGATGCAGACGCCGATCCAGCAGGCGACCACCATGTCGCAGTTGATATAGTCGCCGCCACCGAGGATGAGCATGGAACTGGCGAGGATGAGAGCCACCCGCCGCGCCAGGCCCTGACCATGAAAGCGCATCGTGTACAGCTGCGTCACCAACACCAGGAGCCCGGCGTGCAGAGCCGGCACCAGACGCGCCACCCAGGCATGCACACCGAACACCTGCATGAAGGCCGCCTCGAGCCAGTAGAGCAGCGGCGGTTTGTGGAAGAAGGGCAGACCATCGAGGCGCGGCGTCAGCCAGTCGCCGGAGCGCAGCATCCAGCGCCCGACATCGCCATAGCGCCCCTCATCAGGGAGGGCGAGCGGACGCAGCGTCGCCAGCAGGATGAGCAGGAAGGCGTACAGAAGATAGAACTGCAGGTCACGACGATGCAGGCGATGGGGGGGAGTCATGGATTTCCTTGCGCCGGAATGAGGCGAGCGTGCAGCTCGCGCTGAAAGAGAAGATAGAAGGCCAGCAGGGCATAGCCGAGATGTACCCAGAGAAAAGCCGCCTGCGGCAGATGCCGTTTCTCGACCGCCTGTTTGACCATCAACAGCAGAACGATGTAACTGAGATAGACCAGGATGCCCGGCAGCAGCTTGAGAAAACGCCCCTGGCGCGGCTGCACGCGGCTGAGCGCCTGCGCCAGCATGGCCACCACCGGCACCAGCAGAACCAGGGATAGCCGCCACTCCAGCTCGGCGCGCGCCAGGATGTCGGAGCGCTGCAGCAGTTGTCGTCCGGTCAGTGTCTTGAGCATGGTCACCGCCTTGGCCGGCGCCTTGGTCAGAAGCAGGGAGTAGGTGGCGAAGCTGATGCGCTGCAGATGATGGCTGCCGGCGGGTAATTCGTCACGCTCACCGGATTCGAGGACGAGATAGCGGGCACCGGCGTCGACGCGGATGCGGCCATGCGCGGCGCGGATGACGACACCGGCCTGATCCTGGCCACCGAGGCTGCCATAGACGAAGACATCCTCGAGGCGTGTACGGTCATCGGAGATGGCATGCACATAGATGACCTTGCCACCCTCGAGGGCTTGGAACAGGCCAGGCCGCAGGATCTCGAAGGCATTGCGCGCCGCCTGCTGCGAGAACAGCTCTTCAGCACGGTAATTGGCGCGCGGCGTCACATACAGGGTCATCACCGCCGAAACGACGAGGACGAGCACCATGCTCGCCGCCGCCATTCTCAACATCTGTGCGGGGCCGAGGCCAACCGCCGCGAGCACCGCCATCTCGCTGTCGACATACATGCGCCCGAAGCTGAGCATCACCCCGATGAAAAAAGACAGGGGCAGGATGAACTCGAGAAAAGCCGGCGACTGATAACAGAGCAGAGAGAACAGCAGGTCGACGTCGAGACGGCCTTGCGTCGCCATGTAGAAATACTTGATCACCCGACTGCCGGCGATGATCGTGAACAGAACACCGAGCACCGCCAGCGAAGACTGAAGGATCTGAGCATTGATGTAGCGCTTGATGATCATGCCGCCGGCCCCGCCTCGCATCGCGGCATATTATAACGCATGCCCCTGCCGCTTAGAAGGCCACTCCCGCCAGGCCCTGCTCGTCGAGGACACGCCGCAACAGCTGCGTCAGCGTCTCGCCCGTCGTCGCACAGAACCAGTCATCGCCGCGCCAGGACAGATGATAACCGCCGCTGCGCGCTGCCAGCCACAGCTCCTCGACCGCCGCCTGGCGATTGATGATGATGCGACTGCCCTGTGGCAGGCTCATCTCGAGCATGCCGTCGGCGGCGCGATAATCGATGTCGACGCTGTCCTCGATGGCCATGATACGATCTTCGATCTGGCGCAAGGTCGCCTCGATGCGATCGGCATAAGTCATACGGACCTCCTCTTCCAGACAAATCAGAGCAAGACTAGGGTAGCGGCGCCGCTCGCTATATACTAGGGCCAGAATTGCAGCTGCCAGGAATTTTTCATCGATGTCGAGACCCGCTTGCGCCCTCGCGCTATGCCTGTTGCTGGCCGCTTGTGGCCAGAAAGGCCCCCTTTACATGCCCGGTCATGCGCCGAAGAGCCATCGCCATCTCGGTGGTGCACCTGCACCTGCAGCGACGCCGGCGCCGGCGCCGACCACCAACACGACGCAGGGGAGCTGAACGATGTCTCCGAGCACTTCCCTGCAGGGGCGCCTGCGCCTCGGTCAGCACGATGCCGAGTCGCTCGCCGAGCGCTTCGGTACGCCGCTTTATGTCTACGACCGCGCCCTCATCGAGAGCCGCTATCGCAGCCTTGATGCCGCTTTCAGTGGCCTGCGCCACCGCATCTGCTACGCCGTCAAGGCCAATTCCAATCTCGCCGTCCTGCAGCTGCTGGCGCATCTTGGCGCCGGCTTCGACATCGTCTCGGGCGGTGAGCTGGCGCGCGTCGTCGCCGCTGGTGGGGATCCCGGCAAGGTCGTCTTCTCCGGCGTCGGCAAGACCCCGGCCGAGATCGAAGAGGCTCTGCGCCTCGGCATCCACTGCTTCAACGTCGAGTCAGAGGCCGAGCTCGATCTCATCGCCCGCATCGCCAGCGCACGCGGCGTTCTGGCGCCGATCTCTCTGCGCGTCAACCCCGACGTCGATGCGGGTACCCATCCCTACATCTCGACCGGCCTGCGCGACAACAAGTTCGGCATCCCCATCGAGACAGCCCTCGCCCTCTACCAGCATGCAGCAGCGCAGCCCTATCTGCGCGTCACCGGCATCGATTGCCACATCGGTTCGCAGCTGGTGTCGGTGCAGCCCTTCGTCGATGCTCTGCAGCGCGTCATGCATCTGGTCGATCAACTGGCTGAACACGACATCCACCTCGGCCATGTCGACATCGGGGGTGGCCTCGGCGTCAGCTACCACGGCGAACAACCGCCTTCGGCGCAGGACTACGTCGAGGCCCTGCGACCACAGCTGCAAGGTCGCCAGCTGCAGGTCATCTGTGAGCCGGGCCGCTGGCTGGTCGCTGACGCCGGCACCCTGCTCACCCGGGTCCTCTGTCTCAAGGACAATGGCGATCGTCATTTTGCCGTCGTCGATGCGGCGATGAATGATCTGCTGCGTCCCGCCCTCTATGAGGCCTGGATGGAGATCCGCGCGACCAGCGACGTCGCCGCTGCGGAACGCCTCTACGACGTCGTCGGCCCTGTCTGCGAAAGCGCCGATCATCTCGGCAAGGACCGCCTGCTGCGCCTGCGCCCAGGCTCTCTGCTGGCGGTGATGCAGGCCGGTGCCTACGGCTTTGCCATGAGCTCCAACTACAACACTCGCCCGCGCCCGGCGGAAGTCATGGTCGACGCCGACCAGGCCTATCTCGTCCGTCGCCGCGAGACCCTCGCCGATCTCATGCAGGGCGAGTCCCTGCTGCCCTTGGCAAGCGCGAAGGAGTGATCATGCAGCTCGAATTCAGCAAGATGCACGGTCTCGGCAATGACTTCATGGTCATCGACCTGATCAGCCAGCGCTTTCACCTGCATCCCGAGGCCGTGCGCAAACTCGCCGACCCGCATTTCGGTGTCGGCTTCGACCAGCTGCTCATCGTCGAAGCACCGACGCGACCGGACGTCGACTTTCGTTATCGCATCTTCAACGCTGATGGCTCGGAAGTGGCGCAGTGCGGCAATGGTGCACGCTGCTTCGCGCGCTTCGTACGCGATCGTCGTCTGACGCGCAAGGATCGCCTGCGCGTCGAAACACAGAGCGGCGTCATCGTGCTGCAGATCCAGGACGATCAGCGCGTCACCGTCGACATGGGTCCGGCTCGCCTCGATCCCGAGGTGATCCCCTTCCATGCGCCGCAACGCGCCTTGACCTATGAACTGCTGGTCGCTGAGGAGAGGCTCGAGGTCGGCGCCGTGAGCATGGGCAATCCGCACGTCGTGCTGTCGGTCGCCGATGTCGATACCGCCGATGTCGCCCGTCTCGGCCCCCTGCTCGAACAGCATGAGCGCTTTCCACAGCGCGTCAATGTCGGCTTCATGCAGGTGGTCGATCGCCGCACCCTGCGCCTGCGCGTCTACGAGCGCGGCACCGGTGAGACCCTGGCCTGCGGCACCGGCGCCTGCGCCGCCGTCGTCAGTGGCCGCCTGCGCGGCTGGCTCGACGAGCAGGTGCGCGTCGTCCTGCCCGGTGGCGAACTCGACATCCGCTGGGCGGGTGGGGACGCCCACGTCATGATGACCGGACCGGCCACCCGGGTGTTCGATGGCATCATCCGGCAGAGCGACCTACTCAGCGCCGAGGGGTGAGCGCGCCGGCGCTTTCTTGCGCCGGCATTTCCAGCTAGGATGCAGCATCGACAGGAGATCAGGCATGAGTCAAGAGGGGCATACGGAGGAGGAACTCGGCATCGCGGCGTATCTGCGCCAGCATCCTGACTTCTTTGTCCGCCATGGCGAACTGCTCGCCGATCTGGAAATCCCGCACGACAGCGGTGATGCCGTCTCTTTGGTGACCCGCCAGATCAGTGTCCTGCGCGAGCGCAACGAGGAACTGCGCAACCGTCTGCAGCGCCTGCTCGACGTCGCCCGCGACAACGATCACATCTTTGCCCGCACCCGCCAGCTCGTCCTCGACATGCTCGCCTGCGACGACGCCGACGAACTGCTCACCGAGCTGCTCGCCGGTCTCCAACAGCACTTCGACCTCGATCTCTGCGAAGTCATCCTCTTCGACCTCGGTACCGACGTGCCGGTGCACTGCCGCGCCATCGCCCTGCAGACGGTACGCGAACGCCTGCCGGCCCTGCTCGAGGCACCGGTCGTCTGCGGTCTTTTGCGTCTCGATGAACTCGAGTTCCTGTTCGGTGAACGCGCTGCCCTCGTCGGCTCGGCGGCGGTGGTGCAACTGCAGCACGCACACGTCCATGGCCTGCTCGCCATCGGACATCGCCAACGCGACCACTATCGCAGCAGCATGGACACCCTGTTCGTGCACCACATCGGCGAGATCCTCGCCCGCCAGCTCGCGCAGCGCTGCCGCCGTGCCACCGTCAGAGCCTGAGCACAGCGCTCTTTCAGACTATCTGGCGCAACTGCAGACCGAGCGCCGCCTCAGCCCTCACACCCTCGCCGCCTATCGGCGCGATCTCGGTGCCTGGTTGAGCCACCTGCACCGTCAGGGTATCGAAACCCCACAACGTTCGACCCTCGAAGAGTTCATCGCCGAGCGCCGCTTGCAAGGCGTGAGCACACGCTCCCTGCAGCGCCAGCTCTCCGCTCTGCGCGGCTATCTGCGCTACCTCGAACACCACACCGGCGTGTCCTACAGCGCCCTGCTCGCCGTGCGTCTGCGCCAGCCCGGTCGCCATCTGCCGCTGGTGCCCGACGTCGACCAGCTCGGTCAGATCCTCGATCGTGTCGATGACTCCGACCTGCTCACCTGTCGTGATCGCGCCATGATGGAATTGATCTATTCGAGCGGCTTACGCCTGGCTGAACTGGCCGGACTGCAGCTCGCCGACCTCGACCTGTCGCAGTCCCTGCTGCGCGTCACCGGCAAGGGTAACAAGGAGCGCATCCTGCCCATCGGCAGCAAAGCGCGCAGCGCTCTGCTCGCCTGGCTGCGCCAGCGCCCAAGCCTGGCACCGGCGAGTGAGCACGTTTTCCTCGGCCGCCACGGACGCGCCCTGTCACGACGCAATATCGAACTGCGGCTGCAGGCCATCGGCCGCCGCCACGACCTGCGCCTTTATCCGCATCTGCTGCGCCACGCCTTCGCCTCGCACCTGCTCGAATCGAGCGGCGACCTGCGCGCCGTCCAGGAACTGCTCGGACACAGCCAGATCAGCACCACCCAGATCTACACGCATCTCGACTTTCAGCATCTTGCGACCATCTACGATCAAGCACACCCGCGCGCCAAGGCACAGGGGCGCTCGCGCTCGGGTGATGAAGAAACCTAGCGGAGGCCTAGATAGGTTTGGAACCGTAGGCCGACTCAGGCTTGCGTGGCGGATCCGCGGTGACATCCGGCGCCACCTCTTGAATCTGCCCGCCGCTTTCAAGAAATTGCCGCATCTGCTCTTCCATCTGTCGGCGCAGATTCTCCTTGGCCGAGACGGTCAGTTGCTCAGCCTCCTCGGCCTCACTCAGATGCCGCCCTTCCTCTTCAGCGGGCGCAGGACCGGCACTGGCACCTTCCGCCGCGACCTCTTCGAGTTCCGTCTCCTCCTCGGCCTCGTTCTCGTTATAGTCTTCGTAATCATCAGACATGCTTCACCTCGAACTCCCATCACCCGCAGGACTCATAGCGGATTTATAGCTTAACCTAGGAATTTGTCCAGAGCCTCACTTTGATCGGCACTAGCGTCCATCTTCCCCTTTGAGATAGGTCTGAACCAGGGGCTGTTGCAAGGCGCGCTCATCCTTGAAACCCCACAGATGATCGCGCGCGCCCTCGACGATGACATGGATGAGAGCCGCCTGCAGCGCCTCCTGCACACACAGCTGCACCGGCTCATTGCGCGTGTAGCCGGTCTCGAGCTGCAGCAGACGCTTGTAGGTGACGTAGCGGAAGATGTTGGCATCGAGAGCCTGCGAGTAAATCGTCTTGGTCATGGTGACACTCTCGAGAATACGTCCGGTACGTGTGTCGACAGCGCGCAGATTGACCGTCACCTGGTCGGTCTGGTACTGATCGGTCAGACCGGTGCCGAGATAGGCGGCGCCGGCACCACCGGTGCGCACATTCGATTCATAGCCGATGATGCCGCCTTCGAAGAGGATGGTGGCAGGCAGCAGGGGCGCCTCACCATCATCGCTCTGCACCGCCTTGCCGGCCACAGCCGCCTTGAGCGCCGGTGCCGGTGCCGGGTGTTCGGCGCGCACGATGCGCCGCTCGGTGAGCAGATCCTGCAGACCCTCACGCTCGACCGGGCTGAACCAGTGTGAGTCGAGCATCGCCTTCACCAACATGGCCGCCGCACCCTGCGTCACCGCCGTCGAATAGAGGCTGTCCGGCGAAGGCTTGTATTGCCCGGTCAGATCACGAAAGCCGTAAACAGCGGCGACGATGGCCCCCTTCGGTGGTGGTAGGGCGCGCAGATCGGCGTGCGTCGCCGTCTCCGGCGTCAGACTCGGACGCCCCGTCGGTTTGGCGGGATCATGATTGGGACCGAGACTCGAACATGCACTCAGCAAAAGCAGCAAGGACAGGACAAAAGAGGCGCGCATCATCAGTTATAGACCGTAAAAGAGCTGGAAGCGCCGGTGGTGGTGTCGGTGGTGGTGATCTGCACCTGATTGTTAGGCAGATTGCTGATCACCACTGAGTAGTTGCCCATGGTCACCGTCTGCGGCACGAGGTTGCCATTGGCATCGGTCAGTCCCTTGGTGATGGCGCCGACGATCTTGGCGGTGATCGCACTCTGCAGAGCCGAGTTGAATTGCTGCAGCGGCGTCTGGGTATAGCTCACGCTCGGTCCGGTATAGAGGTTCTCGGCACTGGCCATGGACTGCAACCAGCTGCCATTGAGCGGGCTACCGCCGAACATGGGGTTGACCGGCGTGTAGTTGAGCTGATTGGCCTGCGCCGTCAGCACAACACAGCTGAGACCCAGGCAGAGCAAGGGGGTACGCATGATGGAGACTCCGGCATCATCAATGGAATAACAAACGTCGCACTTCCAGTGCGAGCAGGCGCTGGTGTACGGTCTCAACCGCCTGGGCACAGTAAGTGTCCAGGGTGAACATATTGGTCGGACTGAGATAAGTGCTGAACAGCAACTGATCCCCCGACAGCACATCGATCTGCAGCAAAGCTCGCGGCGCATAGTGATCGCGAATGACCAGCATGGCGTCGCCGTTGGCCGGATCCGCCATCCAGGTGACGGCGAAGGTGCGCGCGAACAGATTGCCCATGACCGACATGGTCTGATCGGTGATCAGGGGCATGACCGGATCACCCGGTCGTGCCGCCAGATCGGCATAAGGATCCATTTCATTGGGATCGCGCGCATACGCCGCCACACTACTCAAGCAGCACACCAGCAGGAGCAGGCGGCGCATCATCAGGCCCTGGCCTGATGGCGCAGATGCTGCATGCCCCAATGGATGGCCTTGGCACGGCTCTTGACCTCGATCTTGCGGAAGATATTCTGCAGATGCGTCTTCACCGTATGCGCGCTGACGAACATGCGTTCAGCGATGTCGGCATTGCTCAGGCCTTCCATCAACAGCAACAGAACCTGCTTCTCCTTGGGTGTCAGATCGACCAGACTCTGCTGCACACTCGCCAACGTCGCCGCACTACTCAGACGGGTGGTATCGAGATAAGCGCCGAGCCAACGCCGTGGCAACCAATGTTCGCCCGCCAACAGAGCATGCATGCCGCGACAGAAGTCCTCATTGCCGCAATTTTCGAAGAACATGCCGCGCAGACAGGGAAACATCACCAGATGCTGCATGGGATGATCTTCCCGTGCAAAGACCAGCGCGATGGGCCGCAGACGGCGATCCTCATGCAAGCGTCGCAGTATCTCCGCGACCTGCTCATCTTCGAGGCCCTGAGCATCGACGAGAAAAAGATCCGCCGAGCGCCCGACGGCCGCGTCGATCGACGTCACATCGGCCTGCAACTGACAGTGAAAGGCCAGACACTGCCGCAGCAAGTCCACCTGAAAAGACTGTCGGCCAACGATGCATACCGACGGCATCGACTGCTCCATGTTCACGCCCCCATCCACGCATAACGTGAACTACATCACAAATCAGCACGTCAAGCCAAGAGCGACATGCTAAAAAGTCTCATTTTCACGACTTATTCTGACGGCCCGATGACAGCCCGGCCATCTTGCTGCACCAAAGTCTGCTCAAGTTCAGCGACCTCCTTATCGCCTTGCCAGACCTGCAGATGAATCCTGTATGCACCTTGCACCGGTGGCAAGGACAGGGACAGACGACTCAGCGTCCGCACCTGACCGGCGACCACCTGCACGCGCCCGGACTGCGCACTGCTACTGTGCTGCTGTCCGTTATCGAGACGGGAGCTCAGGCGATAGCGCAGATCAAGACTCTGATCACTGCGCAACCAGGGCTGCAACTGTACGAGCTTGTCCTGCGTCATATCGATGCCGAGCTGTACTTCATGCGCCTGATGCGCCTGATGCGCCTGCACCGTCGTCGCCATGACCAGCCCTCCCAGCAGCATCCTGATCTTCATCACGCTCTCCCGCAGAGACAACAACGCCCGGCGAACCGGGCATTGTTGTTTGACACAAGAACCGACCTCAGCGCTGCACGATGCTCGCCTGGTTGCCGCCACCGCCCGCCTGGACGATGCTGGCGTGGTCGCCCGAAGCGTACTGCTGCACCAGAGCGACGTTGGTGGTGACACCATCACCGCCGTACTGGTTGATCGTGGCGACGTTGCTGTTGCCGTACTGATCGATCTCAGCCGAGTTCAGGTTGGAAGCCGCATCCTGGTAGATGGTCGCGGTGTTGTTCGAGGCTTCCGTGTCATAGACACCCTGGTTGACCGTCGCCGAACCGTTGCTGCCGTTCTGGGTCACGTTCAAGGTATTGTTCGAGCCTTCCTGGAAGGTGTTGGCGGTGTTGCCGCTACCAGCCTGGGCCACCGTCGCCGTGTTGGAGAACTCTTCCTGGGTGACATTGGCGATGCCATTGCTGCCCGTCTGCGTCACGCTGGCGACCAAGCCAGAGCCTTCGCCTTCGCCTTCGTCATTCTGATTGACGTTGGCGGCGTTGGCCGTACCGCTCTGGTTGACGCTGGCCTGCGAGTTCTGGATGTTGGTCTGGCTGATCGTGGCCGAGGAACCCATGGACTGCGTCTGGTTGATCGACGCGGTGTTGGCGTCGCCCGAGGTCTGGTTGATGGTGGCGCCGTTGCTGCCACCCCAGTTCTGCGTGATCGAAGCCGTGCTGCTCTGATCGCCGGCGGTCTGATTGATCGCCGCCGTACTGCTGTAGTCCGACTGCGAGACCGAAGCCGTATCCAGCATCGTGTTCGACTGGATGATGGTCGCCCCACCCTGGTAGCCGTTCTGATAGATCGAGGCCGTCGCACCCTGGTTGCTGGTCTGGGTGATCGCGGCGGCAGAACCGTACGCACCTTCCTGATCGACCGAGGCCGTCGTCGCCGTCGAGCCATCGACGCTGTTGCCGGTCTGATTGATCTGCGCCGTCGCACCCGTGGTTTCATCCTGGGTCACGCTGGCCGAGCTGCCACTCTCATTCGACTGATTGATGGTGGCGATGCTGCCGACCGCTTCATCCGGCTGATCGATCGTGGCGGTCTCGCCAGCGACGCTGCTCTGGTTGATGGTGGCCTGATTGTTGTTCGACTGACCGTTGTCACCATCGGTGTCGTTCTGCGTCCCTTGGACGATGGTCGCGGTGGTCGCGGCATCGTTACCCGTCTGCGCGACATTGGCTGTGTTGCTGGCGCCATACTGGTTGATGCTGGCGGTCTGAGCGAAGGCACTGCCGCCGAGGGCGAGCAGAATCGCTGCATAAATCGCTGTGGTCTTCATGGGTTTTCTTCCTCGTTGAATGTGCCCGCAGGCACGACTTATCGTGTCGTTTTAACGTCCACCCTGGCGCACCAAGGCCTGATTACCATTGCCGCTCTGTACCACCGAGACATTCAGTCCCGATCCCGTCTGCGTGATATCGGCACGGTTGTCGCGCCCTGACTGGGTCACCATGGCCTGGTTGCCACTCCCCGTCTGCGCCACCTGCATCTGATTGCCGATACCCACCTGACTCAGCTGTGCATTGTTGGCCTCGCCCACCTGCTGCAGCGACGCGACATTGCCCCAACCCGCCTGACTCAGATCCCCGCTTTGTCCCTGACCATTTTGCACAGCCTGCGCCTGATTGGCGTGACCGCGCTGGTCGATGCTCATGCTCTGCTGCGTGCCGTTCTGCACGATGCTCGCCGTCTGACCGCGCACCAGCTCATCATTGGGCGCCAGGTCGACCGCCGTCGCCATCCGTACAACCGCCAGCACCACCAGCGGCAACAAGCTTCGGGCTTGCATGATCTCGATTCCGTTTTCATCTCTGTCTGCCGCTATTGTGATGCGCATCACAAAAGCCGCCCATCGCCTGAAGGATTTGTTTTGAACTTCAAAATTTCATCTTTTAGGATGATGAGTGGACTTCATGCGCGATCGAGATACCTTGCATATCTGATTGTTTTATAGGCGCACGTAGGTTGATGTCTTTTTATGACCTCACCCCAAAGGGTGATTCAGGCCGCGCAAGATACCCTCGCACGTCATCTACTGACGCCTGGAAGGCTGCATCATGGACACGATGAACTCGCCGTGATCCGGTGCGTGATGGGGCAAAGACGCCAGCCTCAGAGCGCCGCCAGCTCCTGCGACCAGCGCTGCAGGCAGCGCTGGCGCTCAGCGATGACACCGAAGGTCTGACGGCGATAGCACAAGGTCTGCAAGGCGACACTGTAGAGCATATGGTAGAGCCGGCGGTTGCCGGCTTGGCGACTGAGACGTTCGATCAGGCTATCCGCGATGCTCAAAAAGACGTCGGCGTCGCCGCCCTCATGAGCCTGTAGGAGATCCAGCAAAGCCTGCCGTAACGTCTCAGCAAGCCAGGCGGGGGCGGCCTGCTGGAGCCGACCCAGGGCCAGCGCCAGCAGGCCCTCCTGAAGCTCAGCGAGATCGCGCAGATCCTGGGGCGACAACTGCCGCACCAGAGCACCACGACGCGGCTGCACGGTGACCAGACCCTCGCGCTCGAGGATGCGAATGGCTTCACGTATCGGACCACGACTGACCTTGAAGCTCTCCGCCAGTTCCTGTTCGACGATGTGCTCACCCGGCGCCAGCTGCTCCGCGAGGATGCGGTCGGCCACCTGCAAGGCGATCTGCTCGGGCACCGACAGAGTGAGGAACTCGCGATCGCTGAAAAGCCGGAAAGGCGTAGCCGCGACAGGCTTAGCGATAGCTGTATCGACGTCGAGAGGCATGATGTCACCGCTGATAGAGCCGCTTTGCACCGGCATCCGGTGAAAAACGGCAAGAATACTGCTTGTCACAGACAACTATTGGAGCATTTTCAATGACAGCACGTCAACTATTGACGCACTTATGACGGCAAAAGGCGCCACGTGGGCGCCTTCTGATCACCGTTGACCTCAGTCGTTGTACGCCTGCTCACCATG
>JAKBFV010000004.1 GCA_021833365.1 Pseudomonadota bacterium | reverse complement strand
CTGCCGACATAGAGGCCGACGTCACCGCCCTGCTGAAACTGGCCCTGGTGCGTATGGATGTCAACGACAGCCGCGGTGCGCTCGCCGTAGGCGGCCGGCAAGGTGCCAGTGAGCAGATCGACGCGCTCGGCAAAGCGCGTATCGAAGGCCTGACCAAAGCCAGCCAGCCCCCCGGGCAGGATGAAGCCGTCGACGCGATACTGCAGATCGGCGTGCTCGCCGCGCACATGCACCTGGCCATAGGAGTCCTGCACCACCCCGGGCGCCTGCAGCAAGACCTGGTTGAAGGTGGTGTTCTCACCCTGCGGCAGGGCATCGATGTTCTTCGCGGTGAGATGGTAGTCGGAAGTCCCCGTCTCGTGGTTGACCGCCAGTCCCTGGCGCACGTGGCGGACATGCGCCTTGAGCAGCAAAGGCTGCTGCGCCTGCAGGGTCAAGGAAGGTCGCGCGGTGGCGCCGGCGCGCAGATGCAGCACGGCGCTGGCGCCACCCGATGCGACCTGGGCGTGCAGGCGATAACGCCCGGCCGGGACATGAGCGAAGACATAGCGCCCTTGGGCATCGCTATCGACCTGCCAGTGCCGTCCGTGCGCGTCCTCAAGATCGATATGTGCGCCCGCCACCGGCTGCCCGAGGGCATCGCGCACGACCCCCTGCAGATCGGCATCAGCGGCCGTCGCGGCGACAGCCGGCCGAACCCACAGACAAAAAAGACAGGCACCCAGAACGGGCGCATAGCGCTGAAAACGCAGCATCAAGCATCACCCCGAGACAGACCCGATCGATCGATGAATCCTATGACGAGCGCCGCCGGCTCAGGGGGCGGCTGACCAGGCGAGGCGATAACGCGGTGAGGAAAGGGCTGCTGAATGCGGGGCAAGGAGACGAAACGGGCACAGGGGCGGCAGCACCGTCACCAGGGTGAGGGGCAAGGACGGCAAGGCGCCGCCGATCAGCGCGGTGATCTCGCAGGCGACACAATGATCATCGCGGGCAAGACCGCTGTCATGATGATGCAGGCCACTGAAAAGCAGCTGCAGGATCAGCAGCAGGGCCAGCACCAGTACAACCCTCCGGTGTTGACGCAGCTCCCCCGGTATGCGCAATGAACTGCTCACAGCACTCACTTAGCCATGCATCGAGCCGACATCCTATGCCAACTGTCCGATAGCGGCAAGTGGCCAAGCCTGGCACGCACGCCAGGCTTCATTATCCCGGCGATTTACGGCAGACTTGCGCTTTACCGCGAGCCGATCGAATTTCCGCATGAGCACCCAAGAATACAATGCCCAAGCCATCGAGGTTCTCTCCGGCCTCGACCCGGTGCGCAAGCGCCCCGGCATGTACACCGACACGCAGCGCCCCAACCATCTCGCCCAGGAAGTGATCGACAACGCCGTCGACGAGGCCCTCGCCGGCCACGCCCACGTCATCAGCGTCGACCTGTGCAGCGATGGTTCTTTACGCGTCAGCGATGACGGCCGCGGCATGCCGGTCGACATCCACCCCGAACACGGCGTCTCCGGCGTCGAACTCATCCTCACCCGCCTGCACGCCGGCGGCAAGTTCTCGCACGACACCTATGGCTACGCCGGCGGCCTGCACGGCGTCGGCGTGTCGGTGGTCAACGCCCTCTCCAAACGCCTGGTCGTGCGCATCAGCCGCGACGCCCAGATTTGGGAGATGGAGCTGGCCGGTGGCGAGGTGGTCACGCCCCTGCATGCGGTCGGCGCCTGTCCGCGCCGGCAGACCGGCACGACCGTGCATTTCTGGCCGGATGAGCGCTATTTCGACAGCGGCCGTTTCTCGGTCAGCCGCCTCAAACACGTGCTCAAGGCGAAAGCCGTGCTCTGCCCCGGCCTGCAGGTGAACTTTTTCGAGGAACACAGCGGTGAGCGTCAGGTCTGGTGTTATGAAGCGGGCTTGCGCGACTATCTGCTCGAAGCCTGCGCTGGCGCCAGCGCCTTGCCCGAATCGCCCTTCATCGGCAGCTTCCAGGGCGAACGCGAGGCGGTCGACTGGGCCTTGATGTGGCTGCCCGAGGGCGGCGAACTGCTCTGCGAGTCCTACGTCAACCTCATCCCAACGGCGCTCGGCGGCACCCACGTCAATGGCCTGCGCACCGGCCTGCTCGAGGCGCTGCGTGAGTTCTGCGAGTTCCGCTCGCTGCTGCCACGCGGCATCAAACTGGCACCGGAAGACGTCTGGGAGCGCCTCGCCTATGTGCTGTCGCTGAAGATGCGCGATCCGCAATTCGCCGGCCAGACCAAGGAGCGCCTGTCCTCGCGCGAGTCCGCCAGCTTCGTCGCCGGCATCGTCAAGGACGCCTTCTCACTCTACCTCAACACCCACGTCGACGTTGCCGAGAGGCTGGCTGAGCTGGCCATCAGCCACGCGCAAAAGCGTCTGCGCGCGAGCAAGCAGGTGGCGCGCAAAAAGATCACCCAGGGCCCGGCTCTGCCCGGCAAGCTCGCCGACTGCAGCGCCAGCGACCTCGACCGCACCGAACTGTTTCTCGTCGAGGGCGACTCCGCCGGCGGTTCGGCGAAACAGGCGCGCGATCGCGTCTTTCAGGCGATCATGCCGCTGCGCGGCAAGATCCTCAACACCTGGGAAGTCGCCGCCGAGGACGTGCTCGCCTCGCAGGAAGTGCACGACATCGCCGTCGCCATCGGCGTCGACCCCGGCCAGAGCGATCTGTCCGGTCTGCGCTACGGCAAGATCTGCATCCTCGCCGACGCCGACTCCGACGGCCTGCACATCGCCACCCTGCTCTGCGCCTTGTTCCTCAAGCACTTTCCGAGTCTGGTCGAGCGCGGCCACGTCTATGTCGCCATGCCGCCGCTGTTCCGTATCGATCTCGGCAAGGAGGTCTACTACGCCCTCGACGAGGCCGAAAAACAGGGACTCCTCGACCGCCTCTACGCTGAACGCAAGCGTGCCAAGGCGCAGGTGACGCGCTTCAAGGGCCTCGGCGAGATGAGCCCGGGGCAGCTGCGCGAGACCACCATGAATCCAGACACCCGCCGTCTCGTGCAACTCGTCCTCGAAGCGGCACCCGCCACCCATGCCCTGATGGACATGCTGCTCGCCAAGCGCCGCGCCGGCGACCGCAAGGAGTGGCTGGAAAGCAAAGGCAATCTTGCCTCCCTGGCGTGATCGAGAAGGACGATGACCGAACAACTGCCCCTGCACACCTACGCCGAACGCGCCTACCTCGATTATTCGATGTATGTGATCCTCGACCGCGCCCTGCCGCACATCGGCGATGGCCTGAAGCCGGTGCAGCGCCGCATCGTCTATGCGATGAGCGAGCTCGGCCTGAGAAACAGCGCCAAGCACAAGAAATCGGCGCGCACCGTCGGCGACGTGCTCGGCAAATACCATCCGCACGGCGACAGCGCCTGCTACGAGGCGATGGTGCTGATGGCGCAGACCTTCAGCTATCGCTATCCCCTCATCGACGGCCAGGGCAACTGGGGGTCGGCGGACGATCCCAAGTCCTTCGCCGCCATGCGCTACACCGAGGCGCGCCTGTCGCCCTATGCCGACGTCCTGCTCGCCGAGCTCGAACAGGGCACCGTCGAATGGGGACCGAACTTCGACGGCAGCCTCGAGGAACCGCTGACCCTGCCGGCGCGCCTGCCCAATGTGCTGCTCAATGGCAGCACCGGCATCGCCGTCGGCATGGCCACCGACATCCCGCCGCACAATCTGCGCGAAGTGGCGGCGGCCTGCATCGCCCTGCTCGAAAACCCCGGCCTGTCGGTGGACGACTTGTGTCAGATCCTGCCCGGCCCCGACCTGCCGACGCGCGCCGAGATCATCACCCCACGCCATGAGCTCGTCGCCCTCTATGCCAGTGGACGCGGCAGCTTTCGCATGCGCGCCACCTGGGAGAGGGAGGAGGATGGCGACATCATCATCACCGCCCTGCCGCATCAGGTCTCCGGCGCCAAGGTGCTGACACAGATCGCCGAGCAGATGCAGGCGAAAAAACTGCCCATGGTCGCCGATCTGCGCGATGAGTCCGATCACGAGAACCCGACACGGCTGGTCATCGTGCCGCGCTCGCAACGCGTCGATGCCGAGGCCTTGATGGCGCATCTGTGCGCCACCACCGATCTCGAATCGAGCTACCGCGTCAACCTCAACCTCATCGGCCTCGATGGCCGACCGCAGGTCAAAGCCCTGCCCGCCCTGCTCAATGAATGGCTCGAGTATCGTCTACGCACCCTCACCCGGCGCCTGCAGTTCCGCCTCGACAAGGTGCTGGCGCGCTTGCACCTGCTCGCCGGCCTGCTCATCGCCTTTCTCAACATCGATGAAGTGATCGCCATCATCCGCGAGTATGAGGAGCCCAAGCCGGTGCTGCAGGCGCGCTTCGCGCTCAGCGAATTGCAGGCGGAAGCCATCCTCGAACTGAAGCTGCGCCATCTCGCCCGCCTCGAAGAGATGCGTATTCGCGCTGAACAGGACGCCCTGGCGCAGGAGAGGCAGTCGCTCGAACATCTGCTCGCCTCTTACGACGCCCTCAAGCAGCTGCTGATCGATGAACTGCGCCGCGATCTGCAGACCTATGGCGATGAACGCTGCTCGCCACTGGTGAGCCGCGCCGAGGCGCGCGCACTGACCGAGAGCGAACTCCTTCCCAACGAGGCCCTGACCGTCATCCTCTCCAGCAATGGCTGGATACGCGCCGCCAAAGGTCATGACGTCGACGCCGCCAGCCTGTCCTATCGCGCCGGCGATGCCCTGCTCACCCAGATCGAGGGACGCAGCCAGCAACGTGTGCATCTGCTCGACAGCAGCGGGCGCAGCTATTCCCTGAGCGCCGCCACCCTGCCGTCAGCACGCGGCCAGGGCGAGCCGCTGACCACCCGCCTGAGTCCACCGGCGGGAGCCACGTTCGTCGCCCTGGTCATGGGTGAGGCGGAGCAGAACTGGCTTCTGGCCAGCGATCAGGGCTATGGCTTCATCACCCGCAGCGCCGACTTCGAGACCAGTCACCGCCAGGGCAAGGCGATGATCAATCTCGGCGAGGCGCGCCTGCTGCCGCCGCTACGCCTGTCGCCGGCGGGCGACGATCATCTCGCCCTGCTCTCCTCCCTCGGTCGCCTGCTCATCATCCGCATGGCGGAACTGCCACACTTGAGCAAGGGCAAGGGCAACAAACTGATGAACCTCGGCGCCGATGAAAGCCTGCTGATGATGGCCGTGCTGGCGGCCGGGGCACCGCTCAAGATCATCGCCGGAGCGCGTCACGTCGTCCTCAAGGGGCAGGATCTCGAGCACTATCGCGGCGAACGCGGTCGCCGTGGCCACCTGCTACCGCGCGGTTTTCAGAAAGCCGAGCAGCTTATCGTCGACCAGTAGCCGTCGATCAGCAGCCGTCGATCAGTAGCCGCGCACGCTGAAGTCAGGCGCAAAGTGGAAGGCGGCGACACGCTCGACGCCGCTCTCCAGTTCGCCGTCAGCGAACAGCCGCAGCCAGCGGTAGCCGGGGGCCTCGGCGCTGACCGCAAAAGCGTCGCTGCCGACGGCAAATTGCACGCAGGTCGACGGCGTCGACAGCAGTCGCACCGCGCCGCGCCGCGCCTCGAAGACTTGATGCACATGTCCGAACAGCACGGCGCGCACGCGCCGGCAGGTATCGATGATGCGCCAGAAGGCAGCGGCATTCTCCACCACCTGCTGATCGAGCCAGCGGCTGCCGACCGCCACCGGATGATGGTGCAGGGCGACCAGGACGTGCTCGCCGGCAGCGGCCAGCGCCTGCTCGAGGAACTGCAGCTGCGCCGGCACGAACAGGCCGTGCACCTGATGCTCGACGGCGGAATTGAGCAGGATGATGGTCCACGGCCCGAGCTGATAGACGCAGGGGCTGACCCAGGCTGCCGGTCCGACGGCGGCGCGCAGAGGCTGCTGCAGATCATGGTTGCCGTACATCCACAGGCAAGGCTGACGCTGGGTCAGCGGCGCCAGCAGGGCATGAAAGCGCTGGTAGGCGGCGAGGCTGCCGTCCTGGGCAATATCGCCGGTCGCCAGAAAGAGATCGGCGTCGGCGTCGTGCTCCTGCACATGCGTGAGGACGCGCTGCAGGCTGAGGTCGGTATCGAGCCCCAAGAGCTTGCCACCCGGCTCCGCAAAGAGGTGGGTATCGGTAATCTGTACGAGATGCCAGCTCTGCGCCCTTGCCACCGCCTGCCGTCCGTCGTCCATGCTTGATGACACCATAACTCAGAGCTGGCCGCCTGACCAGCCTTAGACAAAAGCTTTGTCGTACCGTTCGCATTTTGGCGCCGCTGACTTTAGGCGAGGGCGACGCGGACGTCGTGGCGCAGTGCCTGCTGCAGCATCTCGGCGAGAAAATGGTTGACCTGCCATTTCTCATCGCGCGCATAGCCATGCGGATGCGGCTGGGCATGACGAACGAGGAAGTCACGACGCTCGCCCACCGCCCGTACCTCGAGCATGGCGGCATCGTGATACATGTGCAAAGACCAGCCTGCCTGCGGCCACCAGGCAAGGTCGGGACGACGCCAGTGCAAGGTGATGCTCGAGGTATGCGGTGAGAGGCGCTCGGCCTGCAGGTCGATCTCGCCCCAAGTACCGGGCAGGCGGGCGCGCAGCGCCGCACGCCCCTGCAGGAGCAGGCGCATACGCTGGTAGTTGAGCGCGCACAGCTCCTGCAAGGCGAGCAGATCGATCATGGCGTCTGCCAGCGCTGCAGCAGACGCGGTTTTTCACTGCGCAACCACTGCAGGGCGAGGAGCGCTGGAGCGTTGTTGACCCGCCCCTGCAGTGCCGCCTGCCAGGCCTGTTCGAGACGCAGGACGTGTACCTGGATGTCTTCGCCCTCGCTGGCCAAACCGTGCACACCGCCGGCCTGGGTGAGGTCGGCGTGCGCCACATAGAGGCTGAACACCTCATCGCAGGAAGCTGGACTGAGCAGAAAGTCGATGGCGTGCTCGACGCGCAGCAGAGTTTGCCCGGCCTCTTCCTGGGCCTCACGGCGCACCATCTCCTCGCCGCTCTCCCCCGCCTCGATGTAGCCGGCGATGATCTCGAGCAGCCAGGGGCCGCGCGCCGCCTGCAGGGCGCCGACACGAAACTGCTCGATGAGGAGAACCTCATCGCGCTGCGGATCATAGGGCAGGACGCCGGCCGCCGCCGGTTTGATCATCAGTTCGCGGGCGATGGGCGGGCTCATGCCGCCGTTAAAGAGCTCGTGCTGCAGATGCACGCGCTCAGCGCGGAAGAAGCCGTCATAGAGGCGTTCACGACGCAGGATCTCGAAACGACGGGTCGGCGCCACCATGATCAGACCACCTTGTAGACCTGCGCCCCCTGGGCGACGAACTCACGGCTCTTCTCGGCCATGCCGGAAGCGGCGTAGTCGCGCACCTCCTGGGTGATCTGCATGGAACAGAAGCGCGGCCCGCACATCGAACAGAAATGCGCCAGCTTGTGCGCTTCCTTGGGCATGGTGGCGTCGTGGTAGGCGCGCGCCGTGTCGGGATCGAGGGAGAGATTGAACTGATCCTCCCAGCGAAACTCGAAACGCGCCTTCGACAAGGCGTTATCACGGCGCTGCGCGCCAGGATGACCCTTGGCGAGATCGGCGGCATGGGCGGCGATCTTGTAGGTGATGATGCCATCCTTGACGTCTTTCTTGTCGGGCAGGCCGAGATGCTCCTTGGGCGTGACGTAACAGAGCATGGCGCAGCCATACCAGCCGATCATGGCGGCACCGATGCCAGAGGTGATGTGGTCATAACCCGGAGCGATGTCCGTGGTCAGCGGCCCGAGGGTGTAAAAAGGCGCTTCCTGGCAGACTTCCAGCTGCAGATCCATGTTCTCCTTGATGAGATGCATGGGAACGTGGCCCGGCCCCTCGACCATCACCTGGACATCGTGCTGCCAGGCGCGCTGCGTCAGTTCACCGAGGGTGCGCAGCTCGCCGAACTGCGCTTCGTCATTGGCATCGGCGATGCTCCCCGGACGCAGACCATCGCCGAGGGAAAAGGCGACGTCATAGGCCTTCATGATCGCGCAGATATCCTCGAAGTGCGTATAGAGGAAGTTCTCCTGATGATGCGCCAGACACCACTTGGCCATGATCGATCCGCCGCGCGAGACGATGCCGGTGAGACGCTTGGCCGTCAGCGGCACATAGCGGAGCAGGACGCCGGCGTGGATGGTGAAATAATCCACCCCCTGCTCGGCCTGCTCGATCAGGGTGTCGCGAAAGATCTCCCAGGTCAGCTCCTCGGCGACGCCATCGACCTTTTCCAGCGCCTGATAGATGGGCACGGTGCCGATCGGCACCGGGCTGTTGCGCAGGATCCATTCACGCGTTTCGTGAATATGGCGGCCGGTGGACAGATCCATGACCGTATCGGCGCCCCAGCGGATGGCCCAGGTCATCTTCTCGACCTCCTCTTCGATCGAGGAAACGAGAGCGGAGTTACCGATGTTGGCATTCACCTTGACGAGGAAATTGCGGCCGATGATCATCGGCTCGAGTTCCGGGTGGTTGATATTGGCGGGAATGATGGCGCGCCCGCGTGCGATCTCATCGCGCACGAAGGCCGGCGTGATCTCGCTCGGGATGCTCGCCCCGAAGGACTGGCCAGGATGCTGGCCATGCCCTTCGATCAGCGCCTGACGACGCAGATTCTCGCGCAGCGCCACATACTCCATCTCCGCCGTGATGATGCCGCGCCGCGCATAATGCAATTGGCTGACGTTGCCGCCCGGATGCGCCCGTCGCACCGGCTGCGCACGGGTGAAGCGCAGCGCCTCGAGCTGCGGATCCTGCTCGCGCCGCCGACCATAAGCCGAGCTCAATTGCGTCAGCACCTCGCTGTCCTGGCGCGCTTCCAGCCAGGGCTGGCGCAAGGCCGGCAAGCCCCGGCGCAGATCGATGCTGACGGCCGGATCGGTGTAGGGGCCGGAAGTGTCATAGACCCATTCCTCGGCATTGTCTTCGCCACCGAGAGCGCTCGGCGTCGGCGACAGCTGGATGGCGCGAAAGGGCACGCGCAGATCGGGGCGTGAACCTTGCACATAGACCTTGCGCGACTGCGGCAAGGGCTGGACGGCGGCGCCATCGACGCGGGCGCTCTCACTCAGATACTGGTTGGGCATGATCTCATCTGCAGAACACATCAGGGAAAGGGGGGCGCTGATCCACCCCGACACTGCTGCACTATAGCCAGCCACCGGGATGGCGGCAACCATGCCGGTGATACGGACAAAGGCCGGCAGCTTGCCAAGCACGGGCAGCACGGGTAAGCTCGCGCATACCCCCCCGACTATAGACCGAGTGGCGCATGCTCATGAAACGGCGATTCTCTCTCGGCTGCTGCCTGCTCTTACCGATGGCGGCGGCGCAAGCCATGGATCTGCAACAGGCCTACCAGGACGCTCTCTCCTACGACGCCGGCTGGGCGGCGACGCGCGAGCAATACGCCGCCACGACGGAAAACAGTGTACAGGCGCAAGCCGCCCTGTTGCCGCAGGTCAGCGCCAACGGCACCCTGAGCTCCGTGCACATGGCGCCATCCGAGCAGTTTCCGGCCTTCGGCCTCTATGACCGCACCTATACCAACAAGCTCGCCGCCGTGCAGGCCATACAGCCATTATTCAATGGGCCGGCCTGGGCCACCTATCGCTCCGCCCAGCAGGCACATTCGGCAGCGGCGGCGCAGTTTGAGGTCGATCACCAGAGCTTCATGCTCAAGGTCACCACCGCCTATTTCGGCGTTCTGCGCGCCCAGGAGAATCTCGCCTACGAGCAGGCGCAGGAAAAAGCCATCGGCCGCCAGCTCGAACAGACGCAGAAGCGTTTCGAAGTCGGCCTGGTAGCGATCACCGAAGTGCATGAGGCGCAGGCCGCCTATGATGGCGCCGTCGCCGACCGTATCAGCGCCGAGACCGACGTCAGCAGCGCCGAACTCAATCTCGCCACCCTCACCGGCCAGGACCACGCCAGCCTCGCCATCCTGCGCACCGACGCTCCCGTCGATCAGCTGCCTGCGCACAGCGAGGACGACTGGTCGACCCTGGCGCAAAAGCAGAATCCCGCCATCGAAGCGGCGTCTTTCCAGGTGCAGGCGGCGCATCAGCAGACCGTCGCCGCGCGCGCCGGCCACCTGCCTTCACTCGCCCTCGTCGGCAGCTGGCAGGATGCCAACACCGGTGGCGCCAACCCCTTCATCGATGGCCGCACGACCTCGGTCGGGCTGCAGTTGTCGGTGCCTCTGTATGAAGGTGGCCTCACCCAGTCGCAGGTTCGCCAGGCCCTCGACAAGGAAAATGCGGCGCGCGATCAGCTCGATCTGGCGCGACGTGTCGCCCGCCAGTCGACCCGCACCAGCTATCTCGCCGTCACCACCGACGCCGCGCGCGTCAAGGCGCGCAAACAGGCCTTGAGCTCGAGCGCCTCGGCCCTGGTGGCGACGCAGGCCGGCTATGACGTCGGCACCCGCGACATCGTCGAGGTGATGCAGGCGCAGCGCGACCTCTACGCCGCCAAATCGGCCTATGCCAACGCCCGCTATGACTACGTCATCGACAGCCTGCGCCTAAAAGCCGCCGCCGGTCAGCTACGCGACGTCGACATCGCCCGCCTCAACACCTGGCTCGACGCCAAGGGCCACCTCGACGTCGATACTCTCAACCCGGAAATTCAACAAGCACCAGCCAGCATTCCGGTAGCACCCCGCCATCCTCACTGAGCGAGGATGGCGTCGATCGCCTGCAGTTGCCGCTGCAGCGCGCCACGGTTGGCGGCGAGCAGCTCTTGCGCTGCCCGACGCAGGCCTTGCGCCTGTGCGCTGTCCTGCAGGATGGCGAGCACGGCAGCGACCAGCTCATCAGTGCTGGCGACCGTGCGCAGAGCGCCAGCGGCACAGGCGGCGTCGACGATCTGCTGAAAATTGGTGACGTTGCGACCACACAGGGTCGGCACCCCGCAGGCCATGGGTTCGAGCACATTGTGGCCGCCCAGATGCGGCAGCAGGGAGCCGGCGACCAGGGCGACGTCGGCGATGGCATACCATTGATTGAGCTCACCCATGCTGTCGCCCAGCCAGATCGGCGTCGCCGCCGTCGGTCGATCGCCGCGGCTACGTCGGCAGTCGTCCCAGCCAGCGGTGGTGATGGCGCGCGCGACACTGGCAAAGCGCTCTGGATGTCGAGGCACCAGGATCAGCAGCAGATCGGGAACAGCCGCCAGCAAGGCCGGCAGGGCGGTGAGGATGAGCGCCTCCTCGCCAGCATGCGTACTGCCCACCACCCAGACCGGCCGCTCGCCGAGCTGAAACTGCGCGCGCAAAGCCGCTCGTGACAGCGCCGCCACCGGCATATCGAACTTGAGGCTACCGCACACCTGCAGACGCTCGGCTGCGACGCCGAGGCTGGCGAAGCGTTGCGCCGTCGCCGCATCCTGCGCCAGGATGCACTGCAGCCCTTGCAGCATGGGGCCTGCCAGCGCCGGTAGACGCGCATAACCGGCCGCCGAGCGCGATGACAGGCGGGCATTGGCGAGGACCACCGGGATGGCGCGCCGCTGCGCTTCGGCGATCAGACAGGGCCATAGCTCGGTCTCCATGATCACCAGCAGGCGCGGCCGGACGGCGTCGAGCAGGCGTCCCTGCCAGCGATGATGATCCCAGGGCAGATAGCGATGTTGGACGCTGTCGCCGAGCAGGGCGCGCACACGCTCGGCGCCGGTCGGCGTCATGCCGGTGACGAGGACACGCAGGCCCGGATGTGCCCGCTGCAGGGCGCGGATGAGGGGCGCCGCAGCGACGCTCTCACCCACCGACACGGCATGCACCCAGACGTCGCACGGCGCCGGCAGATGGCGCGCCAGGCGCTCGGGCAGGCGGCGGCGATAGTCGGCGGCATGACGGCTGCGCAGCAGCATGCGTAGCAGCAGCAGGGGCAGCAGCAGGGGATAGAGCCAGGAATACAGTCGTAGCACAAACATCTCCGAAGGAGGGTCGTGCTCATGGTAACATGGGCGCCACCGACCCTCGGCAAGGAATGTTTTGATCTCGTCATGCTGACTATCGACACCGACATCGTCATTTTTGGCGGCGGCATCGCCGGTCTTTGGACCCTGCACCATCTGCGCCACCTCGGTTATGAAGCCCTGCTTCTCGAGCATGGACAGCTCGGCGATGGCCAGACCCTGCGCTCACAAGGCATCATCCACGGCGGCATGAAGTACGCCCTGTCCGGCATCCTCAACGCCGAAGCCGAGGCCATCGCCGGCATGCCGGAGCGTTGGCGGCGCGCCCTGCGCGGCGAGGGCGACGTCGACCTCAGCGGCGTGCGCATCCTCAGCGACCATCACTATATGTGGTCGCAATCGAGCCTGGCCTCGCGCCTGACCACTTTTTTCGGCAGCAAGATGCTGCGTGGTCGCATCGCCCAGGTACACGGCGATGAGCGCCCGACGCCCTTGCGCGATGCCGCCTTCAAGGGCAGCGTCTATCGCCTCGATGACATCGTCGTCGACACCCACAGCCTGATCGCCGCCCTGGCACAAGGCCAGAAGAATCGCATCTACCAGATCTCGCGCCACAACTGCCACCTCGAGGCTGACGACCAGCATCGCACACGCGCCATCTTCATCACCGGCGCCGGCACCGAGCCCCTGCGCATCCACCCGCGCGTCGTCATCCTCGCCGCCGGCGCCGGTAATCGCGAACTGCTCGACGACATCGGACTGACCCAGCAGCGCATGCAACTGCGCCCTCTGCACATGGTGCTGATGCGGCATGCACAGCTGCCGCCGCTCTATGCGCACTGTGTCGGCACCAGCAGCAAGCCACGCATCACCATCACCACGCATAGGACGGCGACCGGCGAGACGGTCTGGTATCTCGGCGGTGAACTCGCCGAGTCCGGCGTCGAACGCGACGCCCGCCTGCAGATCGAAGTCGCACAACGCGAGATACGTGAGCTCTTTCCCTGGCTCGACGTGCGTGGTGCACACTGGTCGACCTTGCGTGTCGACCGTGCCGAGCCGCAGCAGGAACACCTGGTCAAACCCGATCACGCCTACGCCTCCTGGGTCGGCAACAACATCATCTGCTGGCCGACCAAGCTGGCGCTGGCGCCCAATCTCGCCGAACAGATCAGCGAACAGCTCAAGGCGCATCAGATCGAACCGCTGGCACCGGCTCTGCCACAAGCCCTGCCCCTGCTCTTTCCCGAGATCGCCACGCCGATCTGGGATCGCCGTGAGCCGCTCTGATGCTGCCCCGCCGCCGCCTCGGCCAGCATGGCCCACTCGTCAGCGCCCTCGGTCTCGGCACCGTCAAGATCGGTCGCAATCAGGGCATCAAGTACCCGCAGGGTTTTGATCTGCCCGATGATCGTCAGGTGCTCACCCTGCTCGACTGCGCCCGCGAACTCGGCATCAATGTCCTCGACACCGCACCTGCCTATGGCAGCAGCGAGGAGCGTCTCGGCCGCCTGCTGCAGGATCGCGAGCGTTGGGTGCTGGTGAGCAAGGCCGGCGAGGATTTTCACGACGGGCAATCGCATTTCGATTTCAGTGCCGCCGGCCTGCGTGCCAGCGTCGAGCGCAGCCTGCGCCGCCTGCGCACCGATCGCATCGATGTCCTGCTCCTGCATTCCGATGGCGCCGATCGCCAGCGTTTGGAAGAAGGCGCCCTCGCCACCCTGGTGCAATTGCGTGAGGAAGGCAAGGTCGTCGCCGTCGGCGTCTCCAGCAAGACCGTCGACGGTGCTCTCGCCTGCCTGTCGCAGGCCGACGTCATGATGCTGAGCTATCGGCCCGACCATCTCGTCGAAGCGCCGGTCCTCGCCGCCTGTCAGGAACGCGGCATCGGTGTGCTGATCAAGAAAGCCCTCAGTTCCGGCCATCTCGGTGGCGACCCGGAACGGCAAGCGCAAGAGCAGCTGCGCTTCATCTGGGATCATCCCGCCACCAGCTGCATCGTCGTCGGCACCCTCAACCCGCAACATCTGCGTAGCAACGCTGCCGCCTTCTCAAGGCCGGCGGGCGAGTCGCTTTAGCTGCGCCAGGCGTGTTGCCCGCCCTGCATCCGGCGCCTGATCCGGCCCCTGATAACAGAGCTGACTGTAAAGCTCGGCCAGGGCGCGCGCCGCAGCGGCGAGATCGGGACGCCGGCGGGCGATGCGCTCGGCGTAGCTGTGCGGCCCCTCGGCGATCTGGCGCGGTAGGCCGAGAGCGGCCATGCGCCGGCAATAACGGCGATAGTGGCGCTCGGCGGCCGGCATCGCCGGTCGGCCGGCCTGACGGCGCAGCAAGGCCATGAGTGCGAAGAGAAGGGCGATGGCGGCGACCATGACCAGGGCCCGGCGGAGGACGTCGGTACTGCCCAGCCAGCTCAGCATCAGGTGGTTTTGCTGCGCCACGTCATAAGCCAGAACATCGCGCCGCCAGCGAAAATCGAGATCATCGAGCCAGGCGCGCACATGCAGATGCCAGCCGAAGACAGCGGCCGGGAAGAACTGGCCGGCGATCTCAGCCGCCTGATGCTGCCACAGGACCAGGGCACCATGGCTGATCCGCTCCGGTGCGACGGCGGCGGTCGGATCGACGCGCAGCCACCGCTCTTGCGTCCAGATCTCGGCCCAGGCGTGCGCATCCATCTGCCGCACTTCCCAGTAGCCGCCGCTGAGTCCGGGTTGCCCGCCCTGATAGCCGATCACCACGCGCGCCGGAATACCAGCCGCACGCATCATGAAGACAAAGGCTGCGGCGTAGTGCTCACAGAAACCGCTGCGCGTACGAAAGAGGAAGTCGTCGATCGGCTCTCCTACCCATCTCGGCGGATCGAGGCTGTAGACGAAACCGCCGCCATGAAACCAGAGCAGGACGCGCCGCACATAGGCCGCATCGCTCGTCGCCGCCGCGCGCCAGGCCAGGGCCAGCCTGCGCGTGCGCGTATTGCCGGCGGGCAGCTGCAGATCGCGCTGCCAGGCCGATCGTGATAAAGCCGCCGTGCCGACGTCGACGCGGCGACTACTGACGTCATAGCGCCGGGTGCGGGTGATCGGCGCACGGGCGCGCAGCGTGCCACCACGGGTGAGCACGATGTCGGCGGCGTCACTGCGCGCATGCGCCAGCGCAAAAAGCCAGGGCTGTCCGGTCGGTTCGAGCGTGACGCGATAGTCGATGCGCTCGCCTCTGGCGGTCGGCGTGGTGCTGGATAGTGGCCGCACCTCTTCATCTTGCGGCGCCGGCCGCCAGGCGTGACCATCGAACTGGCTGAGCACGATGCCGCGCCAATAGAGCTGGCTGCGATCGGGGCGTCGGCCATGAAACTCGACACGAAAAGCCAGGTCGTCCGATTCACTGAGATGCGACAGATCGCCCGGCGCCATCACCGCCGACAAACCGGTGACACTGGTGCCGGCCTGCGTGTGCAAAGTCCATAAGGGCGGCAGACGCGGAAAGAACAGGTAGAGAATGAGGGTGATCGGCAGCGCCTGCAACAGCAGCGCCAGCGCCCGCCGCAGGAGCAGGACATGCGTCTCGCGGCGTTGCAGGGCGAGCAGACCGGCGAGCATGAGCACGACCACCAGCAGGCCGTAGAGGCCCAGCCACAACGACGTGTCGAAAAGAAAGTCCGTCGCCAGCACGAATCCGGCGATGAGCAGCAGGACGTGGACATCGCGCCGACGCCGCATCTCGAGCAGTTTGATGATCATGCAGACGACGAGAAAGGCCGACCCCGCCTCGGCACCGACGAGGCTGTGATAGTGGCTCCATAGACCGAGCAGGCAGAACAGGAAGAGCAGCCAGCGCAGCGACGGCGACGGCAAGGGCAGACGCCGCTCGACCACCGGCAGGCGCCAGGCGCAGGCGAACAGCAGGAGGGGCGGCAGCCACCATGGCAGGCGCTGCCACTGTGGCAGCATCGTCGCGATCTCCACGCCCAGCACCCAGGGACGGGCGGCAGCGATATCGTCGTCTCTCATGGCGCCAGCTCGAACAAGGCGAGAGCCTCGAGGCAGCGCTGTTGCTGAGGTGCGCCGGCGGCTATAGCGATCTCCACACCCGGCAGGCGCAGACCGTAAGCACGCTCCTGGCGTGTCAGGGTGAGAACCCACCAACACAGATGGGAAAGGCGCTGCTCACGCGCCAAGCCTGCATAAAAGGCCCAGTCGAGCATGGGCACCGACGCCGCTTCCGTGACCCGCACCTTGCTCAGCAGGGTCTGGGCGCGCGCCGCCTGCCGCCAGGCGATCTGGGCGCGCGCATCGCCAGGGCGGTAAGTGCGCAACCCGGCAAAATCCTCCTCACCCGGCAGCGCCACACCGGCACCGGCACGCTCCGCAGCGCCGCTGACCGGCAGCACGGTAGCGGCGAGCGGTGCCGGATAGACGAGAGCGCGCAGATCGAACTCGATCCAGGTCCAGCACCGCAGCAGACCGAGCGGATAGGTGCTGCTCAGCTGCAGACGCGGGGGCCGGTACCAGCCGCGACGATGCACCGGCAGAGCGAAGTCGACACGCATCTCTGCACCGACCACCGCCACTTCGATCTCCTGCCCCGCCCAGACACAGCGCACAGCGCCACACTCACGTCGCTGCGGCGGCACCGACAACTGCAGATGAAAGCGCGCCTGTGCGCCGGCATAGCCGGGGCTGCCGACCCAGGCGCGGATGCGCAGACCGGAAAGATTGGCGTAAGTGTGATAGATGCTGAGCAGAAGTAGACTGGCGAGAAGAAAACTCAGACCGAGCAGGAGGTTGTTGCCATAATCGAGACCGGCGATGAAGACCGCCAGGCTGATCAAGACCAGGGTGGCGCCGGTGGCGCTGAGAAAGATGAAGATGCGCCGATGATCGAGCGTGACCTCGCGACGCGCCGGCAGACGTCGGGTGAGCCAGCCCTGCCACCACCGTTGCAGACGCGCGCGCATGATTCAGCCGAGGACGTCGACGCTGGTGAGCAGGCGCCGGCTGAGACGGCCGGTCTCACCCTGGTCGTCAAGGCCGACGCGCAGGCGATGTTCGGCCACCGCCGGCAGCACCGCCTGCAGATCCTCGGGTTGCACATAGGCACGCCCGGCGACATAGGCCCAGGCGCGTGCCGCCTGCAACAGACCGAGAGCGGCACGCGGCGACAGCCCTTGAGGAAAGTCCGGCTGCGTGCGCGTGTACTGCAGCAGGCGCTGCAGATAGTCGAGGACAGGCTCGCTGACGTGGACTTCATCGACCCGTTGTTGCCACTCAAGCACCGCCGTCGCACTGGCCAGCGCCGTCATCCCCTGAACCCTCGCCTGCCGGCCACCGCCGCGCAGCAACTCGCGCTCGGCCCTGGCGTCGGGATAGCCGAGCTCGATGCGCATGAGAAAACGATCCAGCTGCGACTCGGGCAGAGGGTAGGTGCCGGCCTGGCTGAGCGGATTCTGGGTAGCGATGACGAAGAACGGTGGCGCCAGGCGGCGCGTCACACCATCGCTGCTGACCTGACCTTCGGCCATGGCCTCGAGGAGGGCACTCTGGGTCTTGGGCGTCGTGCGATTGATTTCATCGGCGAGGACGAGCTGGGTGAACAAGGGCCCGGGATGAAAAACGAAGCTCTGCTCACCGGGATGAAAGATCGACACCCCGATGAGGTCGGCGGGCAGGAGATCGCTGGTGAACTGGATGCGTTGGTAGTTAAGACCGAGGACACGCGCCAGGGCCTCGGCGAGCGTCGTCTTGCCCATGCCCGGCAGATCCTCGATGAGCAGATGTCCACGCGCCAGCAGACAGGCCAGGGCCAAGCGGATCTGCTGCGGCTTGCCGAGGATGATCTTATCGAGGGCGGCGATGATCAGGGGTAATTCGTACATGCCAACTCCAGCGCTGCGACATCGCCACAGGATAGCCCGAATCGCGCCGCTCAGAACAGGCGTGCGATGAGACTGGGCAGCGCCCACTCGACGCGCTGGATGCGCGGCCCAAGATCGATGCCGGTCATACCCTGTGCCTGCAGCAAATCGACTTCGAAGGGGATGAAGCCGCCTTCCGGACCGACCGCCAGAACGGCCGCCCCCAGCAGATCGCGCGGACAGGCCTGCGCCGTACCGGGATGCGCCACCCAGCCCTGCGCTCCTCGCAGATACAGCGGCAACTCATCCTCGACGAAGGGGCGAAAACGCCGCGCCAGGATGACCTCGGGCAGGGCCGTGGCGCGCGCCTGCGCCAGGCCGAGCAGCAGCTCCTGGCGTATCGCCGCCGCGCTCAGCCAGGGGCTGCTCCAGTAGCTCTTCTCGACACGGTAGGTCTGCATCAGGACGAGACGGGCGACGCCGAGTCCGGCGCTCATCTGCAGGATGCGGCGCAGCATCTTCGGGCGCGGCAGGGCGAGCAGCACGGTCAGGGGCAGAGGCGGTGGCGGGGTTTGTGTGAGATCGAGAGCGAGCTCGGCCTCCTGCGCATCGATGCGCAAGAGCTGCGCCTGTCCGACGAGGCCGCCGACCAGCCCGGCGCGCACGACGTCGCCGACGTGCAGATCGAGCACCTGGCGCAGATGGCGGACGCGCTCACCGCGCACACACGCATGCCCAGACGCGAGCAGCTCCTGCGTCTCGATGAGCAGCAGGTTCACCGCGGCTGACGTATTTTGTCGACGATGGCCGTGGTCGACAGCTGCGGCACCAGGCCCAGCACTTTGACCTCGCCGCCATAGGCGCGCACGATGTCGGCGCCGACGACGCCATCGACCTGATAGTCGCCACCTTTGACGAGAATGTCGGGCTGCAACAGGCGCAGCAGCGACTCCGGCGTATCGTCACTGAAAGGCACCACCCAGTCGACCGACTTCAGTCCCGCCAGCACCGCCATGCGCCGGGCGAGGTGGTTGATCGGCCGCCCCTCGCCCTTGAGGCGGGTGATCGAAGCGTCGTCGTTGACCGCGACGATGAGACGGTCACCCTGCGCCCTGGCCTGCTGCAGATAACTGACGTGGCCGGCGTGCAGGATGTCGAAGCAGCCATTGGTCATGACGATGCGCTCACCGCGCAGGCGCGCCGCGCGCAGGGCCGACTGCAGCTGCTCGACATTGAGCACGCCATCTTCGGCGCGCTCGACCGGCGCGATCGCCACCGCCAGTTCCTCGGCGCTGATGGCATAGGTGCCGAGCTTGCCGACGACGACGCCAGCGGCGACGTTGGACAGGGCCACCGCCGTCGCCAGATCCTCGCCGCTGGCGAGGGCCGCCGCCAGCACCGAGATGACGGTGTCGCCGGCGCCGGTGACGTCGAAGACCTCGCGCGCGTGCGTCGGCAGGTGCAACGGTTCCTCGCCCTGACGCAGCAGGGTCATGCCCTGTTCGCTACGCGTGATGAGCAGGGCCGGCATGTCGAGCTCGCGCATCAGGGCGTGGCCCTTGTCGATGAGCGTGGCCTCGTCGGCGCAAGGCCCGACCACCGCTTCGAATTCGCTGAGATTGGGCGTGAGCAGGGTGGCGCCACGGTAAAGCGAGAAATCGCGCCCTTTCGGATCGATGAGCACGGGTATGCCACGCGCCCGCGCCAGCGCGATGAGGGCGGGATAATCGTGCAGACTGCCCTTGGCATAGTCGGACAGCACCAGCACCGCGACATCGCTCAGATGGCGCCCCAGATCATCGCGCAACCGCTGCGCCTCAGGCGCTGAAAAGCGCTGTTCAAAGTCGAGACGCAGGAGTTGCTGATGACGGCTGAGGACGCGCAGTTTGGTGATGGTCGGTTTGTCCGGCACCACCGCCAGATGGCAGACGACACCGGCCGCCATCAGGGTGCTCTCGAGAATGCCGGCGTTGGCATCGGCGCCGACGAGGCCGCACAGGCTCACCGCTGTACCCAGGGTCGCGACATTGAGCGCGACGTTGGCGGCACCGCCCGGGCGATCCTCGAGTCCATCGATATTGACCACCGGCACCGGCGCTTCCGGCGAGATGCGCGCCGTCGATCCCGTCCAGTAGCGATCGAGCATAACGTCACCGAGCACCAGGACACGGCCACGCGAGAAATCCGGCAAACTCAGCTTCATCCTTTCGCCCTCCAAAGCCGGGAATGATACCATAAGGCCCCGTATGCACGACTGACGAGTAGCGAGAATCCATGCCGCCCAGCGACCTGCCTGCCTATGAATGGAAAATGGCTGCGCCACGCTTCTGGCCCACCTGGCTGCTGCTGGCCAGTCTGCGCCTGCTCGTCCTTCTGCCCTATGCCTGGCTGATGCGTCTCGGCGGCGCTCTCGGGCGGCTCTTCTTCTTTGTGGCGCCGTCGCGACGGCGCATCGCCGAAATCAATCTCGAGCTCTGCTTCCCCGAACTCGATGCAGCGCAGCGTGCCGCGCTGCTGCGCGCCAACGCCGCCAGCACCGGCATGGGCATCGTCGAATCCATCTATGCCTGCTGGGGACGAAATCCACCACAGACGATCGAGTGGCAGGGGGAGGAGATCCTGCAGGCGGCCATGGCGCAAGGACGCGGCGTGCTGCTGGTCGGCCTGCACATGACCTGCCTGGACATCATCGGTCGCCTCATCAACAAGCGTTATCGTATGGACTACATCGAGCAGGAGCGTCGCGATCCTCTGCTGCGCACGGCGATGACGCGGGCGCGGCGCCGCTACTTCAACGAGGCCATCGAGCGCAAGGCCACACACCATCTGCGCAGCTGCCTGCGCCAGGGGCACATCGTCTGGTACGCACCCGATCAGGACCATGGCCTGACGCATGGCGTCTTCTCCAACTTTTTCGGCGTTCCGGCGGCGACGGTGACCGCCCTGGCGCGCATCGCCGGCCTTTACAATACCCCGGTGGTGTTCATCCACTACCACCGTCTCGAACGAGCGCGCGGCTATGGCATCACCTTCGAGTCCGCCGCCGGCTTCCCGACCGGCGATGCGCAGAAGGACGCCCGCCGCATCAATGATTTTCTCGAGCACGCCATCCGCCTGCATCCTGAGCAGTACCTCTGGGTGCATCGCAAGTTCAAGACGCGACCGCCGGGTATACCCGAACACTATCAACGCACGGATGGGCGACGTTATGGCGATTGACTTCAGCACCATCCGGCGCGTCCTGCTGATCAAGCTGCGCCATCATGGCGACGTCCTCCTCTGCTCGCCGCTGCCGCGCGCCTTGCGCGCGCAACACCCGCATCTCGAGGTCGACGCCCTGGTCTACGCCGATACCGCACCGATGCTCGCCGGCCATCCCGATCTGCAGGAACTGCACGTCATCGACAAGCGCTGGCGTGAGCAGGGCTGGCATACCCAGCTCAGCGCGGAGTGGGCCTTGCTGCAAAAGCTCAAGGCACGGCGTTATGATCTCATCCTGCACCTCACCGAATCCTGGCGTGGCGCCGTGCTCTGTCGTCTGCTCGGCGCTCCTTACGCCGCCGTCGCCGCTTACCCGCGTCGCCGCCACAGCCGCTTCTGGCGTGCCAGCTTCACGCATCACGCCGCCTTGCCCGGCCGCCTGCGCCACACCGTCGAAAAACACCTCGACCTGCTGCGCGTGCTCGGCCTGCAGCCCGCCGTTTCCGAACGCCGCCTCATCCTCGCCCTGCAGGACAGCGCACAGCAGCGCATCGATGCCCATCTGCGCGCCGCCGGCCTCGAAAACCGCGCCTTCATCCTCATCCACCCGACTTCACGCTGGATGTTCAAGTGCTGGGATGAGGACAAGATGGTGCAGCTCATCGACCGCCTCCAGAGCGACGGCCACGCCGTCGTCCTCAGCTGCGCTCCCGATGCGCGCGAGATGGCCAGTCTGGCGAGCCTGCGCCAGGCCCTGCAGCAGCCCCCCCGCCTCGATCTCGGCGGACAGCTGCAATTGCCTGATCTGGCGGCGCTGATCGCCCGCGCCGAGCTCTTCATCGGCGTCGATTCAGCGCCCATGCATATGGCGGCGGCCCTCGGCACGCCGTGCATCGCCCTGTTCGGTCCGAGCGGCGACCGCGAATGGGGCCCCTACACCTCGGCGGATAAACGACGTATCCTCACCGCTGACGCCGAAGATTTTCCCTGCCGCCCCTGCGGCCTCGATGGCTGCGCCGGCAGCAAACACGCCGATTGTCTGAGCGCCATACCGGTCAGCGCCGTCACCCAAGCCATCGCCGAGTTACGTCCATGACCCGCATCGCCCTCATCCGCCAGCAGTACCGCCCCGACGGTGGCGCCGAGCGCTTTGTCAGCCGCGCCCTGCAGGCCTTGGCGCAACACGGCGTCGAACTCGCGCTGATCACCCGGCAATGGCTGGACGAGGGCCCGTTCAAGGTCTATCCCTGCGACCCGCCGATCCGCAATCGTATCTCGCGCGAACGCGACTTCGCCCGCCAGGCCAGCGCCCTCTGCGCCCGCGAGCACTTCGACATCGTCCAGTCGCATGAGCGCATCCCCGGCTGCAGCCTCTACCGCGCCGGTGATGGCGTGCACCGACGCTGGCTCGATCTGCGCCGCCAGATCCTCTTTCCGGCGGCGCGCTGGTGGCAGGAGCACAGCGCTTATCACCGCTACGTCATCGCCGCTGAACGCGCCATGTTCACCGACAGCCGGCTGCGCACGGTGATCTGCAACTCAGCCATGGTGCGCCAGGAGATCATCGACTATTACGGGGTTGACAGCGCTCGCCTCGAGGTCATCTACAGCGGGGTCGACAGCGAGCTTTTTCATCCGCGCTGGCAAGTCGGGCGCGCCGCCCTGCGCGAACAGCTCGGCATTCCGCAAGCCGCCCTGCTGCATCTTTTCGTCGGCTCCGGCTTTGAGCGCAAGAACCTCGAGACCCTCATGCTCGCCCTGGCGCGCCTGCCCACCGAGCATCAGGCCGCCATCGTCGGCCGCGACAGCCATGTCGCTGCCTACCAGCGCCGCGCCCACCGCCTCGGCATCGCGCATCGCGTGCATTTTCTCGGCGTCCGCCACGATCTGCCGGCTCTCTACGGCATGGCCGACACCTTGGTGCTGCCCACTCTCTACGATCCTTTTCCCAACGTCATCCTCGAAGCCATGGCCAGCGGCCTGCCGATCATCACCAGTGACACCTGTGGCGGTGCCGAACTGATCGCCGACCAGGCCGGTCTGGTGGCGCCGGCGCGCGATGATGAGATGCTGCGCCTGCACATGATGAGTCTGTATGACGACGATCGCCGTCGCCGCCTCGGCCAGCAAGGCCGTCAGCTCGCCGAGAAACTCGACTATGCCAGCATGACGGCACAGCTGCTGTCCCTTTATGGCCGTCTGCTGCAGGAGGCGGCATGAGCGTGCCCATCCTCATGTACCACCACGTGCTGCCGACGCCCGGCTTCATCAGCAGCAGCGTCGCACAATTCGGCGAGCAGATGCAGTGGCTGGTCGAGCACGGCTGGCACAGCCTCGACAGCGCCACCTTCCGCGATTACAAGCTGAACGGCCGCAGACTGCCGCAACGCTCACTGCTGATCACCTTCGACGACGGCTGGCGCGATAATCTGATCTACGCCTACCCCATCCTCAAGGCGCTGCGACTGCGCGCCACCCTCTTCGTCGTCACCGGCTGGATCGACGCTGCCAGCGCCGCGCAAGGCGATTACCTGCCGCGGCAGCACAAGGAGTGCAAGCGCCTGGCGCCGGGCGCAGCGCGCAGCGTGCTGCTCAACTGGCAGGAACTCGCGGCCATGCAGGACGTCTTCGACATCCATCCGCACACCCATACGCATCGTGACGACTATTTTGGCAGCCTCGACTGGCGTGAGGATATCCTGCGTTCGCGCGCGCGCATCGAGGCCGAACTCGGCTACCGCAGCACGCACCTGTGCTGGCCACGTGGCGTCTACCAGCAGGAGCAGATCGATCTGGCACAAAGTCTCGGCTTTGATATGCTCTATACGACCCAGCGCGGAGCCAATGTCGACGATGGTGATGGTCGTCGCCTCTACCGTCTGGCGGCGAAAGAAGGTCAGGGCTGGTTGCGGCGCAACCTCTGGATTGCGCAGCACGCTCCCCTGGCCCGGCTCTATGCTCGATTCAAGCCGGAGTGATCATGCGTTGGTGGATCTTGTTATGGCTGCGCATCTATCGCTGGCGCCACCCCGATCGGCCACAGCCCTGGCCGCTGCCCGCACCCCTGGCCACCCCGCCGGCGACGGTTCTGGTCGTCGCCAACACGGCGCTCGGCGACACCTTGCTGTGCACGCCGGCGCTCAAGGTCATCCGCGACAACTGGCCACAGGCGCGCATTCTCTTCCTGGTGCATCAGCGCTACGCCCCCCTGTTCAGCGAGCATGAAGCGGTCGACGTGCTGTTGTCGGATACGGGCGGCTGGCGCGGCATGCTCTCGACCCTGCGCCGTCTGCGCCGCGAACGGCCCGATGTCGTCCTGCTCCTGCACTCGAACGGCCCGCAGGACGTGCCGATGGCCGTCCTCAGCGGCGCCAGCATCGTCCTCAAACCCTACAATCACAGCGAATGGGCGGCGCTGCTCTCGGCGCGCCTGCCGCAGCGACGCCAGCACGTCATCGAAGACAAACTCGACACCCTGCGCCAGCTCGGCGTCGACATCACTTGCACGCGCATGCAGCCGGGACGGCGGCATCTCGTCGGCGATGGTGCGCGCGATGGCCTCGTGCATATCGGCTTTCAGCTCGGCGCTGCCGACGTCTACAAGTGCTGGCCGGGCGAGCGTTTCGCCGAACTGGCGCGGGGACTGCTGCAACGCCCTGGCCGGCGCATCCATCTCATCGGCAGCAGCGCCGAGATCGCCCGCGCCGAAGCCCTGCTCGCCGATGGCGCGGGGAGCGACATCAGCATGGACTGTGGTCGCTACCGCATCGACGAACTGCCGGCGGCGCTGCGCGCGCTCGACCTGCTGATCAGCAATGACACCGGCCCCATGCACCTGGCCATCGCCCTCGGCGTGCCGACGCTCTGTCTGTTCGCCGCCACCGACCCCGTGCGTATCGGCCCCTATCAGGACCTCGACCGGCACCGCGTCATCTTTCACGATGGTCTCGACGTGCAGAAGTTGCCGAAAAAACAGCGCAGCGACGTCGCCATGCGCAAAATTCCAGTGGCGGAAGTGCTCGCCGCCGCCGAGGCGATGCTGTCATGAACATCCTGCTGCTCACCGACCAGATGTATCCAAGCCAGCACTCTTCCGTCGAAGGCTTGTTTCACACCGAAGCTGCCCGCCTCGGTCGCGTTTGGCGCGTCTATTTCGAGCGCCACCTCACCGTACCGCAGCGCGATGGCGAGGTCATCCGTCTGCCGCTGAGCTGCCGCCGCCATGGCGTCGTCGCCGCTTTGCAGCAAGTCATCGACTTTCATGAAATCGATGTCGTCATCGTGCGCAACTGGTTCTCCCTGCTGCGCCAATGCCTGCGCCTGCGCCAGGATGTTCCGTCGCTGCGCCTCGGCATGTGGGAGTCCTTTCCGCACACTTACCGGCGCCTGCATGAAGCGCGCACGGAAGGCCGCGCCCTCTGGCGCAAGGCCATCGAGGTCAAGCTCAAAACCTTGTGGGAAGACCGTCTTCTCGCCCAGGTCGACTTTCATCTCTTCATCAGCGCCGGCTTTCAACAGCAGATACGACCGCAGGTGCAACGCCCCTGGCTGGCCCTGCCCATGGGCGTCGACCTGCTCGATCTGCCCAGGCAGCCGGCGCCGCCGCGCAACGGCCCCTTGCGCCTGGTCTACATCGGCACCATCGACGCCCTGCGCCGCGTCGATCTGCTCGCCGCCGCTCTGCACGCGCGCAAAGAGGATTTTCAGCTCGATTTCTATACCTCGAGCGACAACGCCAGCCTCGCCTCCTTGCGTCAGATCGACGATGCGCGTATCCGCATCCTGCCCGCTCTGCCGCGGCGCGCGCTGTTCGAGCGCCTGCAGGACTATGACGTCGGCATCGCCCTCATCCCTGATGACGCGCTCTATCGCGTCGCTTCACCGACCAAGACCTTCGAATACGCTGCACTCGGACTGGCAGTCCTGCTCAACCCCCTGCCCGAGCACGTCGCCGTGCTCGACAGCGATGACGCCATCTACTGCAGCTTCGACAGCGCCGGACTGGCGAGCGGTCTCGATCGTCTGTTTGCCACGCCACGTCCATCCTTGCAGGCGATGGGGCGACGCGCCCGCGCCGCCGTCCTGGAAAAACGCAGCTACCCCGCCCTGGCGACTGAACTCGCTGCTTTCTTGGCTTCCATCCGGCCACCCTCGATGCCGGCCTGAAGCAGGGCCAACAGGCTCCAGAAGGTGAGGCTGACGGCGAATTCGACGAAGTCATCGCTCATATTCTTGACGATGAGCGCCATGATCACCGCCAGGGCGGCCCAGGCGAGATCCTCACCAGCGCGCGCCAGGCGCAGGAAGTGCCAGCACAGACTGGCGATCATGGCTGACCAGGCGAGGGTTCCGATCAAGCCGACCTGCACCAGCTGATCGATGAACAGATTGTGGGCGTGCGCGCGTATCGCCCCCTCCTCCGGCAGCAAGGCTGGCGGCACCGAGGCGATGCCGCCGAGATCGCGATAATAGGCCTGCTCGACGCGGATACCATAGCCATGTCCCCACCAGGGCGCCGATGGGATACGCGCGCACCAGTAGCGCCAGACGCCGTGCCGGGCGTCCTGGGTATAGACCTGGCCGAGGCTGGTCTCGCCCATGCGCACACGCGTCGTCTTCCAGGCGAGGCCGGCGCATACCGCCATCACCAGCAGAATGAGCAGGACGGTATAGCGCGAACGGCGCCAGGACGTCCGCATGGTCGCGTACAGCAGCATGGCAGCACTCAGCGCCAGGACCAGCCAGGCCATACGGTTGAGGGTCAGATAGACGCCCCAGGGAATGGCCAGCAGGGTCAGAGCCGGCAATAGACGGGCCGCGGCACGGGCGCGGCGATAGAGGCCCCAGGCCACCGGGAAGGCGAGGACGAGAAAGGTGCTGCTCAGACCCGGCCCCGGATAATGACGCCAACCGGGCGGAGCACCGACCTGCAGATCGACCCCCTGCCAGGCCATGCGGCTCAACATCAGCACGAGCAGCAGGATGGCCACCAGAAAAGCCTGCAACAGCACTGTGCTGCGCTGCCGCTGCTGCACCAGCACGAAAAACATCAGGCTCGGCAAAAAAGCGTTCCAGAGCAGGATCCGCAAGGACTCGACCGGGCGCACCGAAGCGGCGAGGCCGAGGACCAATACCACCCACCACAGATACACCGCTCCCACCCAGGACTGCCGGCGCATCACCGCGCCGACGCCGGAGAGGCCGAGCAGCACCAGTGCCAGGGCGGTCGAGCGTTGCCAGCCGAGAAAGTGATACCATGGCAGACCGCAGAGAAACAGCAGCGCGACGATCGCTTGTGGCTCTCGCCAGCGGATAGCGGGGAAGGACAGCGGCACGATAATTACCAGAGCATGCAGATGGTCAAGGTTAGCGAACTTACCGGGAGATCGGCAAGCCCCCACGGCGATGTCAGGCGCCCGCGCCTGATGCTGGTGCATTTTTGGGGAAATCTGCACGATCTGCGCGGCAGCGTGCAGCAGATCATCGATGTGCAATGCCGCCATCTGCAGGAATTCGACATCGCCGTCGCCCATGTCGGCGCCGCGCAGCCCGAAGCCGAGATCGCCGGCATCGACTACTTGAATTTCAGTGAAGATCGCTGGCGCAACCGCTGCTTCAACAAGATCCTCGGTCTGCACGTATTTACCTTCAGCGAGCTGCCGCGCCTGATCGACGCCTGGCGCCCGGACATCCTGCATCTGCACAATCGTCAGGAGCTGTTACCGGCGATCCAGCGTCGCCTCACGCATCGGCCGCTCTGTGTCCTGCATTACCACCGCCACTTTCGCCAACCGGCTTTACCGGCGGCCGACCTCTGCCTGGTACCGAGCCAGGCTTCGCTACAATATTTTCAGGACTTAGGCGCCACGGGTGACTGGCGCGTCCTCAGCAACCCCATCGCCGCCACCTCCTTCTCCCTGCCCGAGCTGACGGCGCCAGCACGCGACCCGGTGCGCCTGCTGTTCAGCGGCGGTGGACAGCCCGGCAAGGGCCTGCATCTGGTGCGCGCGGCGCTGAACGCGGAGTTTGAGCCTGCTTGCGACTGGTCACTGTACGTCTGTGGCCGGGAGCTCGGCGCTGACGTCGGTGGCGACCGGCGCTGGCACCTCCTGCCCTACCTCGAGCGCGCCGCCTACCTGCGCCTGCTCGGGGAGTCCGACATCGTCCTGCTACCTTCCCTGAGCGAGAGTTTTGGTCTCGCCGCCATGGAAGCTGCCGCCGCCAGTCGCTATCTGGTGCTCAGCGATCTGCCAGCTTTTCGTGAACTTCTGCCGGCCGAGGCCGCCTGGTTCTTCACCTGCGGCGACGCCGCCGACCTGCGTCGCGCCCTGCTCGCCGCCCTGCAGGCGCGCCAGTGTGGCGACCTCAGCCGGCCACGCGCGGCGCGCCAGGCGGCGACCGGCCACAACGCCGAGCACTTCGCCCGGCGCCTGCACGGTGTCTATGACGAACTGCTCAGGGAGCGAAGAGGGTCACGCGATTGCGACCGCCTTCCTTGGAGCGATAGAGCGCTTGATCAGCGCGCGCGATCCAGGTCTTGATATCCTCGACGTCCTCACTCAAAGCGGCGACGCCGAGGCTGATGGTATAGCTGATCTCGCCGCCTTCGTACATGACCGTATGGGCAGCGACGAACTGGCGCAAGCGTTCAGCGAAGATCATGCCGCCTTGCGCATCGGCGCCGACGAGAATAGCGGTGAACTCCTCGCCACCATAGCGACCACCGATATCGGTCTCGCGCAGCTGCTGCATCAGTGCCGATGCGGTGGCACGGATGACCTCATCGCCAGCGGGATGCCCATAGGTGTCGTTGACACGCTTGAAATGGTCGATGTCGAACATCACCAGGGTCGCCGTCATGGCGCGGTTGCGTTGCACACGCTTGAACTCGCGCAGCAGGCACTCTTCCCAATAACCGCGATTATAGAGCTGGGTCAGGCGATCGGTACGACTGAGGCGCTCGAGTTCGCGGTTGGCAGCGAGGGCAGCGAGGCGATTGACGGCGACGTCGGTGACGTCGTAGACGAGGATGCCGACGTGCTCGATCTCGGCATGCGTCGAGCTGAGCGGAATCATCGTCACATTCTGGTACATGAAGTCCACCTGCCCGGTGATCGGACGGTAGCTGGCGAAACGGAAAAGACAGGGGCGCTGCTCCCAATGGGTGAAGACCTGGGTCTGCAAGAGCAGGACCGGCCGCAGCTTCTGTTCGAGCCAAGCCCTGTCGAGCTCCGGGAAAAAATCGAAGATGACCTGCCCTTTGACTTCCTGCGCCTTGCGGGCGCTGTGATTCTCCATGAAGGAGTTCCACAGCTGGATGCGAAACTCGCGATCGAGGACACACAGGCCAACATCGATGTTCTGGAGCAGGCCCATCATCCAGTGCAGTTCACCCAGATCGACACCACTCATCAGACGACCTCCAGATAGCCGGCCTTGCGTTGCAGGATGGGCAGCGACGCCTCGGTCAGCAGGAGCAGCAGGGCACAGTCGATGGCATGCGCCTCGATGCGGTAACTGACTTCGATGGCCAAGGTCTGGCGCCACTTGCCTTGCTGGCGCAGCAGTTCATCATGTTCGAAATGCCGTCCGAGGACCATGGGGTGTCCGGCACTGAAGGCCATGTCGAGCTGATCGGCGAGCCCTTTGGCGAAAGAGCCGATGAGGATGCTGGCGATGTCCATGACCATCTCCGCCTGTGCGGTCGGATCATCGCCGTCCTGGCGATGCAGGAGGGCTGCGATGTCGGCATAGGAGGAGTCGTGCAGGATGAGTAGGGCCTCACCGGCAACGCCCTCCCCGATGAGGCCCTGACAGACCGCCGAAAAGGTCTCATGATGCGCGGCCAGATCGAGGGCCATGTGCAGTTCACTCGGCGCCAGCAGATTGATGCGCGGAATCGGCAGCTCGACAAAGACGCCGAGCAACTGCGCCAGCAGGCTGGCGGCACGCCCCATGGCGACATTGGCGACTTCCTGTAAAGCATCGAAACCGCGCGGATGAATGAGGGCACTGACCACCGGCGGTGGCGGCGGCGCCGAGAGGCTGCGCAAGGAGAACAAACCGAAATCGCTCTGGATCTGCTCCAGTCGTTCGCGGCTGACCGGCTTTTTGATGAAATCGTAGGCACCGAGAGCGCGCGTGCGCGCCACCGCCTCGCTTTGCACGTCGCCCGAAACGACGATGACGATGACCGGCAGATCGCCGGCCTTGATCGCCGCCAGCGTCTCATAGCCATCCATCACCGGCATATTGAGATCGAGAAACATGACGTCGACACCGCCAGTCTGAATCTTCTCGAGAGCTTCGCGACCGTGCTCGGCGAAATCCTGCACCACATCCCAATCCTCCGGCAAGGCACGCGACAACTGCTTGCGCGCCATCGCCGAATCATCACAAATCAGGATACGACTGCTCATCCCGCCACCTCTCGCGTCAATACCCTCCAGTTAAGGTGATTTTCATGAAATCTCCAGCCCGTCGCTCAAGCGTGTCGCCGCCACAGCCAGGCCAGGACAGCGGCGATGAGCAGCACCAGAACCGCCCACCACCAGGGGCTGACGTGTCGGCGCGCAGCGTAGGGATCGACGAGCGTGCGATCGGCGCCGGGCGGCAGCGTCGCCAGCTGCGTCAGCGTGGTGCCGAAGACGATGTTGATGCGCGCCTGCGAATTGATCGCCCAGCCATTGCCTTCGAGGATGGGACCGAGGTTGCGGGCGCGCAGCTTGAACCAGGCGAGCACCATGCTCGGTCCCGAGATCAGAGCGAGGATGGCGAGCAAGGCGAGCGGCATCTGCCAGAAGTGCAGCGATAAAAACCCGGTCGTCACCGATGCCAGTGCCGTACCGATGGCACCGAGGGCGAGGCCGATGGCGGCGAAAATACCAGCAAAACGTCCGACGTCGAAAGCGGGCGGAGCACTGCCTTTGCCCAGGGCGGTGACGTCCTGCATCGCCTGTGCCTGGACGCCGGCCTCTTTGGCCTTGGCCATCTTCTGCATCTGTTCGGCGACCATATTGCCCATGCGCCGATAAGGCGTCCAGAAAGCCTCGCGCACGCTGATCGGGTTCTCATCGAGCTTGATGATGGTGGCGTCCCAGTCGCAGCCCTGCTGATCATAGAAGACCGCGTGCCGTCCGAGCATGATCTGGCCGGCGTCGCCGGCGCTGACCGCAGCGACGATGATCTTGTCCTTGGCGCCGGCGCGGGTACAGCGACAGTAGACGAGATAGGTGCGGCTGTGCGCAGCGAGGGCGGTATAGCTGTCGAGATGAGTGACCTCGACACAAAGATCACAGCTGCGCCGATCGATGTAGAGGCGGCCGGCCTGGAACAAGGCGGGTTGCCGTCTTTCGTAAAAATCGCGGAACGAGACGAAATTATGCAGGAACTGCACGAGATAACGCTGATAATGCAACAGTGTCAGCAGCTCGAGCGTGCTGTCGGCAGCGTCGGCGACGGCGAGATCGGCGGCGATCGCCTGCTCGAGACAGAGACGGCGCTCCGCCTCGGCGTAGCGCGCCAGATCTTCGCGCGCCAGCGCCAGGGGCGGCTGGGGCTGTTGCCGCAACCAGTCACCATAGGCGCAGACGATGGCCCGCACCGTCTGCCAGTCAGCCAGACTGAGCACGTCGATCGGGCCGAGCAAGGGCCGCCACACCGCCTCGGCGAGCTGCAGCACCGCCTCGCCCCAGGCGGGATTGAGGGCTGGCGACAGCGGCAGCAAGGCCGCCACGTCGATGTGCGCCAGGGGCAGATCACGCGCCTCCGGGGAATCCGCCGCGATGAGGGTGGTGGCGAGGGCACTGATCTGCTCTTCACGCGCATCGAGCAGGAGGGCTGCGCGTGCATCGAAAGCGGCGAGGCGACAGCGCGCGAAGTAGTCATCGATCTTGGCCAGTAGCGGCTCCGTCAGGGCCCAGGCATACGCCAGATCGATCTGCGCATGCACAGGCTGCGCCTGCGACCAGGCGAGCTGCTGCTCAACGCGGGTAAAGAAAGCCGCCACCTCGTCGCTGCCAACACCAGGATCGCCACTGCGATCGAGGCGCGCGCCCTGGGCGTCGATGATCGCCTGCAAAAGGCCATCCTCGCCGACCGCGCGCAGATCAGCGACGGTGATCAGGCCATCGCCATTGGCATGTCCGGGTGGGAAGATGGCGGCGCGATCGGCGACGTGCTCCAGGCTCAAGGCCGTATCCGCTGGCAGACCCAGGGCCTTGAGCAGCTGCTGTGCCGCAGCGGCGAGACGGCGGCCGGTGTCGGTATCGTCGCGCAGGGCCGCTACCGGCAGGCGATCGGCACCGAAGAGCAGATGCAGATCGCGCAAGGAGGCACGCACGAACTCGATGGCAGCGAGGACTTCCGGGATGCGGATGCGGCCGTCCTGGTCGCGATCCATGGCGTCGAGGGTCGCCTGATCGAAGACCAGACCCTGCGTCGGACAGGCCAGCGCCGCCCACAATTTGGGATCGAGCTCGGCCAGATGCAGAAGATCCTCGGGGCGCTCGATGCGCACCTGATCGAAACCGCCGGAGCGGGTGAACCGCCAGACATAGGGCTTGTCGCTCATACAGAGTTCTCATCACGGGATAGATGGGTCGGCACGGCTGTGCCGCCTAAAAACAGACGCAAAGCCTGTTCCACCGGCTGACGCAGATCGGCGCGCTCATTGGCCAGCTGATGGCTGGCCTGTGGCAGACGCTGGATGTCGGCATGGGGAAAATGTCTTTGCAGCCAGGGCAGGTTGTAGCGCCAGTCGACGGTGGCGTCACACTCCCCCTGCAACACGTGGATGTGCGCCGGACTGCTAGGAAGGTGGCGCAGACGGCGTTCCCAGGCGAGCATCGCGCCCACCCAGGCGACACTCAGGGCTTGCGCCTGCAAGGGATCGTCGTGGCGGATGAAATGCAAAAACGCCGCATCGCTGCTGTTGGCGCGAAAGTTGCGTGGCCAGCTCGATACCCAGCGGCGCAGCAGCGCATGCAGGATGCGCGCCTGCCAGAACGCCGCCGGACGCACCAGGGGCGCCAGCAGCAGGACCTCACGGAAAGCCGGCACGGGTGAACGCAGCAGGTGCTCGATGAGGATGCCGCCACCCGTGCTCTGGCCGAGCGCCTTCCACGGTCGTGGAGCGACGTCGTCGACATCGGCGATGGCGGCGTGCAGCAAGTCCTGGTAAGCGGAGAAATCATCGATACACGCCGCCGCCCCGGAAGACAGTCCATGGCCGGGCAGATCGATGGCGAGGACGACGTAACGGCAGGCCAGAGCGACGCGGATGAGGTGCCGGCAGAGACCGACGTGATCGAACAGGCCATGCCAGATCCATAGGGTGCCGACGGCCGGCTCTGCCGGCCAAAAACCCCAGCAGGCGATGCGCCAATGGCCAAGATCACGGTAGCCGACCCGCCACTGCGCTGGCGGTGGCAGGGCATAACACGCGGCGATGGCCTCGGCCTGTGCATGTAAGGCGGTGGCGGAACCCGCCCAGTCCGGCATCTGTGTACGCCACGTTTCAGCCGACATCACGTCTCCTTCCTTAGACTTTTACCCTTATAATCGCTCGCCGCTCACATGACAAGGATGCCTGTATGCGTTCATTTTCGGTACGCGGAGCCTGTCTCCTCATCGCACTGCTCCTCGTCGCCTGCTCCGGCAACCCGGTCAAGCCCGGTCAGGCGCGCTATTACGTCGTGCACATCCCCGCCGCCGACGGCACCCTGCTCGCCGCCACGGTCTATCAGCCGGCGCTGGCGCCCGGCGCCAGTGCCCCCCTGATCATCCACACCCATGCCTTCGCTGGCTGGCGCATGACCTCGCCGTCCGGCTTCTACAGCCGCGTCATGATCTCCGGGCGTGCCGCCCTCGCCGCCTGGAAAGCCGGTTACTGGGTGGTCAGTTATGATCAGCGCGGTTGGGGCGAGAGCCATGGCAAAGTCATGCTCATGGATCCGCGCTACGAAGTCAGCGACGTCAGCAGCGTCATCGACTGGTCGCTGGCGCACCTACCGGCGGTGCAGGGTGGCAAAGCGCACCCGCGCATCGGCATGATCGGCGAGAGCTACGGCGGCGCCGTGCAATTGCTGGCAGCGGCGCAGGATCCGCGCATCACCGCCATCGTCCCCATCGCCACCTGGTATGACCTGTCGCAGGATCTCGCTCCTGCCGGGGTGGTCAAGACGACCTGGCTCAGCGTCCTCGGCGTCAGTGGCGAACTGATGAGTCACGGCGATGCCGGCATCCTTCTCCACCCGCCCTACGTCGATCTCCTCTCTGGCCATCTCAACGCGCACGCCCGCGATCTTCTCTATGAGCACAGCCCGGCCTATGCTTGCCAGCACGGTCACCCACCCCAGGCCGATGCCCTGCTCATTCAAGGTCTGCGCGACAGTTTGTTCCCCCTCGATGACGCCATCGCCAACCGCGACTGCATCCTCGCTGCTCACCATGACGCCCGCCTGCTCGCCATCCAGGGCGGACACATGCTGTTCTGGCCGATCCAGGTGCACGCCGGCCTACCACTGTTTCATACCGATCGCCACGTCGACTGCGGGCAGCCGGCGGCGACGATGACGCAGACCATCCTGGCCTGGTGGGACCTGAAACTGCGCGGGCGCACGAACGCCCCGGCCGTACCCGCCTTCTGCGTCAATATCAGCCACGACCACGGCCTGACTCTCACCGGCTTGCCCAACAACGCCGCCCCCACCCCCTTGCCCGCCGGCTCCCTGCGCCCCCTCTTCAGCGGCACTTTCGACGGCTGGAGTGAGCCGCTACTGCGCTTCGGCGATCACCTTCTGCCCAGCGCCGCGCCTCTGTCAGCCGCCAGCGGTGGTTTCGGCCGCGCCCTCTTCCTACCGCTGCCGGCTGAAACCGGGAATGGCGACTTCTTCGCTGCCCCCCGCCTCGACATCGATGTCACCGCCCAACACGCCGTCTTCAACACCCACCTCTTCGTGGCAGTGGGCCTACGCCGCGCCGGGCAACGCAGTTACCGCGCCCTCAGCGATCAGTGGGCACCCCTGCCCGGCATAGGCCACTGGCAGATACAGTTGCCGATGGTCGCCGCCGCACTGCGGCGTGGCGATCAACTGGGGCTTGTCGTGCGTGGATTTTCCGGTCAATACTTGGGCAACGGCTCCTGGTCGCCGACGACGATCGATGTTCGTGCCACCCTGGCGCTACCCAAGCCCTTTCCCCGTTCCTGAGGAGTTCGCCGCATGCCCTCCATCTTCATCACCGGCGCCGCTTCCGGTATAGGCCGCGCCACCGCACAGCGTTTTGCTGCCGAGGGCTGGCGCCTCGGCCTCGCCGACGTCGATGCCGGCGCCCTCGACCGCGTGCGCGCCGAACTGGCGAGCGCCGAATTGCACCTCTACGAGCTCGATGTCTGTGACGATCAGGCCCTCGCCGCCGCCCTGCAGGACTTCTGTGCCGATCAGGGTCTCGACGTCCTGCATAACAATGCCGGCATTCTGCGCGTCGGCAGCTTTCACGAGATCGCCCTCGCCGAGCATCGCCGTCTCCTCGAGATCAACGTCATCGGCGTCCTGCAGACGGCCTGGCTGGCTTATCCCTACCTGCGGCAAAACCAGGGCCTGCTGATCAATATGAGTTCGGCCTCGGCCATCTTCGGCACGCCTGATTTCGCCAGCTATTCCGCCTCGAAATTTGCCGTGCGCGGCCTGACCGAGGCTTTGGCGAGCGAATGGGCCGACGTCGGCATCCGTGTCTGCGATCTCATGCCGCCTTTCGTGCGCACCCAGATGCTGCACGATGAGAGCGCGAACAGCCGCATGATCGACCGTCTCGGCATCCACCTGGAAGCCCCCGACGTCGCCGAGCAGGTCTGGAGCCTGACGCAGGAACGTCATCTGCACAATCCGATGACGCTGCCTTTCAAGGTGCTCGCCACCTTGTCACGCTGGCTCCCCGACACCGCCAATCGCCGCATCATGCAACTGCTGTCGCGGCCATGAGGAGGGTACAGCGATGAACGCCACGCTGCCCCTCTTCATCGACGGCGAGCATGTCGTCAGCGCTGCCACGGAGTTTCATCAGACCCATGACCCCTGCACCGGCGAGGCGCGTCAGCGCGTCCCGCTTAGCACGGCCGCCGAACTCGAAGCTGCGGTCGCCGGCGCGGCACGCGCCTTCCAGGACTGGCGCGAGACCAGCGTACCGCAGCGCGCCCGTCTGATGTTGAAATATCAACAACTGCTCAAGGAACACGCCGACGAGCTGGCCCGCCTGATATCCGAGGAGAGCGGCAAGACCCTGGCCGATGCGCACGGTGACCTCTGGCGCGGCATCGAGGTCGTCGAGCAAGCCACCGGCATCGCACGCCTGCTGCAAGGCGACTACAGCGAGAACGTCGCGCAGGGCGTCGACACCTACTCCCTGCGCCAGCCTCTCGGCGTCTGCCTCGGTATCACGCCTTTCAACTTCCCGGCGATGATCCCGCTCTGGATGTTCCCTCTCGCCATCGCCTGCGGCAATACTTTCATCCTCAAACCTTCCGAGCAGGTGGCGCGCACCGCCTTGCGTCTCGCCGAGCTGCTCATCGCCGCCGGCGCTCCTACCGGTGTCCTCCAGGTCGTTCATGGCCAAGCCGCCCAGGTCGAAGCGCTCATCGATCACGCTCAGGTGCGCGCCGTATCCTTCGTCGGTTCGGTCGCCGGCGCCCAGGCCGTCTATCGGCGCGCCACCCAGGCCTTGAAGCGCGCACAGTGTCTGGCCGGTGCCAAGAACCATATGGTCATCCTGCCCGACGCTGATCGCGAGACCACCCTGCGCGCCCTCGCCGGCGCTGCCTGCGGTGCCGCCGGTCAACGCTGTATGGCCATCTCGGCGGCAGTTTTCGTCGGCGCGGCGCGCCACTGGCAGGAGGAACTGGTCGACCACCTGCGTCAGCTGCGCCCCGGTCCACCGACGCAGGCCGACGCCGCCTTTGGCCCACTCATCTCGGCGCAGGCACAGGCGCGCGTGCAGTCACTGATCGCGCAGGGCAGTCAGGAAGGCGCCGTCTGCCGGCTCGATGGCCGTACCCTGACGGCGCCCGCTGGTCATGCCGGCGGCTACTGGCTGGGCCCCACCCTGTTCACCGGCGTCACGCCAGCGATGGCGATCTATCGCGAGGAGATCTTCGGGCCCGTCCTATGCGCCCTCGAGGTCGACGATCTCGACGCCGCCATCGCCCTGATCAATGCCAACCCTTATGGCAATGGCACCGCCTTATTCACCGCCAGCGGTGCCAGCGCCCGGCGCTTCATTCATCAGGTGGAAGTCGGCCAGATCGGCATCAATCTGGCGATCCCGGTCCCCCTGCCCTTCTTCAGCTTCACCGGCTGGCGTCGCTCCTTTTATGGCGATCTGCACGCCTATGGTGAACAGGCGATACAGTTCTATACCGAAACCAAGACCGTCACCACACGCTGGCAGGGGCAGGCCCCGCGCCAGTCATCGACCATCCTGACCTGAACGAGCATGGCTGCCATGAGCGCATCGATCACTGCCCACACCCTGCCGCTACCCGGCGGCCTGCGACTCGGCCATCTGCGTCTGCAGGCCGAACGTAGCCTCAATGCTCTCGATCTGGGCATGGTCGAGGAACTCGCCAGCACCCTGCACGCCTGGCAGGAGGACCCAGGTATCGCCATGGTCCTCCTCGACGGTGCCGGAGAGCGCGCCTTCTGTGCCGGCGGCGATGTGCGCCGCCTGCGGACGAGCATCCTCGAACGCCCAGCCGGGGCACGCAACAGCGATGCCGAAGATTTTTTCGCGCACGAGTATCGCCTCGATCACCTCATCCATATCTACCGCAAACCTATCCTCGTCTGGGGGCATGGTGTCGTCATGGGCGGCGGCCTGGGGCTCATGGCCGGGGCCAGCCATCGCGTCGTCACCGCCAGCAGCCGCCTGGCCATGCCGGAGATCAGCATCGGCCTCTTTCCCGACGTCGCCGCCAGCTGGTTTCTCAATCGCCTGCCGCCCCCCCTCGGACGCTTTCTCGGCATGACCGGCGCCGGCATGAACGCGGCTGACGCACTGTTCGTCGGCCTCGCCGATTTTTATCTCGAAGACGCGCAGCACGCAGACCTCATCGCCACCCTGCAAGAAGCCGAGTTTGACGTCGATCCGGCCTACAATCATCGCCTGCTCAGTCATATCCTGCGCTCCTTGCAGACACAAGCCAGCCCCCTGCCTGCCTCCCGTCTCTACGAGCACCATGCTCTCATCACTCAGCTGATGCGCGGCGACAGCGTCCTCGAAGTGGTCAGCCAGCTCCTGGCCTGCACAACGGATGACGCCTGGCTGCAGCAGGCTCGGCAGAATCTGCAACAGGGTTCGCCCCTGACCGCCGCCATCGTCTTCGAGCAACTGCGCCGGGCGCGCCATCTGTCCTTGCGCGAGTGCTTCGAAATGGAGTTCATCGTCGCCTTGAACTGCTGTCAGTTCGGCGATTTTGCCGAAGGTGTGCGCGCCCGCCTCATCGACAAGGATCCTGCCCCACACTGGCGCTACGTGCATGTCGCCGCCGTCGACGTCGCACCCTTCTTCCGCTGGCCAGCGGCCTGGGGAGAGCAGCGCCATGTCTTCACGCCGACACCGGCAGCATCGGCCTAAGACTTCTGTCATAATCAGCGGCATAATCACCGCCATCTTCAAGCTTGAGGAGATTGCAGCATGAGCGCCCTACCCGTGGTCTTCGTCTCTCATGGCTCGCCAGCGCTGGCGGCGCATGCGGGTGAAGTGGGTGTGGCCTGGCGGAACCTCGCCGAGCGCTGGCCACAACCGCGCGCCATCCTCGTCATCTCGGCGCACTGGCTGAGTGCGCGACTCTCCGTCACCGCCGCCGAGCAGCCTGGTCAGCTTTTTGATTTCTATGGCTTTCCGCGTGAGCTTTATGAAAAACGCTATCTGCCCCATGGCGCGCCAGTGATAGCCCAGGAGATCGTCGCCCACCTCACCGAGTTTGGCCTCGACGCGCGACTCGAGCCGGTGCGCGGCCTCGATCATGGCGCCTGGGTGCCTTTGCTGTCGATGTATCCGCAGGGCGACGTTCCGGTGTTGCAGTTGAGCCTGCTCAAGAGTGACGACCCTCTCGACCATCACCGCGTCGGTGAAGCCCTCCGACAACTGTCCGAACAGGGCATCCTCCTGCTCGGCTCCGGCGGTCTCACCCACAACCTCGGCTATTTTGGCTTCATCGATGAGCAAGGTCCGGTGCTGCCCTTCGTCGCCAGTTTCCGCCAATGGCTGTTCGAGCGCCTGCGCGCGCGCCAATGGCAAGACCTCCTCGCCTATCAAAGGCTGGCTCCGGAAGCGAAAGCCAACCACCCGAGCAGTGAACACCTGCACCCGCTCTTCGTCTGCATGGGGGCTGCCGGCCCCGACAGCAGCGCCGAGATCATCGATCTCGGTGTGCAATATGGCATGCTCGCCATGGACGCCGTCGTCTTTCATCCCGGCCCCGTTCTATGAGATGGCTGCTGGCCTGGCTGCTCATCGGCCTGTCCCTGTCGGCCTGGCCCTGGGGGGCACGCGGGCACCGGGAAGTGGCGCGCATCGCCGAGACCCATCTTTCGGTGGCGGCGCGACGGGAGATCGATCGCCTGCTCGCCAGCGATCTCGACGCCGATGGGCAGCCCAGCGCTGTGTCTGACCTGGTGCAGGTCGCCACCTGGGCCGACACGATCAAGAGCCATGCCTATGGCCGTCAGCGTGCCGCCTGGCATTATGAAGATCTGCCCGTATGTACCCGCATGCCGCCGCCTTGTCCGCAGGGGCGCTGCCTGGAAGCAGCCTTGCGCCGTCAGCTCGCCATCCTCGCCGATCGCCAGCAGACCGACGCCCGTCGCGAAGTGGCGCTGAAATGGGTGGTGCATCTGGTCGCCGATCTGCATCAGCCCCTGCACGTCAGCGATGATGGCGACGCCGGTGGCAACCATCTCGACGTCCTGCTACGTCCAGGTGGTCGCGTGCGCAACCTGCATCATGTCTGGGATACGACCTGGGTGCGCCAGGTTCTGCGCCACCCACCGACCTTGAGTGCGCAAGAAGTCGGCGCCATCGATGACGACATCCCGGCCTGGATCGCACAATCGCATGCCCTCGGTGTCGATGTCGCCTACGGTGCCCTGCCGGGTTTCCACTGCGGCATACCGGTGACGCAGAATCTCGTGCTCGATGACCACTATCAATCCCTCGCCCGCCACAGCGTCGCGCTGCAATTGCAACGCGCCGGCCTGCGCCTGGCACATCTGCTCAATGACACTCTCGCTCCCGCTGGTACGCATCCATGACCACCGCCACACCCACGCTCACTCTGCGCCCCACCCAAGTGCCCGCTTTCAGTCTCGAGGTGCTCGTCGCCGACCCCAACGCCTGGGCGCAGGAGCTCGATGCCAAGCTCGCCCAGGCACCACAGATGCTGCGTGCCGCCGGTCTCGTCCTCAGTCTCGACAAGTATCCGGAACATCTGCCACGCCCCGATCTCGCCATCCTGAGCACCCTTTTACGCGACCGCTCCCTGCAGGTCTTCGGCATACGCGGTCTGCGCGCCGATGAACAGGACTCGGCACAGGCTCTCGGTCTCTTGCCGCTATCGCCGGCGCCAGCATCACCACGCCCGGAGAACAAGGTCGCGCCAACGCTGCCGCGCGCCAGTCTGGTCATCGATCAGCCCGTGCGTAGCGGCCAGCAGATCTACGCTCAAGGCTGCGACCTCATCCTCACCGCCACCGTCAACGCTGGCGCCGAAGTCGTCGCCGACGGTCATATCCACGTCTATGCCGCCTTACGCGGTCGTGCCCTGGCCGGTGTCGGTGGCGATGAGCAGGCGCGCATCTACTGTCGTCAGCTGGAAGCCGAGCTGGTCGCCATCGCCGGCCGCTATCTGATCGCCGAAACCCTGCAGGAACACCCCCTGGCTGGCCATTCCGCGCAGATCCAATTGCACGCGGATCAATTGCACATCGTCGCGCTTTGACGGACAATTCAGCATCTGCAGACTCAGGCAAGGATTACGAGACGTGGCCAAGATCATCGTTGTGACTTCCGGCAAAGGCGGTGTCGGTAAGACCACCACCAGCGCCGCCATCAGCACCGGCCTGGCACAACGCGGCCAGCGCACCGTCGTCATCGATTTCGACGTCGGGCTGCGCAATCTCGATCTCATCATGGGCTGTGAGCGTCGCGTCGTCTACGACCTGATCAATGTCGTACGCGAAGAAGCGCATCTGCACCAGGCGCTGATCAAGGACAAACGCTATGAGAACCTGTCCATCCTCGCCGCCAGCCAGACGCGCGACAAGGATGCTCTCACGCAAGAAGGCGTCGAGCGCGTCCTGCAGGAGTTGTCGACACAGTTCGACTACATCATCTGTGACTCACCGGCCGGTATCGAAAAGGGCGCGCATCTGGCGATGTATTTCGCCGACATCGCCATCGTCGTCACCAATCCTGAGGTCTCTTCGGTGCGCGACTCCGATCGCATGCTCGGCCTGGTCGCCAGCAAGAGCCGGCGCGCCGAACAGAACATGGAGCCGGTGCGCCAGCATCTGCTGTTGACGCGCTACAATCCCGAGCGCGTGCAAAAAGGCGAAATGCTCTCGGTCAATGACGTTCAAGAGATCCTCGCCGTCGAACTCCTCGGCGTCATTCCTGAATCGACCGCCGTCCTCAAGGCCTCGAACTCGGGCATCCCGGTTATCCTCGACCAGGAGAGCCCGGCTGGTCAGGCCTATGCTGATGCCGTCGCCCGCCTGCTCGGCGACGATCGTCCGCACCGTTTCCTCGACGCCGAGAAGAAAGGCCTGTTCAACCGCCTGTTCGCGGGAGCCCGTGCATGAACCTTCTCGACTTCTTTCGTGCGCGCAAGGAGCCGAACTCGGCGAGTATCGCCCGGGAAAGGCTGCAGATTCTGGTGGCCAGTGAGAGAAAGCTGCGCGACCAGCCCGACTTCATGCCGGCCCTGCAGCGCGACCTGCTCGAGGTCATCCGCAAATACGTCGCCATCGACGATGATCAAGTACAAGTCGAGATGGCCAATCAGGGCGACTACTCCATCCTCGAGCTGAACATCACCTTGCCGGAGCGCTGAATCCTCAGCACACCTGACAGGAGTGCTGGAAGTCCACCGACTCCTGCTGCAAGGTGACGTGGCGAATGGCGAATTCATCGGCGAGCAGGTGTAGTGCGTGGTGCAGCACCTGCTCGTGATCGGCCTGCCGACTCAAGACCATATGCGCGGTCAACGCCACTTCCGTGTTGCCCGGCAGCCAGATGTGCAGATCATGGATGTCGACCACTCCGTCCAGAGCCAGCAGGCGTGCGCGGATGACACGGCTATCGAGATGATCGGGCACGGTGTCGACCAGACGCCGCAGGGATTGACGCAGCAGACGCCAGGCGCCATAGAGAATGACCACCGCGATGAGCAGGCTGGCCAAGGGATCGAGCCAGGCCCAGCCCCGCCACAGATACAGGGCGCCGGTGACGACCACCGCCAGCGACACCAGGGCATCGGCCAGCAGATGCCAGAAGACCGCCGACACATTGACATCATCGGCATGGGCGCGAAAGAGCAAAGCGCTGGCGCCATTGATCAGCACCCCAGCCCCTGCCACCAGCATCATCAGCCCCGCCGCCAGGGCTTGCGGATGCGCCAGACGCTGCACGGCGGCGATGGCCAGCGCCAGCATGGCCAAGGACAGAAAGAGCGCATTGATGAAACCCGCCAGAACGGTGATACGGCGCCAGCCATAGGTATGGCGCTCATCAGCACGACGCTGCGCCACCTGGGCGGCAAGAGCGGCGAGGAAAAGGCCGGCGACGTCGCCGGCATTGTGACCGGCGTCGGCGAGCAGGGCGAGGGAATGTGCAGACCATCCAAAGGCTGCCTCGCACCCGGCAAAAGCGGCATTGAGGACGATACCGATGAGAAAAGTCCGCCCCCAGCTTACGACGGCGTGCTCCGCACCATGATGCTCATGATGCGCGTGCATCGAGCCCGCGCTCAGTCATCATCGTGATGCCAGCGTCCCCAACCACCACCCCAGCCGCCGCCCCAACCACCACGCCAGCGGTCACCATCCTCGCCGCCACCATAATAACCACCACCATAGCCTGGCTGCACCACCACCATCGGCGCCGGATAAACGGGCTGCTGCTGGACATAGACCGGCTGTTGCGGATAGACCGCCTGCGGGTAAGCCGCCTGCGGGTAAGCTTGCGGATAGACGGGCTGAGCACCGTAGGCCGGGCCGTAGCCATAGCCACCCTCCATCTGCTGCCCCGCCGCGTAGCCGAGCACCGCACCCGCCGCCGTCGCCGCGAGACGGCCATTGCCTTCCCCGAACATACTGCCGAACAGGCCGCCAGTGACCGCCCCGATCGCCCCTTCCATATCGGCATGCACCGGAAGAGCGAGGGAACAACCCAACAAAGCGACCATCGATATATGGCGTAAGTTCATGATTTCATCTCCTCATGACAACACACTTTCTTGCCTCTGCCTCAAGCATAACGCTCCTGCTCGAAAAAAGTTGCATGAATCCGCTGTTATCTGTCGCATTTTGCCGGTGCGATCACACTCTACCCGGCGCTCGCCGACCCTGCCAGTGGGCGAAACTGCATACGCCCCAGCAGCGGCAGGAGCAGGGGCTCGGCGCCAGCCTGACGGATCTCATCGAGAAATCCCGGCAAGTCGACACCCGGAATAAGATCGGGTGGCGATTCCAGCGGCGTCATCATGGTGTCCCAGTGACAGGGGATGACCCAGCGTGGCCGCACGCGTTCGATGATCGTACGCGTGTAAGACGGCCGCGACTGGCGCCCAACGGCGCACAGGCAGAGAACGTCGACACGCAGACCCTGCAAGGACTCGTCGATATAGTCGGCGGAGTCGACATGCAGGATGCGCAGTCCGGCCACCTGCACCGACCAGTTCAGAACCTGCCCATGGCGCAGGGTATGCAGGCGTGGCGGCCAGGCCGGCGGCGCGGTGATGTCGCCGGGAAAGGGGATGCGGCCGAAAACACGACCGTGCCGGGAGGGCAGGCCGCGCACGCGCCAGGAACCGCAGGCGATGTCCTCGTCGCCCGACGTGGCGAGCATCTGCGCCTCCGGCAGGCCGGCGGCGCGTCCGACCATGATCGTCGCGCTGGAGCCGATCAGGCGCGCCCCCGTCTGCTGACACAGGCAGGGGGCGTCGAGGACGTGATCATAGTGGGCATGCCCGACCAGGACGTCATCGGCGACCGGGATGTAACGCGCCAGGCGCTCGGCGTCGGCGCGCAAGGGCTGGGTGAACAGACGCCAGGGTGGAATACGACTGAGGTAGGGATCGAGCACCAGCGTACGCTCATAGCCTTGCAGGACGAAGCCCGCCGTGCCGAGATAGGTCAGCTGCACCGGCGCCCCCTCACCCTCACCGAGGCAGGCTTGCGCATGGTAGTCCGTCGCCGCCGGGCGCTTGAAGCAACGCTGCCATATCGACATATTTCCTCCCTGGACAGGTCGTCACACGCGCGTGACGCCATTGGTCAAGATCTTCACTGCCAGGACTATAGAGACTGTCCTTTTCCTCAGCAAGTCTTCAGGAGACCGCCATGATCGCCGCATCCGCCCTGCTCGCTGCCGAGCAGGTGAGAACCCCCGGTCATTTTCAGTGGCCGGTGATCACCCTGCTCCTCCTCGTCCTGCATGCCTATGTCGAACAGGCCCGCGCCGGGCGCTGGAGTGTCGTCCTCGGCGGCATCACGTTCTGGCTGATGGACTGGGTCAACGAGATCGTCAATGGCCTGCTGTTTCACTTCTCCAGCTTCGCGCCCGCCTGGTCGACGGCGGGTAGTTCCGCCTATACCGTCCTCATCGGCCTCAATGTCGAGATCAGCCTGATGTTCGCGGTGATGGGTCTGCTCGCCCTGCGCATGCTACCGGACGACGCCCGGCAACGCTGGCTCGGCCTGCCCAATCGCCTGGTGCTGGCGGCGACGGCATCCGTCGCCTGTGTCCTGGTCGAACTCTGGCTGCATCACGTCGGTGCCCTGCAGTGGGCCTGGGCCGACTGGAATGCCGATCATCCCTGGCTGATCTGGCTGCTCGGCTATCTGCCTTTCTTCGTCGCCGCCTACGCTGTGCACGACCTGAACTGCCGTCGTCGTCAGGTCAGCATCGTCGCCGCTCTCGCCACCGCGGTGGCCCTCGCCCTGTATGTCTTCGCTGACCTTCTCGCCTGGATTTAGAGCGCGGGGCCTGCACGCACGGGCGCGAACTGCACGCCGCCACTCGCGAGCGCAGGAAGCAAGGTCAAGCCCAGGGCCGAGGCCGGCGTCAAGACGCCATAGGCGGCGACACCGCCACCGGCGAGCAGCAGGGCAGCCTGCGTCAGCATGTGTGCGGTGGATCCATAACCGGGATCACCGCCACTCACCTGGGTCTGCCAGCGCGCCCCGCGCACCTCGGCGCTGAGGCTGATGCGAAACCAGCCGCGCGCCCGCTCTTCGGCGCTCGGCCCGCGCCCGCTCGGCAGGCGGCCTTGCAGCCATTGCCGCATCGGCGACCACTGCGCCGCCAGCGTCAGGCCGGCGATACCCGCCGCCAGAGCGAGCATGGGTAAGAAGTGCTCACCGAGGGCGAAATGAGCATAGCGGAAGTCCGCGCCATAGTCGCCGCGCAGACGCGCCGACTGGCGCACGACGTCAGCATCGATGGTCGCCAGAGGCAGAGCCCAGCGCTGCAGATCACGACGATATTGCGGCCGCACCGGCAAGGATGAAATCCTGCCACCTGGCCGGCGACGTAGCGGCGAACTCGCCGCCAGAGACTGCAACAGGGCCGCCCAGCTGCCACCGGAGATGGCGCCATCAGCCTCGACGCCAGCGCAGACATCGACGCGCTGGTGTCGCAAATCGCTGCCCAGATCCTCGCGCACACCGGCGAGCAGGTGCAAGACACCGAGGTCGGTCGGCAGGCTCATGAAACCGCAACAGGGCAGAATGCAGACTTTTTTACGTACCGCCAGATGGTGCCAGTGACGGCGCAGATGATCGACCGTCTGCGGTTCATCGCAGAGATCGAGATAGTGCGTACCCTGCGCGATGCAGGCGTGCACCAGGGCATCGCCCTGCGCCGCATAGGGCCCGGCCGTACTGATGAGGATGCGGGCGCGCCGCGCCATCGCGCGCAAGCTCAGCTCATCCTCGCTGTGCGCCTGCAGAAGATCGGGAATGTCGTGCACCGAGTGCAGCGGCAGCTGGCTGCGCACGGCCTCGAGTTTGGCGAGATGACGACCGGCAAGCGCCCAGCGCAGCCCGGCCGCGGCACAGGATTGCGCCAGGCGATCGGCGACCAGCGCGCCGGTATAGCCACTGGCGCCATACAAGACCACATCGTAAGGCCGCGCCGACGTCATCGCGACATCCTCCCTGTCCCTGCGCCGATTAAAGTCTATTGGTGCGCACCGCCCAACTCTATTTTGCGCTTTCCGCAAAGCGGCGCAACTGCGCTATCCTGCATGGCCAAGGAGACCGCCGATGACCGCCCCGACCTTGACGCCGTTTCGTCGCTTCTGGCTCACCCGTGTTTGTACCATCATGGCTTTCCAGATGCAGGCCGTCGCCCTTGGCTGGCAAGTCTATGCCCTGCATCATCGCGCCATGGACCTGGCCTGGGTCGGCCTGATCAGCTTTATGCCGGCCGTCCTGCTCATGCTCGTCATCGGTCAGGCTGCCGATCATTTTGAGCGCCGCAAGCTGGCCATGGCCTGTCAGGCGCTCTCCTGCCTGCTCGCCATCGGCCTCGCCTGGCACAGTCGCAGCGCCGCACCCGGACGTGACGTTCTGTTCACCTTCATTTTTCTGCTCGGCAGCGCCAAAGCCTTCGAGTCGCCGGCACTAGCGGCCTTGCTGCCGGAGCTGGTCGATAGCGCACAGCTGCCGCGCGCCATCAGCGCTTCGAGCGCCGCCATGCAGGTCGCCGTCATCGCCGGCCCCGCCCTCGGCGGCCTGCTCTACGCCCTCTCGCCGGCGGCCGTCTATATCACTGCCGCCAGCCTCTATGTCTGCGCCCTCATCGCTCTCTCGCCCCTGCGCCGCCCGCGCCTGCGCGCCAGCACGCCGCCACGTTGGCATACCATGCTCGCCGGCATACGTTATATCTGGGCACGCCGCATCCTCCTCGGCACCTTGTCACTCGATCTGTTTGCCGTCCTCCTCGGCGGCGCTACCGCCCTCCTACCCATGGTAGCGCACGACATCCTGCACGCCGGCCCCCTCGGCCTCGGCTTGCTGCGCAGCGCCCCGGCGGCCGGTGCACTGCTCGTTTCACTCTGGCTCAGCCGTCATACCCTGCAACATGCCGGTCGCTGGATGTTCGTCGCCGTCGCCGGCTTCGGTGTCTGCACCATCGTCTTCGGCCTCTCCCATCACATGTCACTGTCCCTGCTGGCTCTGGCAGCGGCCGGTGGCAGCGATATGATCAGCGTCGTCATCCGCTCAGCGATGGTTCAGCTGGAGACACCCGACGAAATGCGTGGGCGGGTCAGTGCGGTGAATTTTCTCTTCATCGGCACGTCGAATCAGCTCGGGGAATTTGAATCAGGCGTGACCGCGGCATGGCTCGGTGCCGAACCTGCCATCGTTCTCGGTGGCCTCGGCAGCCTGCTCATCGCTGGCTTGTGGTATCGCTATTTTCCCGAGATGCATCGTTACCCGGGGGTGACGACTCAGGAGTGAGGGTCGCTCTGATTGAGAGCGAGATGATCGGGGATGAGACGCACGCCACCACGATAATGTGCGTGCCAGAAAGCATCACTCAGATTATCGACGCGCACCGTGCTGCCGGTGGTCGGCGCATGCACGAAACGACCATCGCCGATATAGACGGCGACATGGTCGATACGGTGATGATGTCGGCCCATATGGAAGAACACCAGATCGCCCGGCTGCAAGCGACTCGGGTTGTCAATTTTCTGCCCACCGGCATGATGGAAGAGCTCTTCGGCCGAATGCGGCAGATCGCGCGCCAGGACGTCGCGATAGACATAGGAGACGAGGCCCGAGCAATCGAAGCCACCTTCCGGACTGGCGCCGGCCCAGCGATAGGGCGTGCCGATCAGGCTCAGGGTCTCCATGACCACGTCGGCAGCACCGAGTTCGCTGACACTGAGGACGGGGGCATCGGCGCTACTAGCGGCGCCTTCCATGGGCGCATCGGCACGCGCAGCTCCCACCACCACGAGCAAGGTCGCGGCGAGAAGGCAAGATGTGCGCAGTCGTTCGATCATGGGTTCAACATCCGTCGCTCAACGAAATCTCAGGGCATGCTGTCGGTCCGTATCCACCGCATCAGGCGCCGCCAGCACACAAAACTTGCCCGAGTGTGCCATAAAGCGTGCCGATTTGACCCTCTCATGAGGGTGGATTTGTTTCAGATTGTTAGATGATGCACAAAATTTGCCCCCCCTTATGACCGCTATGGTGCTTCTCTCCTCATCGCCAGTCGCCATGATCCTGTATAGAATGACCCCCACCATGGACATGGATATGTGGAGTTGTGCTATGGAGATGCTCCCCCTGGCCCAGACCTTGCTGGACGCCCAGGTCAAATTCATGCTGCGCGACCTCTCCGGACCGCGCCTGCAGCCTTTCATCGAGCGTGGCCTCGATGATTTGCTCGCGCGCGCGCAGCGCTTGCGCCTGAATGAACTGGTCACGCCCGACATGATCAAGAGCACGGTGCGGCAATACGCCGTCAATCTGCAACTACGCTCGGCCATCCCGGAGATCGCCAGTGCCGTAGCCCACCTCCTGCATGCCAAGATCGCGCAGAAGCAGACACACATCGACGCCATTCTGCCCAGCCTCTATGTGCGCGAATTCTTCGCAAAATCGCTGGAGCTGCAGGACTTGCGACAGAACACGCTCGATGAGATCAAGGATCATCCCATTTTTGCTCAGATGCTCACCGACATGCTGCTGCGCCGCGCTCATACCTGGGCCAGGGAACACACGCCCACCGCCCTGCAGCGACTTTGGCCACGTCTAGAGCACGGCCACTGGCCAGACAAGACCCATGATCTGCTGCTGCACTTCATCAGCACCAGCTTGCAGGATCTGTGCGAGCAGCTGAAGAGCCTCGATGACCAGCAATGGCTGGAAACCTTGCTCGATGCCTGGGAACAGGTCCGCCATCGCGCCATCGGTCGCATCAGCGACTACATCAGTCCTCTCGATGTCGAGGAGTTCTTCGTCATCTTTTATCAGTACTGGCAGCACCTGCGTCAGACCGATTTCTACAGCGAGCTGCTCGATACCGGTGTCGATGCCTTCTTTTCGGTCTATGGCGAAGTCACTCTCGGCGATCTGCTCGCCGATCTCGGCATCACCCGCACCATGATGTTGCAGGACGCTCTGCGTTTCGCCCCGCCGGTCCTGCGCGTGTTGCGGCGCAAGAAAATGCTCGAGCCTATCCTGCGCGAAATCCTGCAACCGTTTTATGCGTCCGCCGAGCTGCAGCAGCTACTGACCGGCGTGCCGGCGCCCTGAGTCCGGCCAGACATGGTCAAGCCGCGACGAGTCGCTAGAGTGTTGTCATCCCGGATCGAACACCACAGGAGCTTCGTCCATGACCAGTCTCAGCGCGCGGGTTCTCAAAACCTTCGTGCGACGCACGATCAAGGCGTCGCCTGATTCACCACAAGGGCTGGTGCGCCATCTGCGCCGCCACTTCAACGCTGCACCGCTGCCCTGGCTGACGGCCATGGGCGTGACCCACCTGACGCGTCAGGTCGCGGGCATCGGCGTCGATATGCTGCAGCCGCGCCAGACGCAGGCTGCCGTCCTCTATCTGCATGGTGGCGGCTTTGTCGCCGGCGTCGCGCGCACTTACTTCAATCTGTGCTCAAGCTGGGCGCGCCATCTCGACCTCGCGGTCTGGCTGCCCGACTACCGCCTGGCACCGGAACACCCTTATCCTGCCGCCCTCGATGATGCGCACAGCGTCTATCTCGCCATGTTGCAGCATTTTTCCGCGCAGCAGCTGGTCATCGCCGGTGATTCTGCCGGCGGCGCCCTCGCCCTCTCCCTGCTCCTGCGCCTGCGTGACGAAGGGCGGCCCTTGCCAGCGGCGGCGATCGCCATCTCGCCCTACGCCGATCTGAGCAACAGCGTGAACAGCCGGATACGCTGCAACGCCAGCGATGACATGCTCTCCCTCGATATGCTGCATGTCGGCCGCGACCTCTACCTGGCCGGCGCCGACCCGCGCCATCCTTACGCCTCACCGCTGTTCGGCGACTATCATGGCCTGCCGCCCCTATGGTTGAGCTGCAGCGCCAGCGAGTGCTTCGCCGATGACGCCGTCGAAGTGGCACGGCGGGCGCGTGCCGCCGGTGTCCATGTCGATCTGCTGCAAAGGCCTGACATGCCGCATGTGTGGCCCATTTTTCATCCCTTCATCGCGGAAGCGCGCGCCGATCAGCGCGACCTTTTGCGGTTTCTGCGCGCACACCTGAACTGATTGCAAGGAGAATCGCCGATGCACCCGCTCGCCCAGACCCTGCTCGATGCGCACACCCGACAACTGCTGCAACAGCTGTCGACCGAGCAACTGCAACAGACCGTGCCGTCCGAGATCACCGCCGTGATCTCCGCCATCGCCGACCGTCCCATCGTCACCCTCGTCGACCTGGATGCCCTCAAACGCCTGTTGCGCCAGCAGATCCTGCAGCGTCCGGCGCCGGATCTGCTGCGTCAGATCAACCGCGACCTGGCGCGTCATCTGCTGGCTCTGCCTCTGCAACGCCAGACGCGCGTCGCTGACCTGGTCGCCTCCGGTCACATCGAGACTCTCATCGACCGCCTGCTCGACCTCGAGGACCTGCGCCGCGACGTCGTCAATGCTGTGCTCGCCAGCCCGGTCTACAGCGACGTGCTCTCCGATCTGCTCTACAACGGCATCCGTGACTATCTTCTCGAAGACAACATCCTGACCAAGAAAGTACCCGGCATGTCTTCTCTGATGAAGCTCGGCAAAGGCATGGTCAACCGCATGGGTGGGCTCGAGGAGGGCATCGAGCGCACCATCAAGCAGACCATCGCCAAGAACCTGCGCGCCTCCCTCGAATTGAGCGAACAGCTGATCGAGAAAGCCTGCAAGGGGCCACGCCTGCGCCAGACCCTGCTCGAAGCCTGGACGAAGGCGCGCGGACTCAGCCTGGACAAGTTCACCGCCTATGTCGGTGAGCGCGAACTCGTCGACACCGAAAGCATGCTCCATACCTTCTGGGAGGATGTGCGGCAGACCCCCTACGCCAGCGCTCTGCTCGACGCCATCGTCGACGCCATCGCCGCCAGCCTCGCCGAACTGACCCTGGCGCAGACACTGGCTCAGCTCGATCTCGACGTCGCCGCCATCGGCACTGAGGTGCTCGCCTGTATCGAGCCTGCCCTCGCGCAGTTGCGCCAGTCGGGGCATCTGGAACAGCGCCTGCGCGCCCATCTCAGCCTGTTCTACGCCAGCCCCGAGGTCACACAACTGCTCTCTTGAGGTCGGACGGCGCTTGGCGTGTCGCTGGTTTCCCGGTATGGTGAGGCCTCGCCCGCCAGGTCGTTCCGAGGAGCCCGATCGTGCACAGCAAAACCGACCTCAGTCAGTTGCGCAAGGACTATGGCCAACAGGAGCTCGATCCTGAGAGCGCGGCGGCGGATCCGATCACGCAACTGCTGCATTGGATGGAAGAAGCCATCGCCGCCGGGGTTCAGGAAGCTTCGGCCATGCACCTCGCCACCGTCGCCGAAGACGGCTATCCGAGCGGGCGCATCGTCCTGTGCAAGGGCATCGATGCGCGCGGCCTGCTCTTTTACACCAACTATGCCAGCCGCAAAGGCCTGCAGCTCGATGGCCGGCCGCGCGCCGCGGCGACGTTTTTCTGGCCGGAACTGGAGCGTCAGGTGCGCATCGAGGGCGACGTCGAGCGCCTCCCCGCCGCCGAGTCGGACGCCTACTTCGCTTCACGCCCCTACGCCAGCCGCATCGGTGCCTGGGCTTCACGGCAAAGCGCCACGATGCCCTCGCGTACGCAGCTGATGAGCCGGGCGGCGCAGATCGGCCTGCGCTATCCCCTGCAGGTGCCGCGTCCTGATTTCTGGGGCGGCTATGTCCTGCGCGGCCGCCGCTTCGAGTTTTGGCAAGGGCGACCGAGCCGCATGCACGACCGCCTGCTCTACCTCCCGGAAACACCGTCAGTCTGGCAGCGCAGCCGTCTTTTCCCCTGAGTCGGTGATTTCATCTTTCAAGAAATATTGACTACACTGATGCAAAACCTGAGTCTGAATCGACATGCCTGACGACGATCTCCTACTCTTTGACGACAGCGATGCCGTCGATGCAGCACGCGCTCTGCCGCCCTGGCGCGTGCTGGTGGTGGACGATGATCCGGAAGTGCACCAGGTGACCCGTCTGGTGCTGCAGAACGTCAAGCTGCTCGGTCGCCCGATAGAAATCGTCGACAGCTACTCGATGGCGCAGAGCATGAGTCTGCTCGCCGAGGATCGCGACTTCGCCGTCGTCTGGCTGGATGTGGTCATGGAGACCCCCGATGCCGGTCTGCGCCTGATCACCCACATCCGCGCGCAGCTGCAGATGCTCGAAACGCGCATCATCCTGCGCACCGGTCAACCCGGTTACGCTCCGGAACTCGAGGTCTTTGCCGAGTACGACATCAATGACTACCACGCCAAGACCGAGCTGACGCATGCCCGCCTGATGACGGCGATGACCGCTGCTTTGCGTTCTTACGAGCAGATCGAAACGAATCGCCGCAATACCGAGCTGATGGAAAGGATCGCGCGCGAATCCGCCAAACTCAATGGTCAGCACACCCTGCACAGCCTGTCGCAGCAGGGCCTGGCGTCACTGGAGAGCATCCTCGGCCGCCCGATCAGCGGCTTGTTCGCGGCACAGACTCCGGCCGGCGACGAGGCTCCGGCCGATGATGACCCCGGCCATCTGCGCATCCTCGCCAGCCAGGGCAGCTTGGCCGCGCACACCGACGCTGAATGGGCCTGTTTGCCGGCCGCCACCACCGATCGCGTGACGCGCTGCCTCAACCTGGCGCAACATCTTTTCGAAGACGAACATTGCACGCTGCATCTTTATGGTGAATTTCTCGTCGCCATCGTTCTGCTCGAGATCCTGCCGCCGCCCTCCGCCGTCGAGCGTCAGGCGATCCACCTGTTCGCCGCCAATCTGAACACCGCCTTCGCCACGGCCAGCCTGTTCGAACAACTGCATTTCAATGCCACCCACGATCACCTCACCGCGCTCTGGAACCGCCAGCATCTGATCAATCACCTCGACGAGCATCCGCACAGCGAGGGCCGGCATGACGTCCTCGCCCTCCTCGATATCAACAATTTCGCCGAGGTCAACGACGCCCTCGGCGACGAACTCGGCGATGAGCTGCTGCGCAGTGTCGGCGAGCGCCTGAGTTCGCGTCTGACGCATAGCCATATCGCGCGCATCGGTGGCGACGTCTTCGCCGTCGTCGGTCCGGAGAGCGAGGCCAATCCGAGCAGTCTGCTGCACATTTTCGACACGCCCTGCCAGGTCGGCGACAACAACATCCCGGTGTCGGTGACCCTTGGCCTGCGCCAGCTGCACAGCGATGGCGGCGACGGCATCAGCCTGTTGAAGTCGGCCAACATCGCCCTCAGTCGCGCCAAAAAGAGCGTGGTCACCCACTTCGAGTATTTTCTTCCGGAGATGGAGGAGCATACCCAGCGCCACCTCGAGATCATCCGCGATCTGCGCCAGGCTTTCGACGCCGAGAAGCTCGACGTCTGGTTCCAGCCACAGATCAGCCTGCATGACGGCCGCATCAGCGGCATGGAGGCGCTCATTCGCTGGCCGAACGAGCATGGTGGCTTCGTCCACCCGCCCAACGTCTTCATCCCGCTCGCCGAAGACTCCGGCCTCATCATCGACATCGGTCAATGGGTGCTTGAACGCTCCGCCGACACCCTGATCCAGCTCGATGAAGAGGGTCTGTTCGAGGGCCGTGTCGCGGTCAACGTCAGCATGCCGCAGTTTCGTACGCAGAGCTTCGTCCATGACGTCGCCGAGGTCATCGACATCCTCAAACTGCAGGGCCTGCAACCGGATCGACTCGAGCTCGAGATCACCGAGAGCATCGCCATGGACGAGCCCAAGGTGGTGCAGCGCAGCTTCCACGCTCTCAAAGAGATCGGCGTGCGCATCGCCATCGACGATTTCGGCACCGGCTATTCTTCCATGGGCCAGCTGCGCGCCCTGCCCATCGACACGATCAAGGTCGATCAGATGTTCGTGCGCGAGATCGCGCAAGGGCAGGGTGCCCTGTTCGCCGAGACCATCATCGGCATGAGCAAGCGCCTCGGCGTCGAAACGGTCGCCGAAGGTGTCGAGACCGAGGAGCAGGCCGGCCTGCTGCGTCAGCTCGGCTGCTCGGATGCACAGGGTTGGCTCTATGCGCGCGCCATGCCGATGCCGGAGCTGCGTCTGTGGCTGCAACGCTATCGCCAGCAGATGCAGGCAACGTGAGATCGCCGCTGCCCGCCCCCGAGCGTATGCTCGCCGAACTGGTCGCCCTGCCCTCGGTGAGTTCCGTCGATCCCGCTTTCGACATGAGCAACCGCGCTGTCGTCGAGCTTCTGGCGCAATGGTGCAGCACCCTCGGTTTCAGCTGCCAGGTTCAGGAAGTCGCTGCCGGCAAGTTCAATCTGCTCGCCCGTCTCGGCGCCGGTGAGCAGGGCCTGCTGCTCGCCGGCCACACCGACACCGTCCCTTATGACCGGGAGGGATGGAGTTCCGATCCTTTTTGTCTGACCCGCCGCGATGACCGCCTTTACGGCCTCGGCAGCGCTGACATGAAAGGCTTTTTTGCCATCGCCCTGCACGCCATCGCCACGCTACCGCAGCGGCGCTGGCGCGCGCCTCTCGTTCTGCTCGCCACCTGTGACGAGGAGAGTTCGATGCGCGGCGCCCAGGCCCTGGTGCGCGACGATGTGCACGGACTGCATCAGGCCCTCATCGGTGAACCAACGGGACTGCGGCCGGTGACCCGGCATAAGGGCATCGTCATGCAGGAGCTCTCTCTGCAAGGGCGCAGCGGGCACTCCTCCGACCCCGGTCTCGGACGCAGCGCTCTCGAGGCGATGCATGCCTGTCTGGCGACCCTGCTCGATTTTCGCAGCGATCTGCAGGCGCGCTACCGTCAGGACGTCTTCCAGGTGCCGGTCCCCACCCTCAATCTCGGCGCCATCCATGGCGGCGACAATCCCAACCGTATCTGTGCCCAGTGCCGACTGCAGTTCGACCTGCGGCCGCTGCCCGGCATGCCGGTCACAGCCCTGTTGCAGGACTTGCAGACACGCCTGCTTGCGACCTGCCACCAGCATCATGTCGACATGCACCTGCGCCCCCTGTCGGCGGCCACGCCAGCTTTCCACTGCCGCGATGAGGCGGCGATTCTGCACGCCTGCCAGGAGCTCACCGGCCATGCCGGTATCGCCGTCGCCTTTGCCACCGAGGCGCCTTATCTGAGCGCTCTCGACCTCGACACCGTCATCCTCGGCCCAGGCAATATCGCCGTGGCGCATCAGCCCGACGAATACCTCGAGTGCGCCAGCCTGGTGCCCATGCAAGATCTTCTGCAGTCGCTCATCACGCGTTTTTGTCTGGCATGAAAAAGACCGATGCCGCCTCGATACCAGCGGGGCCTTTCGCGGCCGCGCTTCTGGGCATAGAATGGTCTGATCGATATCTGAGCGAGCCTGTCCGTGTCTGATGATCTCTCCGCCCCTGCCAGCATGAGCCAGCAGTATGTGCACTGGTTCCGCAATTCCGCCCCCTATATCAATGCCCATCGCGGTAAGACCTTTGTCCTGCTCTTTGGCGGCGAGGCGGTGATGCATGAGAGCTTTCATAACATCGTCCATGACATCGCCCTGCTGCATTCGCTCGGCATCCACCTCGTCCTGGTGCATGGCGCGCGCCCGCAGATCGATGAGAACCTCATCGAAAACGGCCTGCACACCCCCTTTCATGACGGCCTGCGCATCACCACCCGCGAGTCGCTGCGGTGCGTGCTCGACGCCGTCGGTTCGGTGCGTATCCAGATCGAGGGCCTGCTGTCGATGGGACTGGCCAACTCTCCCATGTATGGCGCGCGCATCGATGCCGTCTCCGGCAACTTCGTCACCGCCCGCCCTTATGGCGTGCGCGACGGTATCGATCACGCCCTCACCGGCGAGGTGCGCTCGGTCGACACTGAAGCCATTCAAAAGCAGCTGGTCAACCGCCATATCGTCATCCTCGGACCGATGGGCTACTCGCCCACCGGCGAGGTCTTCAATCTGCTCGCTGAGGATGTCGCGGTCAGCGTCGCGGAGGCCCTGCAGGCCGATAAGCTCATTTGCTTGTCGGAGTACGATGGCCTCGAGGAGGACTCGCACCTGCTGCGCGAGATGATCCCCAACGAAGTCGACCGCTATCTGCGCGATCGCCCTCTCGACAATGAGCTGCTGCGCTATCTCAATGCCGCCCGCGCCGCCTGTCGTGGTGGCGTCAGACGCATCCATATCGTCAGCTACCGGCGCGATGGCGCGCTGCTGCAGGAGCTCTTCACCCGCGACGGTGCGGGCACTCTGATCACCCAGGATCCTTACGAGGAGATCCGCAATGCCGAGATCGAGGACATCGGCGGCCTGCTTGAGCTGCTGCGCCCGCTCGAGGATGAGGGCATCCTGGTGCGTCGTTCGCGCGAAAAGCTGGAGAACGAGATCCAGCATTTTGCCGTCATCGAACGTGACGGCATGATCGTCGGCTGCGGCGCCCTCTATCCCCTCCCCGTCGACAGCGGCCTGCCCGCCTGTGGTGAGATCGCCTGCGTCGCCATCCATCCCCTGTACCGCAAGTCCGAGCGTGGCTCGGAGCTCCTCGACTTTCTCGAGCGCCGTGCCGTCATCAAAGGCTTGCGCTGTCTCTTCGTGCTGACCACGCGCACGGCGCACTGGTTCATCGAGCACGGCTTCACCCCGGCTTCCGTCGACGACCTACCGTCCTCGCGGCAGGCGCTTTACAATCTGCAGCGTAACTCGCTGGTCTTCAGCAAAAAACTCTAAACTCCCGGCCATGACAAGAACAATAACCCCAGGGCATTGAAACCATGTCGACACTCCCCAAGAGCCATTTCAGCTCCATGCGTCCTCACCACCTTCTGCTGCGCCTGACGCTCAGCCTGCTGCTCGCCCTCGTCAGCCTCGTCACGATGGCCGACGCACCGAGTGATGAAGCAGCCATCCTCGCCGGTGGCTGGAAACCGGCGCGCCATACCGAGAACCTCCATACTTATCTGCGACAGGATCCCGGCCAGCGCCTGAAATCCTTTCGCATCGAGGCTGACGTGCGCACCTCGGCGCCTGCCCTCGGCGCCATCTTTACCGACTTCGATCATTATTGTGACTGGATCTACCGCTGCGGCGAAGCTCGCGTCCTCAAGCGCATCTCCGATACCGAATATCTGATCTACATCATCCATCGCGCCCCCTACGGCGTCAGTGACCGCGACACCATCATCCACGGCAAGGCCTATCGCGATCCCGCCCACCACGCCGTAATCATCAAGACCTGGGAAGAGCGTTACGCTTTGCCGGAGCAGCCGCATCTGGTGCGCATGATCCATGAAGAGCTGGAGTGGACCTTCACCGCCAAGCCCGATGGCATCATCCACATCCAGTTGCTCGGCTACGCCGATCCGGGCGGATGGATCCCGCGCTGGATCGACAACATGGTGCAGCTCGACGCCCCTTACTACTCGGTGCGCAACCTCATGCACCATGTCAACCGTCCTGAATACGTCGACGCCAAATTGCCGAGCGATGTCATGCAGCTCTGGCAGGACCTGGTCGACGACGCCCATACCCTCCCGTCGGATACGAAGGCAAATGAACCATGAGCAATGAGGATCTTCGCAAACACTCTTCCCTGGTCGTCGATGGCATCGAAGCCGCTCCCGGGCGCGCCATGCTGCGCGCTGTCGGCTTCAAAAGCGAAGACTTCCAAAAACCGCAGATCGGCATCGCCTCGACCTGGGCCATGCTGACGCCCTGCAATATGCACATCGACCGCCTGGCCCGTGAAGCCGAGCAGGGCGCCAATGAGGCCGGCGGCAAAGCCGTCATCTTCAACACCATCACCGTCTCGGACGGCATCGCCAATGGCACCGAGGGCATGAAGTACTCTCTCGTCTCGCGCGAGATCATCGCCGATTCGATCGAGGCGGTGGCCGGCTGCGAAGGCTTCGACGGCATCGTCGCCATCGGTGGCTGCGACAAGAACATGCCCGGCTGCATCATCGGCATGGCGCGCCTCAACCGCCCGGCGATCTTTGTCTACGGCGGCACCATCCGCCCCGGCGAAGGTCATACCGACATCATCTCGGTCTTCGAGGCGGTGGGGCAGCATGCGCGCGGTGAGCTCAATGCCATTCAGGTGGCGCAGATCGAGGAAGTGGCCATCCCCGGCCCCGGCTCCTGTGGCGGCATGTACACCGCCAACACCATGGCCTCGGCGATCGAGGCCCTCGGCATGTCCTTACCCGGCAGCAGCGCCCAGGACGCCATCTCCGCCGCCAAGAGCAGCGACTGTCACCGCGCCGGCGCCGCCGTCCTCGAACTGCTGCGCCGTGATATCAAGCCGCGCGACATCATGACCAAGCGCGCCTTTGAAAATGCCATCCGTGTCGTCATCGCTCTGGCCGGTTCGACCAATGCCGTCCTCCATCTCATCGCCATGGCGCACGCCGTCGATGTCGACATCAGCCTCGATGATTTCGTCCGCCTCGGCGACATCACCCCGGTACTCGCCGATCTGCGCCCCTCCGGACGCTATATGATGAGTGAGCTGGTCGCCATCGGCGGTATCCAGCCCCTGATGAAGCGCATGCTCGATGCCGGCATGCTGCACGGTGACTGTCTGACGGTCACCGGTCGCACCCTGGCGGAGAATCTCGCCGACGTCGCCGACTACCCTGCAACGCAGGACATCATCCGGCCTTTCTCGCAGCCGGTGAAAAAAGACTCGCACCTGGTCATCCTGCGCGGCAACCTCGCCAGTGAAGGCGCTGTCGCCAAGATCACCGGCAAGGAAGGCCTGCAGTTCAGCGGCACGGCACGTGTCTATGACAGCGAGGAACTCGCACTGAGCGGCATCCTCGAGGGCGAGGTGCGCGCCGGTGACGTCGTCGTCATCCGCTTCGAAGGTCCGCGCGGCGGCCCGGGCATGCGCGAGATGCTGTCGCCGACTTCCGCGATCATGGGCAAGGGCTTAGGCAAAGAGGTGGCGCTGATCACTGATGGCCGTTTCTCCGGGGGCTCGCACGGCTTCGTCGTCGGCCATATCACGCCGGAAGCCTTTGAAGGGGGCTTGCTCGCTCTCGTCGAGAATGGTGATCGCATCCATATCGATGCCGAGTCACGACGCATCGAATTGCTCGTCGACGACGCCGTGCTGAACCAGCGCCGTGCGCGTTGGCAGCGGCCAGCGCCACGCTATCGGCGCGGCGCTCTGGCCAAATATGCGGCGACGGCGGCGAGCGCCTCTTTCGGCGGCGTCACCGACAAGTTCGACTGATAGGGCTTGGTGAAGCGGCGATCACCCGGCTCAGGGATGGAGCTCATGACGCACAGGCGGCACAGCGGTCCACCTGACGAGACGACGATGTGGGCGATCGCGCTGGATACGCGCGGCCGCATCATCGCCGATCACGCCGAGCTGCGGCGGTGTCTGGGGCTGGCGCGCAGTTTGCGCGGCCGCCCCTGGCAGTATCTGCGGCAACGCTTGCGCGTCCGGCGCTGGTCCTGCTCGCTCTCCCTGCGCCCCGCCCACCGCCAGCGCTGGCTGCTGGTGCAGATGCCGGCACAAGCTCGCGAATCGGCCACTGCGCTGGCGAGCGCCCTGCACCATCAAGCCGAGTCCTTCGCCATGCTCTCGCACGAGCTGCGTACACCGCTCAATGCGCTGCTCGGCATGGCGCGACTGCTCGGCGACACCAAGCTCGACGCCGAACAGCGCGGTTACGTCAGCACGCTGATCCAGTCCGGTGAGCTGCTCACCACCCTGATCAATGACATCCTCGACGCTGCCCGCCTCGATCTCGGTCATCTGCAGCTGGAGACCCGTGATTTCGATCTCGAGGCATTGGTCGATGGCCTCCTCCATATCCTCAGCCCGAAAGCGCGCGACAAAGGCCTCGATCTCAGCGTCCATTTTGCGCCACAGACACAATTCACCTTGTGCGGCGATCCGCAGCGACTGCGCCAGATTCTGCTCAACCTGCTCGGCAATGCCATCAAGTTCACCGCCCAGGGCCAGGTTCATGTCGACATCGCGACTCGCTCTGAAGCCGGCCTCTGCCATCTGTCGATCACCGTCGAGGACACCGGCATCGGCATGAGTGAAGCGCAGATCGAGCGGCTTTTTCGCAGCTTCAGCCAGGGCCATGCCGCCATCCATCGCCAATATGGCGGCAGTGGTCTCGGCCTGGTCATCAGCCGTTCCCTGGCACGGCTGATGGGTGGGGACATCTGGGTGCACAGCATGCCACAGCAGGGGTCGGTCTTCGGTCTCTCCCTGCCCCTGCTCGCCGCCACGACGCCGACGCTGGCCATACGCGCGCCCGGGGAGTTCCGCCTCGGCCTCATCGAAGAGCGGCCAGGGCCGCTCGCCGCACAACTGCGCGCAGCTGGCTATGCGGTCGTCAGCGGGCCACGCGCCGACGTGCTCGCCGCTGACGTCGACGTCGTGATCGGTGATTTCGACAGCTGCGAGCGCCAGCCCTGGCCGATGCATCCCAGCCGTCCCTGCCTCCTGCTCAGCGATCACTGGTCCTGGCAGCGTGAACTGACGGCACAGCGTCTGCAGGCGCGCGCCCTGCTGCGCCGCCCCTTGCGACCCGAACACCTGGCGACGACCCTGACCTGGCTACAGGCGGCACCGCCACCGGACTTCATCACCCTCGCCGGTCTGCATGAACAACACCGCCGGCAGCGTACAGCGCAGCGTACGGCACGGCGACGCGAGGGCTGGCATGTACTGGTCGTCGATGACAATCCGGTCAACCTGCTGATCAGTCGGCGCAGCCTCGAGCGTCTCGGCTGTCAGGTGCAAGGCGTCAGCAGCGGTCAGGCGGCTCTGCAGGCAGCGCAAACGCGTGTCTTCGACCTCGTGCTCATGGACTGCGAGATGCCGGAGATGGATGGCCGCCAGACGACTCGCGCCTTGCGCATCTTACCGAGCTACGCCCGCACCCCAATCATCGCTTTCACCGCACATCCACCTGGGGAGCAGCGTCAGAGCTGCCTGGCGGCGGGCATGGATGAAGTGGTGAGCAAGCCCTTGTCGCCCGATCGCCTGCTCGACGTCCTCGAGCGTCATTTGCCTGACTACGCCCAGGGCGATGATGCACAGATGCTACACTCGCAAGCATGAAGTCTTCGAACCTATCGTCCCCACGCTTTTGGCGCACCCTGCTCGGGCGCCTGCTGCCACGCTCCCTGGGCCGCCAGGTGGCGGTCATCGGCTTTCTTGCCCTGCTCGCCGCTCTGCTCGTCTTCGGCTGGCTGGTCTACGACAAACAGACCGAGATCTACGACGCCAGCACCACGCAACAGGCCAATCTCGTGCTCGGTAGCTTCGTCACCGCAAGTTCGCTGGCGATGACCAATGACGAGCTCTCCGTCCTGCAGAACCTGTGTCTGCGCACCGCCGAATTCGGGCCTGTCCGCCGCATCGCCGTCACCGACAACCACGGCCGTATCATCGCTGCGGCCATCAATCCCGATGGCCAGCATGCCTATCTGCAGCACAGCAGCCGCGACCTCAGCCCGCCCATCCTGCAGGGACTGAGCATCCAGCGCCAAGCCAACGACCTCATCCTCTGGCAGTCCTATGGTGACGATGGCTGGGTGATGCTGGTCTATGACGCCGCCAGCCAATCAGCCAGCTATCTCGCCGCCCTGCGCAGCCAGATCGGCACCGCCCTCCTGCTCTCGGCCATCATCGCCCTCTACTTCTTCCTGCAGCTCGGGCGCCCGCTGCGGCAACTGCGCCAATTGATCGACTTCGCGCAAGGCCTCGACGTCTATCAGGGCCAGGCGCAGATCCACATCGACACTTCGACGCGGGAGATCCGTCTTCTCAACCGCGCCCTCAACCAGTCGGCCACCCGCCTGTTTCAGCAGAGCCAGCAGATCCTGCGTTCGGAAGCGCAACACCGGCAGGTGATCCAGGCCATCCGCGAAGTCATCTTTCAAACCGATGTGCGCGGCCATTGGACCTTTCTCAATCCCGCCTGGGAGACGATGACCGGCTATACCGTCGAAAGCAGCCTCGGCCGCTCGGCGCTCGAGCACGTCTCGCCGGAAGACGGCGCCAAACTCGAGGAGATGCTCAACCCCCTGCGCGATCTGAGCATGGACACCGCCCGTGGTGAGGTGCGCTTCATCGCCGCCGACGGCATCATCCGCTGGATGGACGTGTGGATCTCGGTGCAGCGCAATGACGCCGGCTGGGCCATCGGCACCACCGGCACACTCAACGACATCAGCAGCCGTAAGGCTGCCGAGAGTGAGCTCATCGCGGCGCGCGACCAGGCGGAAGCCGCCACCCGCGCCAAGTCGGAGTTTCTTGCCACCATGTCGCACGAGATCCGTACACCGATGAACGGTGTGCTGGGGATGGCGCAGCTGCTCAGTGAAACGCCGATGAGCGCCGAACAGCGCGACTATGTGCGCACCATCTACCAGTCCGGCCTCGGCCTTCTCACCATCATCAATGACATTCTCGACTTCTCCAAGATCGAAGCCGGCAAACTCACCATCGAGCCCCTGCCTTTCGATCTGCTCAGCGCCCTCGAGGAAGTCTGTGAACTGATGACGCCGCAGGTCCAGCAGAAGAAGCTTGAACTGATGCTGCGCTACGACCCCTCCTGCCCGCGCCTGGTGATCGGCGATACCGGTCGCATCCGCCAGATCGTGCTCAACTATCTGAGCAATGCGGTGAAATTCACCGAACACGGGCACGTCCTCGTCGATGTCAGCACGCTCAAGGTCGAGCGCACGCGTGTGCGTCTGCGCATCAGTGTCAGCGATAGCGGCATCGGCATCGCCGCCGACAAGGCCGGCACCCTGTTTCAGCGCTTTACCCAAGCCGATGCCTCGACCACCCGCCGTTTCGGTGGTACCGGTCTCGGTCTGGCCATCTGCAAAGCCCTGACCGAGATGATGGGCGGACAGGTCGGCGTCAACAGCGAGTTTGGTCAGGGGTCGACCTTCTGGATGGAGCTCACCCTGCCTCTGCAGGGACTGGCGACGGAGCCTGAGCGCAATCTCGCGGACCTGCGCATCTTGGTCGTCGACGCCAGCGCCCTGCAGCGCAAAGTCGTGCACGAGATCCTCGCCCGCCGCGGCGCTCTCGTCCAGGAAGCGAGCAATGCCCGTCAAGCCTTGAGTCTGCTCAATGCTGCACGCCAGCGCGGCATTCCCATGCAGACCTTGCTGGTCGACTACGCTCTACCCGATATCAATGGTCTGACCCTCGGGCGCTTCATCATCTCCGACAAGGCCTTACGCGAATGCAAGGTCGTGTTGCTGACACCGCCCAATCAGCGCGCTGATGCGCATCGTCTGCATGCAGCGGGATTCGCCAGCGTCCTGTCCAAACCGCTGCGTCAGGATGCTCTCGTCCGTACCCTGCGCAGCATCCTGCTTCCTGACATCACCAGCAGCACCGCCGAACTCACCTTGCCCGCCCCCATGCCCCTGGCCCTGCGCCCGGGTCTGCGCGCTCTGCTCGCCGAAGACAATCTGGTCAATCAGAAGGTCGCGACCAAGATGCTGGAGCGCTTCGGTGTCAGCGTCGATCTGGCGCACAATGGCATCGAAGCGGTGCGTCTCTACCTGCAAGCGCGCTATGACATCATCTTGATGGACTGCCAGATGCCCGATATGGATGGCATCGCCTGCACCCGCGAGATCCGCAGCCTGCAGAAGCTGGCCGCCAGCGCCCGCGCCATCCCCATCATCGCGCTGACCGCCAACATCATGGAAGGCGAGCGCGAACGCTGCCTCGCCGCCGGCATGGACGACTTCCTCAGCAAACCCCTGAAACTGCAGGATCTGCAGGGTGTCCTGCTCAAGCATCTGAGCCATCAGGAGGTATCATCGTGAGCCAGACCGTCGCCATCCTCGGCGCCAGCGCCAAGCCCGAGCGCTTCGCCCACCGCGCCATGAATGCTCTGCTGGCGGCTGGCCACCGTGTCCTATTGGTGCATCCGCGCGGCGGCGAGATCGCCGGCATGCCGGTCTACGCCCGCCTCGACGATCTCGCTGCGCGCATCGACACCCTGACCCTCTACGTCGCCGCTGCGGCTCTGGAGAAGTCGCTGCCCGCCTTGCTGCGCCTGCATCCCGGACGCGTCATCTTCAATCCCGGCACGGAATCAGCGCAAGCACAGGCAGCTCTCGATGCCGCCGGCATCCCCTGGCAGGAGGACTGCACCCTGGTCATGCTGCGCCAGGGTCGTTTTTGAGGGCGAGCAGCAGCAGCGCCCAGACATCACCCCAGGCCCCCTGAAAAAAGTGGTCACCAGCACTGAGCAGGCTGAAGGCGTGGACCTCGGCCTCTTGCAGCAAGGGCAGCGTCGTCGCTGGCTGCCAGGTATCGCGCACCGCCAGCATGACGCTCACCCGCGCCGCGACGGTGCGCAGGGCGGTGTCAGCGCGATGACCTTGGACGAACATGTCCTGCATGAAGTCGCCGACGGCGAAGCGCCGCGAGCTGGCATTGAGACGCTGGCGATCACCGCGCTCCTGCCAGATCGAAGGATCGAGCCAGTCAGGATCAGCGAGGAGGGCCGACAAGGCTGTCGTTGCCGTGCTGTAAGGCGACAGGGCCTGGGCGAGTTCATGGCTGCTGCCGTGCTCGTACAGGGCGAGGATGGAGGCGCGCGTATCGAGGACCGGCGCCAGCAAAAAGAGACGCTGCACCGGGCGCTGCTGCGCCGCAAAACGCAGACACCCCTGCGCGCCAGCGCTGTGTCCGAGGAGAAACAGGGCGTGCTGCGTCGGTACCCGCGCCTGCACCAGCGCGACGAGATCAGCCACCGCCGCTGTCAGTCCCATGGCGCCCTCAGAACGGCCGTGTCCGCGCGGATGATAAAAGATGAGACTGAACCCCAGCGCCAGCAAGGTCGCCACCGGCACCTGCAGCATCGCGGTGACACCCCCCATGCAGGGCCAGATCACCAAGGTGGCGACACTGTGCGGCGGACGGATGATGCGCACATCCAGCCAGACACCATCCTGCGTGGTAAATCCGGCTGATTCCTGCGTCTGCATAGCCTGCCGCTCCTCCTGCACGCCCTGCCGCGACCTGCTCCTGCAGGACGGACACGGGCAGCGATTATCGCGCGCCTGTTCCTGGCAGGCTGCCTGGTGGGCAATGTGACCATCGCATCATCGCTCAAAGGAGCCATGGTTTCCAGCGTCATAGAGCGCGCCCATTACGCGGCCCACTCGTCGTTTTGCTCCAGGAGTATCGCCTCGATGAGACGGATGATGGCGGCCTCATTGGGGAAGATCCCCACCACGTCGGTGCGGCCCGTTCAGCCACTCAATGAGGTTCGTGGAGTGCCGTTGGGGCGGTGCACAGCGAAAATTCATGTAGGCCTGACTATCGGGCGCCCGACAAGGTGTATGCAGAGTCGAGCGGCGGCGGCGCGAAGCTTGTAGACCAATACGGTCAGCAGCAAGACGCTCCGCCGACAGTGGGCAGCGCCTTTCCGTTGCGCATGAAGTCGTGGAGAGCGCTTAAACTCGGTGAAAAACTATCTTGACTGACGGGTCCACCTTACTGTCTCCAACATACTTTGAGATGCCATCAAAGACCGCCGGAAGATCGTTTCCGGATTTTCTAAAATCTCATCTTCTTCAGTCTGGCCGCAGATCAGATTGATGGTCTTGTTGAGAATCCAACAACTGATATCGTCGGTGGGTTCATTTTGACGACGTTCGGTCTCATAGGCCATCAGGAGATGCAGGGCCTGCATTTGTACGGAAATGACGCATTCATTGGCCTGGATACCATCGATGAGCTGTTCCAGAGCTTCGTTACGAGGCCCGTGCGCAATCATGGCCTGGTAGTAACTTTTTAATGTTGCTTTGTCCAACATGACAAACCTCACGCGGGAGCATGTCCCGTCTCAGTGAATGCTCTGCGCTCTCTTGCTACTCACCTTTGACTGGGATGTTACGCCTCGGCGCCGCAGCCCTAAAGCCGCTTGACCCTGCCACACGACATGATATGACGCCTGGCCCTTACGGTGTCGCTTTTCACCGTCTGATGGGCATTTTTGTCGCCACCGCGGGCGGCTTGATCCCGCCGTTGGCCTCCACGTAGTGATCAACGGACGTACTTCGCCTATGCGGGGGCCGTAGCACGGCCAAGAAGAATTGCGGGAGATGATCTCGCGTCAAGCCGTCCATCCAGACACTCGGCCAG